>JBBKWJ010000193.1:0-48988 GCA_037968895.1 Acidimicrobiales bacterium
GGCACGGTTTCCACCACTCCCGGCGAGGCATCTGTCGGGCTCATGACCCAAGATCGGTCAGCGCTGCCTGGTGAGACGGTCGACGCAATGATTTCTCGTCAGACTGGCGTGACAGAGGCAAACCAGAATCTCGACGCGGCGCTGATGGCGTTGGCAACGGAGCAGGTTGGCGCCGCTGACACCTACGACACTGCGCTCGATCGTTGGCTCCGCCTTGGTGCCGCCGATCTTGAAGCGCGAGCAGGTGAGGCGCTTGCTTCAGTCGGTTGGTCTGATTCTGAGCAGATCATGGGTCGGGAAGTCGCTTTTCTCTCGGGTGGTGAGAGGGCAAAGGTCTGGCTGGCTGTGGTTGGACTATCGCAATACGACGTCATGCTGCTCGACGAACCAACCAACGACCTCGACCTCGAAGGCATCGCTCTCCTTGAGAATCTTGTGAAAGGACAGCGCGGACCGGTCATTATTGTGTCGCACGATCGGCAATTCCTCGACAATGTGGTGACCGACGTCGTTGAGTTCGACCCAGACCCGCGGTCGTCTGCGCCTTCTTCGATCAATCGGTTCGGCGGTGGGTGGTCTGCCTTCCTCGAGGAGCGTGAGATCGCCCGTCAGCACGCCAAGGACAAGTTCGACCAATTCACTGACGAGCGCGATCGGCTGCAATCGCGGGCCGCAACAACACGAGATTGGTCAGCCAAAGGATTGGCTCGCGAGCGGCAGCCACCTGACAACGACCGAGCGGCACGAGGGACCCGGATTGATGCGTCCGAAAAGCTGGCATCGAAGGCTCGACAGACAGAGCGTGCCATTGAGCGTCTGGAGCAGGTGGATCGACCCTGGCAACCGTGGCAACTCCAGTTCACAATCGGTGAAGTGGCTCGCTCGGGTGATCTAGTAGCGGAGTTGAGGCAGGCCGAGGTGACACAGGGCGGTTTCCATCTTGGACCAGTAACGCTTGAAGTGCTGAGTGGTCAACGCATACTCTTTGAGGGCTCCAATGGCGCAGGGAAGACCACGCTATTGCGTGCTCTCATCGGCGATGTTCCGCTTGAAGCTGGCACCCAACGGCTAGGTCGCTCGGTCGTTCTTGGCGAGCTCGACCAGGGGCGTCGCCGGCTGGAGACAGAAGGCCCGCTGCTCGATCGCTTCATGGAAGACACTGGCCTCGATCTCAGCGAGGCTCGATCGACCCTCGCCAAGTTTGGCCTCGGAAAAGAACATGTCGGGCGGGCGACCAAGGCTCTCTCGCCCGGTGAGCAGACACGGGCAGTGCTGGCCGCGTTCCAGGCCTCCGGGGTTAACACTGTGATCCTCGACGAACCAACAAATCATCTCGACCTCGAGGCGATTGAGCAGCTGGAAGAAGCGCTCGGCAAGTTTGCCGGCACTCTGCTCGTCGTTTCGCACGATCGGTCGTTTATCGAGGCTCTTGAACTCACGCACCGCTACGACGTGGTCGACGGCCGAGTCTCACCAATCTAGGGTTTGGCCTAGGAGAACCTCGGACGGTTCGATGCTGGCGGCGCTATCTGGCTCGGCGGGGGAGGGGGCGCTACGTTTCAAGAATGTCGCAGCAGATCTCAGACTCACCCGTTACTTTGACCGGGCCCATCCGTGCTCCACGCCAGATGCTCGCCGACCAGACCTACGACGGACACCTCAGTGTGCACGACGACGAGACAGCCGAAAAGCTTGGTCTGCCCGGCGCGCCAATTGAAGGCCCGACTCACTTCAGCCAGTTCGACCCGCTCCTTGCCAGCATTTGGGGCGACCTGTGGTTTCGCAAGGGAATCCTCAGCGCTCACTTTCTGAACATGGTGGTAGAGGGCGAAGAGGTGCAGGCGACTGTCACACTTGCCGGACCGGGAGCGACAACGGCGACGATCTACGCGGCAAAGGCCGATGGCACACCAGTGCTTGAGGGCACCGCGTCCGTCGATGGCGATACGAGCACGACCGCCCTCGCTGGCCGGCTGGCGAAGGCCAATGACCGCGATCCTGGCGACCTCTTCATTCTCGATCAGCTGAGTGTCGGGCAAAAGGGCGAGGAGTCCGAGACGATCACGATCGACTTCGATACTCACCTCGGAAACCTCTACCCGTTCACGTTGGCCCAAAAGCTTTTGAAGATCACCGAGTCTGTTTCGCACTACGAGGCCGACTCCGACGACAATCCGTTTGGCGGGCCAATTATCCCCATCGAGATGATGAGCGTGATCTCGAATAGTGGGGCCAAGCGGGTTGGCTTCAACGTTCGCCAACCATCGGTTGGTCTCTTCATCGATCTCGAAATCCGTATGATCAACGGCCCGGTGATGGTCGGCCGCTCCTATCGGGTCGGCCGCGAGATCGTCGGTCTGGGCCAGAGCCGCCGGACCGAGTCATATTGGACGCTGACCACGCTGACCGACGACGAAACTAACGAGCCGACCGCTCAGGTGCTGCTCCATTCGGGCGTGTTCAAAGATTCATACGCCGACTATCCGTCGAGCTAGTTCACCCTGCGAACGGTAGGTCGACGGAGTCGAGCCAGTGTCAGACACCAAAGTGTTCGCAAGGGACTACGCGCTGCTGCCTGGCCAACCGATGTCGAGACCCCCAACCGTGAATCCAGGCGAGAGGTGGTGGTGCACTCCCTGTTCGGTCTTGCGCTGAAGGAGCGACGGTGTTCCGATTCCGCTCGCGAGTTTGGGGTCGCAGCCGGCGCCGTTGCGCATCAGCCAACCGGCGGTCTGACAAAGCGAGGCGACGATGTCCGCCCCGGTTCCCGCAACGAGTTGGCGAGTGATCGCCTCAGCCAGCAACAGTCCGGTGGTGTAGTCATTCAAGGCAGCCGGAACTTGTGCTGGTCGCTCGGCAGTTCCTTCGGCGACAGCCATGCCACTAACCGACTGGGCGAGCTGCTCCCAACCGGCACGGTCAGACCATGGTCCGACGCCGCCATAGCAACTGATATTGCCGTAGATGCCCCGCCAGCCCCGGATTCGTAGCGATGCGGCATCGAGCCCGAAGCGATTGACTATCCACGGTCGGTAACCCTGCACGACCACATGGGAGTCCATCGCCAGTCGCTGTATGTGCTCAAGCTCGTCTTGTTTGCGGAGGTCTGCTCTCACAATCTGCTTACCGACGCCAGTCTCTAGTAGGAAGCTCGGCACTTGGGGGATGTGATCGGATCGTAGGTTGGTGACTTCAGCGCCGAGCGAGGCCAAGTACTTGCCACAAGTTGGCCCGGCCAGCACCCTGGTCATGTCGAGAACCCGGAGTCCGGCCAGGGGTCGAACCGGATCGGGAGCCCATGTGAGTTCGTGCTCGTTTGGATCCATGGCGACGGTCGGCTCGGCCTCCAGCGCGATGCCCTGGGGATGGGCTAGCCACTCTGCGTGTGAGCGGACCATCGCCCCACAGAAGTTTCGTTCGGCGATCGTGTCTTCAAGTGACTGAGCTCCCCAGGCCGCTACGGCGAGCTTCATGTCGGCAAAGCTCGCGTCGTTGCTCACACCGAGAATAGAAGCGAGTCCAGCAGCGAGGTTTGGAAAGCCGCCGTGCAAGTAGATCCAGCGCCCATCACCGCCCTCGTAGCAGTGGACGAATGGATTCGATTGGTTTGAGCGAGGCGCAGGTTCGCCGTTCAGTCGTTGGACCGCGAACCCGATTGTCGTAAGGACGCCGTCGAGGGCTGAGGTGGCGACTGGTCCAGGCGAACCTCCGGCCTTCTCTGCCAGATCAGCCGCTCGAGAACCAAGTGCGGCGAACACAACTGCGGCCGCTTCGCCGATCGGAAAACGGCTGGGGAGGATCGGATCATTTCCCGCGATTGTCACGTCGGACCGGAGCTCCAAACCAGCGGCCTCTGCGACTTGGTGCATGGTCTGTTGGTCCATCGCGCAACTGTAGAGGACGTCGCTCGGAGCATTCGTACTCGTGAGTTCGATAACGGTGTTGCGTTTCGTTTTGCGCACCGCCGTGTCGTAAGATCCGCCATGGCTGAGATTCACGGGACAAGCGATAGTCGATTCGATGCAGTGGCCGAGGTGTTGTCGGGGCAACTCGATTCTGGCGCTGATCTTGGGGCCTCGGTCGCGGTCGCGATCGATGGCGACATTGTGGTTGACCAATGGGGCGGGTGGACCGACGAAGAGAAAACCAAACCATGGCAGAGCGACACGATCACAAACGTCTGGTCGTCGACAAAGACGATGACTGCGCTGTGTGCCCTCGTCCTTGTTGACCGAGGTGAGCTCGATGTCTACGCCCCGGTGTCGAAGTATTGGCCAGAGTTCGCGGCAAACGGCAAAGAGGCAGTCGAAGTGCGACACCTCATGTCGCACACGTCTGGTGTTTCGGGCTGGGCGCAACCCGTGGTCGTTTCCGACATTTACGACTGGGAGAAGTCAACGGCGATGTTGGCCGCGCAAGCGCCGTGGTGGGAGCCAGGCACCGCATCGGGCTATCACGCTCTTAATCAAGGACACCTCGTTGGCGAGGTCATTCGCCGAGTCAGCGGAAAGTCGCTCGGCACGTTCTTCGCCGAGGAGGTCGCCGGTCCGCTCGGGGCCGACTTCCACATCGGTCTCGATCCGTCAGAGTTTCATCGGGTATCAAACGTTGTCCCGCCGCCTCCGCTCGACTTCGGCCTAGATCTCACCGACCCAGCCGTGCTAGAGAGTGTTGCCATCAAGACCTTCACCGGCCCTGCTCCAGGGGCAGAAGAGTCGTGGACTCCGGCGTGGCGCCAGGCCGAGATTGGGGCTGCGAACGGCCACGGTAATGCTCGCTCCGTTGCTCGAATCCAATCGGTCATTACCAATGGCGGCGAGGTCGATGGAGTCCGACTGCTGTCGCCGAAAACGATCGACCTGATTTTCGAAGAGCAGTCGAATGGGATCGATCTTGTCCTTGGAATGCCACTGCGTTTCGGCATCGGATATGGGTTGCTGCTCCCCGAGATTGCTGCTCTCGTCGGTGGGCATTCAGACGGAAAGATCTGCTTCTGGGGAGGTTGGGGCGGCTCCATCGTGGTCAACGACGTCGACCGCGGACTGACAATCACCTACATGATGAACAAGATGGCATCGGGCCTTCTCGGCAACGAGACCGGCGCCGCAGTCTGTGCTGCGGTCTACAACGGGCTGGGCTGAATCCAGCTACAGCGTTTCGCCAACTTGTGTCATCTGGTCGATGAAGAAGGCGTCGTAGTCTTCGACGACGGTGTGGAACTGGCCAAACAGCTCGAAGCTAACGTGGCCGAATAGCTGGGTCCATGCTGCGACCCCACGGCTGACGACGTCGTTAGGGAGTTGACTTTCGGCGGCAAGCGCGATGCGTTCGAGGGAGCCATCTGGGTCGGCCTGATTGACGCGTGACACGACGTCGCACGCTCTCACGGCCTCAACGAGAAGTTTGAGCATGGCCATGGTGACTCGAACGGCCGGACCGACCGTGTCTTGTGGCGCGGCGTAGCCGGGAACCGGGCTGCCGTAGATAAGCGCGTACTCGTGGCGGTTTGCTAGCGCCCACCCCCTTACCGCTGAGACGAGCGCAAGCCACCGGTCAATGAATGGCAGACCTGTTGTTGCTGCGGTCGCAGCCTCCGCGACCTGGCCAATTTCGTCATATGCGTCGGTGATGAGCGCAGTCAGCAGCTCATCGCGACCGGGGAAGTAGCGATAGATGGCCGACGATGCCATACCGAGTTCCCTCGCAATCGCCCGCAGCGACAGGCCGGGCGCACCGACCTCGGCGAGCTGGCGTCGCGCCGCGGCCTTGATCTCTCTCGTGAGCTCGACCCGGGCTCTGGCCCTCGCCGTCTTTGGTGCGTTCATGGGATCACCGTAGCAGAAATCTTGGTTTGGAGAGCGCTGATATAAAAAGTGAGCAGTGCTCTTGCTTTTCAATCCCGGATGATTCATGATGAGAAACGAGAGCAGTGCTCTCGCAACCGATTCTGACTGAGGAGAACACCATGAATGCACCCGCCACCGCCGATACAACCCGCTATCTCGCACCAGGTTGGGCTGACCGGAATATCGCCAATCGACTGATTCGACGATTCAGCAGAATGGGTATCGCGATTCGCGGCTCGCATGAACTGCTCGTCAGGGGCCGCACGTCTGGCAAGGAACAATCCTTGCCGGTCAACCCGCTCACCTTTGACGGGGCTCGCTATCTTGTCGCCCCACGGGGCGAAACCGAGTGGGTGCGGAACCTGAGGGCCGCAGGGGAAGGCCGGCTTCGGCTTGGGCGCAAGATAGTTGCCTTCTCTGCAACTGAAGTTGTCGATGGTCCAAAGGCTGCGGTGTTGCAGGCATACCTCACACGGTGGAGTCTCGAGGTGGGGTCCTACTTCGATGGCGTTAACGCCGATTCAGATCTCGCTGACTTCGAGCGAGTCGCACACAATCACCCGGTGTTCGCCATCGTCGACGCGCCTTCCACAACGTAATGAGGTAGGCCAGTTGAGGCCTCAGAACGTCACGATGTAACCGTCCGCTTCCTTCCCACGACGGCAACGACGAGCGCGACTAGCAGTGCCAGTCCGGCGCCGATGAACGTTTCGGTGAGCGCGATCGTCGTGATCTCGATGGCGGCCGAAGAAGCGGCATCTTTGTAGCCGGGGTCGCCGAGCCCAGGAAGCTCGAGCGCATCACGCAGTTCGGCGTAGCGGTGGAGCCCCCATGCGGTGACGGCCGCAAGCCCGATGCTGAAGCCGATCAGGCGAAAGACGATCACGAGACCGGCGGCGCTCCCTCGTTCGTCTTCGGCTGCAGCGTCAACTACGGCAGCGCTGGTCGGTGTCAAAACGAGGCCGATCCCCGCCCCGACGACCGCGAGCTCAAGCGCCATCAGGACATGGCTCGAATCGGCTGACCAGGTTGTACCGAGCATGGCGAAGCCAGCGATGCCGATCACTATCCCGACGATGGTTGGCGTGGTGTTGCCGAGCCGTCCGCTGAGTTCGCCACCAAGGTAAGAGGTAACGGCCATCGTCGCCGTCAGTGATGTCAGCAGCACCCCAGAGAGCACCGCAGTCGAACCTATGCCAGAACTGCTTTCCACGATGTTGATGAAGAGTGGGACGTTGATTAGGGCGATTACCAGCCCGACGCCGACGAGACCGTTCACAATCATCGCAGCTACAGGCGTCCTCCCTCGCAGAACGCCGACCCCAACGATTGGGGGAGCAGTACCCGCTCGAACCAAGCGCCGTTCTATGACCGCGAATCCGGCAAATGCGGTGATAGCAACGAAGTACAACCACGGGCTTTCCCACCAGCGATCAGCATCACCCCCGGTGAGCTGATCGAGGCCGCTGATCGACTGGATCTTCGCCGCGCTGAGCAGCGCAACGTTAAGAGCCACGAGGCCGATGGTCAGCAGTGTGGCCCCGGCCCAATCGACTCGTCCGCGACCTCTTGCGACGGGGTCAACGAATTTCCAACCAAGCACGATGCCGATAAGGGCCAGCGGCACGTTGAGGTAGAACTGCCACTGCCACGTAAGGAAGCGGACAAGAATCGCTCCATACAACGGACCCCACACCCACCCAAGCGTCTCGATTGCTCCGAGCATCCCAATCGCTCGAGAACGTGCCGCGCCGATATGGAGGTCGCCTGCGACTGCGAGGGCGACCGGGACGAGAGCACCGCCACCTATTGCGCTCAGTCCCCGGCCGACGAGCAACACGGCGAACGAGTCCGTTGCCGGGACTATGACCGAACCGATGGCAAACAACACGAGTGAGGAAACGAAAACGGATCGGCGCCCGTAGATGTCGCTCAGCCGACCAGCCAACGGCATCGAGGCGATGTACGCGATGAGGTATACGTTCACGACCCAGGCCGTCGAGTCGAGATCATCAGGCAGGATGAGCCCTAGATCATCGACGATCGGCCGCAGCATTGTTGACACGACCATGAGGTCGTCCGCTGCAACGAAGACGCCGAACGCAACAACCCACAGTGGCAATTGATCACGCCGCCGATCACCGCCTGAAATCGCAGGCTCGCCACGCACCAGTCGGTTCATGTCAGCCGAGTTCGGGAGCGACGATGCTAACTTCCGACCCGTAGTCGGAGAGCAGCAGGACCCAACTCGTCGCGCCGTCACTTGTGTCGACTACGAATTGTGTCTCCGTCAATAACGAGGTCTCGGCATCGATCCAGATTTCGAGGTTGGCAACATCCTTGACCAAACCGCTTGTCAGCGTGGCGACTTGCTCGGGGTCGACAGCCGCGCTGATGTGGAAACGGCCTTGTCCGTCTGGCTCCGGCGATTCAAGTACGGCGTCGGAAAGCCCGTCGGTGAGTAGCACGCTAAGGCCGACATCGCGACTGAAGAGCCGGGCCGGGTCGAAACGGAAGGCATCGGGGGCCACTTCCCATTTGTTAGTGAGCGGATTGGTGATCCACACGTCGCCGTCGATGGCGACGGCTCCAATCTCAGTCGTCAGGCTTCCGGCAGTAACGCCGACGAGCGCGTCAGCAGACCCTGGCGCCTGGAACCGTCCGTCGGCCTTATCGAAGGCAACGATGTCGTCGGCGTCGATAAAGACTGCTGCGCCCTCATGCGTTATTGAGAAGTGGAGCGACTCGACTTCGGCGAGTGCGGCACCAGCGGCAGAGAGCACCGAGTCGGCAGTGACCAGCGGTTCCGTTGTGGTCGTTGTTTCCGCAATAGTGGTTAAGGTTGTTGCCTCGCCTGAGTCGCTAGAGCAGGCTGAGAGAAGGAGAAACGACGCGGCGAGGTGAGGTAGCACGCGAAGGCTGCGGAGCTTCTTCTTTTGCATACGGTTGACAGTAGCCATGTCCATAACTAAACACCTTCCGGACCCCAATTGGACTACACCTCGTTGAGTGCCTTGGTGATGTCAGTAACGGCTTTCTTCGCATCAGCAAACAACATGAGCGAGTTTGGGTTTGCGAAGAGTGGGTTCGGAATCCCTGCGAAACCGGGTGACAACGAACGCTTGATCACGATGACGGTGCGGGCTTTGTCCGCATCAAGAATCGGCATTCCGGCGATAGCGCTGTCTGTTTCTCTCGCCACCGGGTTAACTACATCGTTGGCCCCAATCACGATGGCCACATCAGTTTGGGCGAACGTCGGATTGGCGTCGGCCATTTCGACCAGGTCTTCATAGTCCACCTCAGCTTCGGCCAGCAGCACATTCATATGGCCTGGCATCCGGCCGGCGACGGGGTGAATGGCGAATGACACCTTCGTGCCTCTCTGTTCGAGCACTCGGGCAAGATCGCGAACGGCATGTTGGGCCTGGGCCACCGCGAGCCCATAGCCGGGGATGATCGAAACTGACTCGGCGGAGTCGAGAATGAGTGCGACATCGTCGGCTGAGGTGGAGCGGATCTTGCCGTCATACACGTCGTCTGGGTCGACAATTACTCCGCCAGAAATAGCTCCGAAGATCACGTTCGTGATTGTGCGGTTCATGGCGACGCACATCACTTGGGTGAGAATCAAGCCGCTGGCACCAACCAACGAACCGGCGATGATGAGCAAACTATTGCCGAGTGCAAACCCGGTTGCGGCGGCGGCAAGACCTGAGAGCGAGTTGAGGAGCGCGATAACCACGGGCATGTCGGCGCCACCGATTGGTAGCACAAGCGTGATGCCAGCAACTGTGCTGAGGGCCACGATCGCAATGAGCCATCCAATGCCGAGCGGCTGAGCGATAAGCCCAACCAAGGAGGCGAACGCCCCCGCGATGAGAAGGCCGTTGACCACTGTGGCCATGTTTCCGCGCCACGTTGGAAGCGACTCTCGGAGTTTGCCGAAGGCGATCAGGCTGCCGCTGAATGTTATGGCACCGATGAGTGCGCTGAGACCGGCCGCAACAATGAAGGTGTCGTCGTGCCGGCCAAGGTCGGTCAACTCGACGTACGACGCAACAACAACAAGTACCGAAGCTAAGCCGCCGAACCCGTTGAACAAAGCAACAAGCTCTGGCATACCGGTCATCTGGACCTTGGCCGCGAGAAGAGCACCGATCGAGGCGCCGACGATTAATCCAGCAACGAGAACCCAATAGCTGACAATCGCGTTGTCGGTCACGGTGACGACAACCGCCACCAACATTGCAAGCGCGGCAAGTTGATTGCCGCGGGCGGCGGTTCGGGGGCGAGCTAAGCCTTTAAGGCCGAGCACGAAAAGGATCGCAGAGACGAGGTAGCCAGCTTGGATGAAGTCAGACATCAGCGACTGCTTTTCTTCTTGGCATCGCTCTTTGAGCGGAACATCGACAGCATGCGGTTAGTGACAAGAAATCCACCGACCACGTTGATGGTGGCGAGCGTGACGGCAAGGAAGCCGAACACGGTCGCCGTCGTCGAGTGTTCGCTGCCAGCGGAGATGAGCGCTCCGATAAGCGTGATTCCGCTGATTGCGTTTGAGCCGGACATCAGCGGCGTGTGCAGAGTCGGCGGCACCTTGGAGATGAGTTCGATACCGAGGAAGACGGCAAGGGCGAATAACGTCAGGGCGATGAGCAGCGTCATGCGTGCTTCTCCAAAATTCTGGGGTGGACGATGGCGCCATCCTTGGCTACGAGCGTGCCGACGGTGATCTCGTCGTCGAGGTCAAGCGCAATATTGCCGTCGTCGTCGGTTAAGTGCGTGAGAAGCGCGATGACGTTGTTGTTGAACATCTGGCTCGCGGTGGTGGCGGAGCCCGAGGCGAGGTCTGATGGTGCGAGGATCGTGATGCCGTTGTGTACGACTTGTTCGTCGAGTTGGGAGAGCTCGCAGTTGCCGCCTCGTTCGCCGGCCATGTCGACCAGAACCGATCCTGGTGACATCGCCTCGACCATCGCCGCGGTCACGAGAAGTGGGCTTGCGGCACCGGGGATGGCGGCGGTGGTGATGACGACGTCGGCCTCTGCGACGTGTCGCGAGAGCAGTTCGAGCTGGCGTGCTGCTGTGCTGGCATCTTGTTCTCTGGCGTAGCCGCTTGCATCTTCACTATCTGACGTCTCAAGGTCGAGTTCGACAACCTTCGCGCCGAGCGATCTGATTTGCTCTGCGGCGGCTGGCCTGATGTCGTAGCCCTCTACGACGGCACCGAGGCGCTTCGCGGTCGCAATGGCTTGGAGCCCAGCGACGCCAGCGCCGAGGACAAGGACTCTCGCCGGTGGGATCGTCCCGGCTGCGGTCATCATCAGCGGAAACAGCTTTGGCAGCGTTCGAGCCGCAAGGAGTACTGCCTCGGTACCAGTGACCGTTGCCGTCGATGACAACACATCCATGCTCTGGGCCCGTGTGATTCTTGGAATTAGCTCAAGTGCAACCAAGGTCGCCCCGGTTTGCGCCAACGCTTCCGTCGCGGTCGCCCTCCAGAGCGGATCAAGAAGACCGATTACGACATGTCCGGAGGCGAGGCCGTCGATGTGTCCGTTTACTGCGATGACGGTTCCTTCGGTGCCAAGAGTGTCAGCGCGGCTTCCGAGGATTGCTCCCGTCGACCGATACGCCTCGTCCAGATGGCCAGCCTGGACCCCAGCGCCTTCCTCGACGAACACCTGATGAGCGGCCGCAACAAGGGCTGCGACTCCGTCCGGGGTGAGGGCGACCCGGCGTTCTCGATCGTCTTGCTCACGTAGTACCGCTATTCGCATCTCAAGACCCTACGGGATTCGAACGATTTGGCACGGGGGACTTGGTCATATTGATGACTACTTCGGCCCAGCGGCGCGCGACGAGACTGTTGCCCACGCAGCAAGGATGGCGGCTGCCGAGCGCGTGATGTCCTCATCTGTGGTTGAGCTATTGGAGACACTGACGCGCATGGCCTTACGGCCGTGCCAGGTTGTGCCCCCGGCCCAGCACACACGATCGGCTTGGGTCTGGGCTATGACCGCTTCGGTCGCTGCATCATCGCTGAACGAGACGAGCACCTGGTTAAGGGCAACTGGGGCCAAGATCTCGGCCCCTCCCTCGGCCAGGATTGATGCCATTTGGTTTGCATGAGCGCAGCACGATTCGATAAGTTCAGCGATTCCGGAGCGGCCCCTCGAGGCGATTGCGGCCCAAGCTTCGATGCCGCGAGCCCGCTGTGACATTTGCAGGTTGAGGTGCATGGGTGTGCGTTCGGCCCCGGCGTCTAGGTATGCGGCATCGACGGCCATGGCTCGTCTGAGGTCATCGCCTCGTGCGCAGATTGCGAGGCCGGAGTCGTACGACACATTGAGCCACTTATGAGCATCGGTTGCCCATGAATCGGCTTCGGCCGCGTCAGCAACCAGGTGTGAGTGAGCGGGAGACGCAGCAGCCCAAAGACCAAATGCACCGTCGATGTGCACCCACCCATTTGCTGCACGGACCAGCGGAATCAGTTCGGCAAATGGGTCGCAGTGGCCGGTGTTGACATTGCCAGCCTGACAGATCAGAAGCGAGTGTTGGGCAACGGGTCCAACCTCTGATGCGATCATCCGGCCGCAGTCGTCGGTTGGCACGAAGCGGACGTCATCGGTGCCGATACCAATCGAACGAAGCGCCTTGTACGCCGAGGCGTGGATCTCAGCCGACATGATTACCTCGATACGCGGCGCGCCCCGAAGGCCCTTCGTGGCGACGTCCCAGCCCATTCGTCGAAGCAAGGCATCGCGAGCGGCAATGAGGCACGTCATGTTGGCCACCGAGGCGCCGCTACAGAACGTTGCGATCGCCGCGTCGGGGAGTCCGAGGAGCTCAGTCACCCAGCGTGCGGCGATGCCGTCGAGCGTCGCGGCGACAGGAGACATCACCGGCAAGGCTGCATTCTGATCCCAGGCGCTCGCCAGCACCGCAGCCGCAGCTGCGGCTGGCTCTGTTCCGCCGGTGACGAAGCCAAAGTAACGTCCGCCCGTACTTCGTACCGTTGCCGGCGAGCCGAGCTCGTCAAGTTGCGCCAGTACCGCTTCCGGTTGGCTTGGGCCTTGTGGCAGCACAGAGGTGAAGCCGGACAGGGCTGCCGTTGCCTCGGGCGACGGTGTCACCATGCTGTCTGGGGTCGTCTCGATGTAGATCGCCGCTCGCGCCGCTGCGTCGAGTACCAGCTTTGCCTTCTCGTTACCGGCCATGGCATCTCCTCTTCGGCAGTTGCTACGAGAGGCATCTTACGGGGCATGGGTGCAGGGAATGAACCCGGTTGTCGCTCCGTCGTTCAGCGAATTGGATCGGTCAAGGCAGGCCCCGTCGCGGTCGACTAGGTTGGCAACACGTCGCAAGACGGCGGCTACACATACATCTGGAGGGATTATGTATTTCAAAAAGGCAGCTGCTGCTGCATTCTCGGCTGGAGCAATGCTTGCTTTGGTTGTTGCTCCCGCGGGCGCTCAAGAAAGTGTCAGTTATTCCGGCACTTTTGGTGAGCTCAACGATTCAGGAGCTTCAGGTACCTTCACAATGGAGGTAACCGGAACGACAGCGGTCATCGAAGTCACAATGATTGGCATGGTTGACCTTGTGCATGCTCAGCACATTCACGGCGTTGTCGGCACAGTAAATGCTTGCCCAGACATCTCACTCGATACCGACGGCGATGGACTGATTAGCACGGTTGAAGGGGTTCCCGCGTATGGCGCGGTGCTGGTTTCATTGACAACCGAAGGCGACTCCGGTCCTGACTCTTCGCTTGCGATCGAACGGTTCCCCGTCGCGGCTGGCGGCACCTATACGTACACCCAAACTATTGAAATGGCGGCCGACGTTGCTGGCGGCCTCGCTGACTTCCTCGTCATCGTGCACGGCGTCGATATCGATGGAAGTGGCGAATATGACGGTGACGCCAAGTCGAAGCTTGACGCTGCGTTGCCGCTAGAAGCAACACTTCCTGCGGCCTGCGGCAAGATCGTGGCTGCGGCTGCGGCCCCAACGGGCGGCGTCGCAGCAGGGGCAGGTGGAACGGCCGACTCGACGAGCACTGGTGCCACCGGACTGGCATTGGTGGCAGCTGGGGGAGCAGCAGCAGTGCTGTTTGGCCGTCAGCGGCGCCGATTGGCTTGAGGCTCTGGGCCACACCGGTTCTGGTCATCGCGGCGTTTGTCGCCGCGATGACCCAGCAGTCGGCTTCAGTGCTTCCGATCAGTGAGGACGGCGTAAGAGGTTCCCGCGCCGTCCTCACTCCCGCGTCCGCGAACGAGTTGGCGGCACCGGCATTCGAGAAAAGCGTCACCCTTCCGCAACCGCTGGTATCGGGCGAATCATTTGAAGAAGAGGTCGGCGTCAATCTTCCGCCTGCGTCGCCTCCTCGTGTCATTCGTATTCCGGCGATCGACGTTGAGGCGACAATCATCGATCTTGGCCTCACCGATGACGGATCGCTCGAGACGCCGGTCGACTTCGACCTTGCCGGCTGGTGGGCCGGCGGTACCCCGGCGTCGCACCCTGGTCCGACTGTGATCGTTGGGCATGTCGACAGCACGAAGGGGCCAGCCGTGTTCTTCCGGCTTCGCGAGTTGGAGCCTGGCGACGAGATCGAGGTTGTAGACGATCAGGACAACAGCCAGACATTCGTCGTCATCGAACGTCACACGTACGACAAAGATGCGTTCCCAACTGAACGGGTCTATGGCGACACCGATGGGCCAACGCTCCGGCTCGTTACTTGCGGCGGCGTCTTCGACACAGTCGCAAGAAGCTACGAGTCAAACATCGTCGTCTATGCCGAAGTGGCGCCGTTGAGCTGACATGATGGGTCGGTGGGTGTGCATAACTTTCCCGGCCTCCAAAATCTGCGATCGATGACCAAGTCAGACTTCTACGGCGATGTTGTGGCTGGAATCGTGGTGACGGCGTTCTTGGTGCCCGTCGGTATGGGCTACAGCCAAGCCGCTGGGCTTCCCCCTGTGTACGGCCTGTATGCGACGGTCTTGCCCTTGCTCGCCTATGCGATCTTTGGGCCGTCGCGAGTCCTCGTCCTCGGTCCCGACTCTTCATTGGCACCATTGATCGCAGCGACGATTCTGCCACTGGCTGGCGGCAGCGTTAGTCGAGCCGTTGCGTTGGCGGGTGCGCTGGCAGTCGGCTCGGGAGTGATCGCCATCGCGGCCGGGATCGGCAAGTTCGGGTTTGTAACTGAGCTTCTTTCAATGCCGGTGCGAGTTGGCTACTTGAATGGGATCGCCGTCGTTGTCATTCTTAGCCAGCTTCCGAAGCTTCTTGGCGTGTCGGTTGAGAGTGAAATGCCGATCGGAAAGTTTGTTGATCTTGTCCAGGCAGCCGGAACCTTTGACCGGGTCACCGTGATCGTCGGGTTGATGTCCCTTTTGGGTCTCGTGGTTGTTCGTATCGTCGTCCCCAAGCTCCCACGATCCCTCATTATTGTGCTGGCCAGCATCGGAGCCGTCATGTTCTTCAATCTTGAGGACGACCTCGATCTTGTCGGCGTGCTTCCTACTGGCTTTCCTACTCCGCAGGTTCCTGTATTTGAGTGGGGCGATCTCGGCGCTCTGGCCGCAGGATCGCTGACAATCGCGCTTGTTTCTTTCGCCGATACGAGCGTGCTCTCGAAGGCGTATGCAGAACGACTTGGTGAACCAGTTGATTCAGACGCCGAGTTCATCGGGCTCGGAGTCGCGAATATCGCCGCTGGGTTCTTTCAAGGCTTCCCCATAAGCGCAAGCTCGTCTCGAACACCGGTGGCCGAGTCTGCTGGGTCGAAAACGCAATTCACTGGCGTTGTAGCTGCGCTCCTCATAGTCGTGTTGCTCGTGGCCGCACCCGGGCTTCTCGCCTCATTGCCGATTGCGACGCTTGCTGCCATCGTCATCGTGGCCGTGGTCGACCTCATTGACCTGGCTACCGTCGCCGACCTCGCCCGCTGGCGCCGGAAAGAGTTCATCCTGACGACCATCGCCTTCGTCGGTGTTGTCGTGGCTGGGGTGGTCTGGGGAATCGGGGTTGCAGTTGGTGTCTCGCTCCTGGCCTTCATCAGCCAAGCATGGCGGCCGCACGCTACGGCACTCGTTCGGATCCACGGTGTCAGTGGCTACCACGACATCGGACGCCATCCAGAAGGAGACGAGATCGAAGGGCTTGTCCTCTTCCGCTTCGACGCACCGTTGTTCTTCGCCAATGCCGATGAATTCCGATCGGCGGTTCTTGAGAGCATTGGTCGTGAGGGCTCAACGCAGCGAGTCATCATCACCGCCGAGCCCATCACCGACATTGACGCCACCGCCGAAGAGATGCTGCGGCGCCTGCATGACGACTTAGAAGAACGAGGGATTGTGCTCGCGTTCGCCGAACTGAAGGGCGTGGTGCGCGACCGAATCACGCCGTCTGGCACGATGGACTTGATCGGTGTCGACCGGTTCTATCCAACAATTGGCGAGGCCGTGGCTGCATACGTTGCTGAGTCAGGCATCGACTGGATCGATTGGAAGTCAGAGGCCCGGAAGCCGTAGGTCAACTGCCGGTAGGGTCACTGGTCGGTGGTGCGGGTGGCAGGGGATCAGGCAGCATTGGCACCGTGAACCCTCCTTGTCGCCCGAGAAGGGTTGCACGACTGATCGAGGATGAGCCAAACCGATGCCTGACGTTGTCGAGCGCATTGTCGAGCTCGGGCGACGAGCGATCGTCGAACTGGAGTGTTTGCTGAACGGCATCGGCGGACGAGAGATTGGCGATGGTCAGACCGAGCAGCGTGAGGCGGCGCTCGAGTATCTCGTCGCGGCGGGCGACAAGGAGACACCTGGCCGCGTCGAGGACTGATGCGGTCGATCCGGTCGCATCGCTGAGAGTGTGCGAGCGGGTGTCACGGGTGAAGTCGCCAAACCGGAATCGGAGCGTGACTGTGCGGCCAACCCGATGTCCATCACGGAGTCGACGACATACCCGTTCGACAAGCTCGAGTAGCACCGTTTCGATGTCCGCGAACGAGCGGCTTCGCTGCCCCAGGGCGCTCTGAGCGCCAATCGACGACCGTCGCTTTCCTGTGACAACGCGTCTGGCATCGTGGTTGTGGGACAGTGCGTGCAGGTGGCGGCCCGAACCAGTCCCGAGTATTGAGACGAGCGGGCTTTCGCCCAATGCTGCGACCTGACCGACAGTGAAGATGCCTCGCTCTGCTAACTTCTCGGCTGTCTTTGGCCCTACGCCCCACAGTCGAGTGACCGGCAGCGGGTGGAGAAAGTCGAGTTCGCCGTCGGGTTCAACCACGAGCAGGCCGTCGGGTTTGCATACGCCGCTCGCCACTTTGGCCAAGAACTTGGTGCGGGCCACGCCGACCGAAATGGCAAGCCCAACTTCTTGGGCGACACGCTCGCGGAGTTGGGCGGCGATGAACTCGGGAGTTCCAACAATTTTGCCGAGGCCCGAGACATCGAGGAAGGCTTCGTCGATCGAGATTGGCTCGACGAGCGGAGTCGTGTCGTTGAAGATTTCGAAGACCCGACGACTGGCTTCGGTGTAGGCATCCATGCGGGGTGACACCGTGATGATCTTGGGGCAGAGCTCACGAGCCTGACCGATGTTCATGGCCGTGCGAACCCCCATCGATCGGGCCTCGTAGCTTGCGGCAAGGATGACGCCTCCACCAACCGCCATGGCCTTCCCCCGCAGTTCAGGGCGATCGCGCTGCTCGACCGATGCGTAGAACGCATCAAGATCAGCGTGGAGAATCGTCGCACGAGACGAACACATGTTCGTACCATATCACGTCACGCCTCAAGTGCCTCTTGGGCCAGTTCGCGGAGTTTTGCCTTCTGGATCTTCACACCATTTGGGCCGTCAGTGACGGGGAACGAGTCGAGGCAGATGACTCGAACCGGACACTTAAACTTGGCCAGCAGACTTTGGCAGTGGGCGATAACGGCCAACTCGTCGACCTCGTCGCCGAGCACAAATGCCACCGGTCGGGTCCCACTTGGCCCCGCCGCGGACACCACTTGTACGTCACTGATGCCAGCGAAGCCAAGCACCGCCTCTTCAATTTCGGCTGGGGCCACGAGGAAGCCGCCAAGCCGGAGTACGTCGCCCATCCTGGTCATGAAGGTGAAGCTGTCTGCCGCCTCGGTCGTGCCGAGGTCGCCAGTGCTGAACCACCGGTCGTGCATAGCGTTGTCGGTGAGCACGTGGTTAATCGCCTCGCCGCCCTCCGCGAGGTACCCGGCAAACAGCGACGGCCCTCGAAGCTGAAGTTCGCCTTCAGTGCCGTGGGGGACGACGGCCCCAGAGTCGGGGTCGACCGCCCTCACTTCGGAGCGAGGTGAGACGAACTGGCCGCCTGCGAGTCGTCGAGTCTCGAGTGGACCCTTTCGCCCTCGAAACGCAAGGAGCGCCTGGACCTCGCTCATCCCGTAGAGGCCGCTGAGCGTGATGCCTCGTGTCTCCGCCCTCGCAGCGACGTCATCGAGGCTGGCGTTGAATGCCCCGTAGCCGCAGATCGTGAGCGAGCTGAGATCGCCGGGCTCCTGCAAGAGCCGATGAAACATGTCGTCCGAACCGTTCATCGCGACGATCGGCACCTGCTCGATCAACTGAGCGACGACGGTGGCATCGAAGCCAGTTGTGAGCCAGATCGGACTGTTGCCAGCAATCGCACTGCTGAAGCTGTTGAGCCCGAAGACTCCACAAAGGGGCAACGCAATCAGCATCGGCGTCTTGGGTGTGTAGCCAAACGACGGCGCTACAGCCATCGAGTGTTCGACGATTGAACGCTGCCGGTGGAGCACCATTTTGGGTTTGCTTGTGGTACCGCTCGTGGTGAACACCAGGAACGGATCGTCGGGCGAAGCAGGGTGGTTGGTTGGCGGCGAATCGTCGAGTCCGAGAAATTCGTCAGCAGTCATGACGAGGAGATCCGAGGGGAGCTCGGTGCCTCGATTCGTGAGCACGCCGGCCGCACCAGAACGAGCGATCAGCGTGGCCGCCTCGGTTGGGCTGTAACGAGTGTTGACGTTGACCGCGACGTAGCTCCCTGCGGCGCTGGCAGCGATGGCGGCGAGGTATGCGGGCCCATTCTCGAGCCAGATCGCGAGGCGGTCGCCCGTGCGCAGACCTTGATCCTTTAGGCCAGTAGCAATGCGGGTGCCGGCAGCCGCAAGTTCAGCGGCATCAATAGTCGACCCGTCGTCGACGGTGATGGTTGACGTTGAGTTGGCGAGCAACTTTAGGAATGTTGTCGTCATGATAAATGGGGGATGATGTCGGCGCCGACCGATTCGAGCACCTCGTAGCGGGGCTCAAGCGGCGGCAGAATCATGAGCTGATCGAGGCCAGCTTCGTCAAGATCTCGGAGACGGGTGAGAATCTGCTGCTTGGTTCCGACAAGGCAGGTCGCCTCGATCAGATCTTTGGTAATGAATTGCTCCTCTTCGGGGAGCACCCAACAGTTGTGACCGGCGTGGGTCCGGAGATGGCGCTCTTCGGCTGGAACCTGATCGAGAAGGTCGACGTATTCAGGCCACATTTCCTTTACTGGCCCAGACGGTTCGCGTCCGAATTGCGTCCACTGTTCGTAGGCGTAGTGCATGGAGGCGATGGCGAACGCTCCGCAGAGTTCTTTCGAGCGCTCAGAGTCGACCACCTCGCCCTCGTCAAGCACGACGACCGTGGTCAGCGTGCAGGTTGGGAATGACGCTCGAGTGATCTCTCTTCCTGCTTCGGATGCCATCTGGCGGAGGGCGGCCCAAACCCGTTCCATGCGCTCTGCCACCGGCGGTATCGAGAGCACGGCGCCGTCCCCATGCTTGGCCGCGAGTCCGAGCGATCGCGGGCCGAAGCCGCTCACGTACATCGGGATCGAGTCTTCGAGATTGACAAAACCGTGCGCGGGCATCAGATGGCGGATGAGTGACGACTGTCCACGCCAATGAAACTCGGCGTCCTCGCCTCGCAGCAAGGGGCCAAGGACTCGCAGATACTCATCAAACTCGGCGATACGCATTGGCTTGTGCCCCATGATGCGCATCGCAGTATTGCCAGTGCCGATACCGCAGAACGTGCGGCCGGGCGCGATCTGATTGATTGTGGCCAAGGCGGCTGAAGTGACTGGCGCTGGTCGAGTGGCGGCCACCGCCACTCCAGTTCCCAGTCGAATTGTCGACGTGCGATCGGCCGCAAGCGCCATCGTCGCGTATGGATCGCTCCAGATCATTTGACTATCTGCGAACCAGGCACTCGCAAAACCAAGCTCTTCGGCCCTGACGATGTAGTCGACATCGTCGATCTTCGACGCAACACAAACCCCGAGTTCCATGCGCGCAGTCTCCCCCAAACAGGGCAAGCCCACAAAACTATGAGGTCAGGTGACTGATGCGGCGGCTCCGCTGAACTGGGAATTGTAGAGCTCGGCGTATGCGCCCTTAAGGGCGAGAAGCTCGTCGTGTGAACCCTGCTCTACGATTCGGCCGTCGTTCATGACGAGGATCGTGTCTGCGCCTCGGATGGTCGAGAGGCGGTGAGCGATTACGAAGCTGGTGCGGTTTTTCCGCAACGCACTCATTGCTTCTTGAATCAAGACTTCGGTCCGTGTGTCGACCGAGCTTGTCGCCTCGTCGAGGATCAGAATCGCTGGATCGGCAAGGAACGCGCGAGCGATGGTCATGAGCTGCTTTTCGCCTGCGCTGATGTTGTCGCCATCGTCGTTGATGACGGTGTCATACCCATCGGGCAGCGAGTGAACGAATCTGTCAACGTATGTGACAGATGCTGCCTCAAGTAGCTGCTCTTCGGTCGCTAATGGATTTCCATAGGCGATGTTGTCGCGGATCGTGCCGCCAAACAGCCACGTATCTTGAAGGACCATGCCGATCTTCGACCGAAGTTCGTTGCGGGGGATCGTCGCGATGTCTTTGCCGTCGAGGGTGATGGCTCCATCGTTGAGGTCGTAGAAGCGCATGATCAGATTAACAAGCGTTGTCTTTCCGGCGCCGGTTGGCCCGACGATGGCAACGGTCTGGCCCGGCTCGGCCACAACCGAAAGGTTCTCGATGAGCGGCTCATCTGGCAAGTAGGAGAACGACACATTGTCGAACTCGACTCGACCACGGGGCGGGGTTGGATTGATGGTCGGGACCTGGTCTTGGGTCTGTTCTGGTGCATCGATGAACTCAAGAACACGTTCGAGCGAGGCGACGCCGGATTGGAATGTTGTCGCCATGGAAGCAAGGTGCGACATCGGTCCAGAGAACTGGCGCGCGTACTGGATCATTGCTTGCATGTCGCCGACGCTGATTGCCCCGCTTGAGATTCTGAGACCACCGACAACGGCGATAAGCACATACTGGATGTTGCCCATGAAAAGCATCGCCGGTTGGATCAGGCTTGACATGAACTGGGCACCAAAGCTGGCGTCGAACAGTGAGTCGTTCTCAGACCGGAACCGCTCTTCGGCTTCATGCTGGCGCCCGAAGCTTTTCACTACTGCGTGGCCGGTGAACACTTCTTCGACCTGGGCGTTGAGCATGCCGGTGTGCTTCCACTGTTGCATGAACCGGGGGCGTGCCTTCCCGGCGATTTGCTTCATCACGAGGACCGACGCTGGCACCGTGATGAGGGCGACGACGGCGAGCAGTGGCGAGATGACGAACATCATGACGGTGACGCCGATGAGGGTCAGCAGGCTGGTG
Organism: Acidimicrobiales bacterium; assembly: GCA_037968895.1. Lineage (GTDB taxonomy): Bacteria > Actinomycetota > Acidimicrobiia > Acidimicrobiales > SZUA-35 > JBBKWJ01. Next base: position 21,566 of record JBBKWJ010000193.1, read on the forward strand.
AGGATTTGGCTCATGGTTTGCTGCAGGCTCTGAGCCAAGTTGTCAATGTCGTTGGTGACTCGGCTCAAAAGATCGCCACGGGGCTGACGATCGATGTAGCTAAGGGGCAAACGATTAAGTTTCTCCTCGACCTCGCTTCGCAGCGAGAACATCGTTCGCTGGACGACTCCAGCAAGGATGTAGGCCTGCATGTAGCTGAGTGCCCACGACGCGAGGTAGAGCGCCGCGACCAAGAACAGCGTTTGGTGAAGATCGGCAAAGTCGATGCCTGGCCCGACGACGCCTTGCACGATGATGTCGGTCGCTTGACCAAGAAGTCGTGGACCGAGCACGACAAGGATGACGCTGGACACCGTCAAGGTCATGACGAAGACGATCAGGCCTCGCTCGGGGCGTAAAAGGGTGCCAAGCCGGCGCACCGTGGCACTGAAGTTCGCACTCTTCTCGGCTGGCATGCCCGCAGAGGCGAATCGATTGCGGCTCCGCTCTGTGGCATTGCCACCAGCGTTGAGGATCTCGCGCTCTTCGTCGGTGGTGCCCTTATTCGGCTTCTTTGGTGTGTCGGTCATACCCCTGCCGCCTCTCCGATTTGGGACGCAACAATTTCTGCGTACGTTGGACACTCTTCGAGCAGGTCGCTGTGAGTTCCCTTGCCAATCACACGGCCGTCCTCGAGGACGAGAATCTGGTCAGCATCTTGGATCGTCGATACTCGTTGGGCGACGATTACTACTGCGGCATCTGAAGTCTGAGGTGCCAGCGCCGCTCGAAGTCTGGTGTCGGTCAGGAGATCGAGGGCCGAGAACGAGTCGTCGAAAACATACAGCTCAGGCCGAACGATCAGGGCTCGTGCGATGGCCAGGCGCTGACGCTGGCCACCCGAAACGTTCGTGCCGCCTTGCGTGATCGGGCTGTCTAGGCCATCAGGCATTGAGCGAACGAAGTCGCTTGCCTGTGCCACGTCGAGCGCTTGCCACATCTCGGCTTCGGTCGCATCGGGGCGCCCAAACTGCAGGTTGCTGGCAACGGTGCCGGAAAAGAGATACGGCTTCTGGGGCACGTAGCCGACTTTGCTCCAGAGAAGGTCGGGGTCGAGCTGGCGAACATCAACGCCGTCGACGATGACACTGCCGCCCGTTGCATCGAACAACCGGGGAATGAGGTTGACGAGCGTCGTTTTTCCTGAGCCCGTGCTACCGATGATTGCAGTCGTTTGCCCGGCCTCGACTCGAAACGAGATGTTGGATAGGACTGGCTGCTTGGCCCCCGCATAGTGGAAGCTCACATCGTCAAACTCGAGAGTGCCTCGCTCCGGAACCTCGGTTACTGGGTTGGCTGGCGCAACGACTGACGACGGAGTGTCGAGCACCGCATTGATGCGTTCGGCGGAGACGGCGGCCCGAGGAATCATTGAGACCATGAAGGTGGTCATCACGATGGCAAAGAGGATCTGAATCAGGTAGGTGAGGTAGGCGACAACGGAGCCAATCTGGAGCTGGCCCGCGTCGATGCGATCGGCCCCGATCCAGAGCACTGCGATGCTGGAGATGTTGATAATCAACATCACGGTGGGGAACATGGCGGACATGAGTCGTCCGGCCTTAAGCGAGGTCTCAGTGAGCTCGGCGTTTGCCCCGGCGAAGCGGACTCGCTCTTCGGGCTCACGCACGAATGCCCGCACGACCCGGATTCCGGTTATCTGCTCCCGCAGCACTCGGTTGACTGAGTCGATGCGTATTTGCATGAGCTGAAATGAGGGGACCATCATCCAAACAATCGAGCCGAGCACGACTACGGCGATTGGCATTGCGAACAACAAGATGACGGAAAGCCCGATGTCTTCCCGGAGCGCCATGATGATGCCGATCACCGTCGTGATTGGGGCGGTGACGAGCATCGTGCAGCCCATAACGACAAGCGTCTGGACCTGCTGAACGTCGTTGGTGATTCGGGTGATGAGCGAAGGGGCGCCAAAGAGGCCAACCTCTCGCGCCGAGAACGCAGTGACCTGATGAAAGAGGTCACGGCGCACATCGCGGCCGAAGCTCATCGCTGCCTTGGCCCCGTACCAGACGGCGCCAACGGAGAAGATGATCTGCACCATCGTGAAGCCGAGCATGATCATGCCGGTTCGCCTGATGTAGGCGTTATCACCCGTTAGGACACCTTTGTCAATGATGTCAGCGTTGAGCGTTGGCAGGGTGAGCGAGGCGAAGGTCTGGATCGCTTGCAGCACCACGATGATGATGAGGAGCGGCTTGTAGGGGCCGAGGTGGGTCCGGAGAAGTTGGCGGAGGCTCATGAAGTTGCCTTCTCGTTGCGTGGGTGTGCGGGATCACGATGGCGAGCACCGTTGAGGAAGAAGTTGACAATCTCGTCTGGGGCGGTTGCCTCGCCACCGACCATTGGGTGAGTCAGAGAGACGGTCAGTGCCTGAAGAAGTCGGGCGGCTGATTTCGGCGTGAGTGCAACCTGATTCGTTTGGCGGCCGAAGAGGGCAACGAGAGCAGGGCTTTCAGGAACAGGCCGAGCAACCTTTTCTCGCAAGGTGGGACCGACCGATGAGAGAAGGTTCCAGATGTTCACAACTCGCAGAGAAAGAATCTGAACCGCGTGCTCGAGTTGTTCGTCGAACGAGCCTTCTGGATCGATATCGGTCAGCGCCTGTTCAAAATCGGCTCGGTCGATGATGGCAGCCAGCGTCTCGGTCAGTAACTCGTCTTTATCGGTAAAAACGCTCCAAATAGTTCCCTCGGCGACACCAGCCGCCTCGGCAATCTGGCGCGAGGTCACCTTCTCGCCGTAAGTAACGAGCAGGGGGCGTGTCGCTTCGACAATGGCCGCTCGTCGTTCGTGCGGAGGCAACGCGGCGGCGCGTCGCGGCTTCTTTGTTGCGGCTGATGGCATGAGGCAGCGTAACTGAGTGAGCGCTCACTCAGTTACGCTGCCTCATGCCATCAGCCGCAACAAAGAAGCCGCGACGCGCCGCCGCGTTGCCTCCGCACGAACGACGAGCGGCCATTGTCGAAGCGACACGCCCCCTGCTCGTTACTTACGGCGAGAAGGTGACCTCGCGCCAGATTGCCGAGGCGGCTGGTGTCGCCGAGGGAACTATTTGGAGCGTTTTTACCGATAAAGACGAGTTACTGACCGAGACGCTGGCTGCCATCATCGACCGAGCCGATTTTGAACAGGCGCTGACCGATATCGATCCAGAAGGCTCGTTCGACGAACAACTCGAGCACGCGGTTCAGATTCTTTCTCTGCGAGTTGTGAACATCTGGAACCTTCTCTCATCGGTCGGTCCCACCTTGCGAGAAAAGGTTGCTCGGCCTGTTCCTGAAAGCCCTGCTCTCGTTGCCCTCTTCGGCCGCCAAACGAATCAGGTTGCACTCACGCCGAAATCAGCCGCCCGACTTCTTCAGGCACTGACCGTCTCTCTGACTCACCCAATGGTCGGTGGCGAGGCAACCGCCCCAGACGAGATTGTCAACTTCTTCCTCAACGGTGCTCGCCATCGTGATCCCGCACACCCACGCAACGAGAAGGCAACTTCATGAGCCTCCGCCAACTTCTCCGGACCCACCTCGGCCCCTACAAGCCGCTCCTCATCATCATCGTGGTGCTGCAAGCGATCCAGACCTTCGCCTCGCTCACCCTGCCAACGCTCAACGCTGACATCATTGACAAAGGTGTCCTAACGGGTGATAACGCCTACATCAGGCGAACCGGCATGATCATGCTCGGCTTCACGATGGTGCAGATCATCTTCTCCGTTGGCGCCGTCTGGTACGGGGCCAAGGCAGCGATGAGCTTCGGCCGCGATGTGCGCCGTGACCTCTTTCATCAGGTCACTGCGTTCTCGGCGCGAGAGGTTGGCCTCTTTGGCGCCCCTTCGCTCATCACCCGAATCACCAACGACGTTCAGCAGGTCCAGACGCTTGTCGTTATGGGCTGCACGATGCTCGTCACCGCCCCAATCACGACGGTGATCGGCATCATCATGGCGCTCCGGGAAGACATCGGGCTTTCCGTCATCTTGTTGTTCGCAATGCCAATCGCCGTAGTCGTGCTCGGCTCGATTGTTTGGATGATGGTCCCCTCATTTCAGCTCATGCAAATACGCATCGACTCAGTCAACCGAGTGCTGCGGGAGCAGATAACCGGAATCCGGGTCGTGCGGGCATTCGTGCGTGAGCCCGAAGAGCGAGTCCGCTTCGCCGGGGCAAACGCCGAGCTCACTGAGACCTCGCTTAAGGCCGGACGACTCATGTCCGCCATGTTCCCCACCGTGATGTTGATTATCAACATCTCCAGCATCGCAGTGCTCTGGATCGGGGCCGATCGCATCGACGCGGGCCAGCTCCAGATTGGCTCCGTTGTCGCCTACCTCACCTACCTGATTCAGATCCTCTTTGCCATCGTGATGACCACCTTCATGGTCTCAATGATTCCTCGGGCCGCCGTCTCCGCCGAACGCATCAATGCGGTGCTCGACACTCCGTCGTCAGTCGTTGCGCCAGCCAACCCAGTAACCGAGGTTCCGGAGCGAGGCACTCTCGAGTTTGACGATGTGAGCTTCCACTATGCGGGGGCCAAGCAGCCAGTCCTATCCAACATCTCGTTTCGAGTCGAGGCCGGGCAAACGACTGCAATCATCGGTAGCACGGGCTCAGGAAAAACGACGCTCGTCAACCTCATTCCCCGGTTGTTCGATGCAACGGGCGGCAGTGTCATCGTCGACGGCGTTGATGTTCGCCAGCTCGACCCCGACCTTCTCTGGAGCAAAGTCGGCTACGTGCCCCAGAAGCCGTATCTCTTTTCCGGCACCGTTGCCAGCAACCTGCAGTTTGGGCGCCCCGATGCGACCGAAGCCGAGATGTGGCAAGCGCTCGACGTGGCACAGGCAAGCGACTTCGTTCGCTCAATGCCTGATGGCCTAGACAGCCCGATCACGCAAGGCGGCACGAACGTTTCGGGTGGCCAGCGTCAGCGCCTGGCCATCGCACGAGCCCTGATCGTTCGGCCTGAGCTGTATGTTTTCGACGACTCGTTCTCGGCCCTCGATCTCCTGACCGACACCAGACTTCGAGCGGCGCTGGCACCTCAGACTTCAGATGCCGCAGTAGTAATCGTCGCCCAACGAGTATCGACGATCCAAGATGCTGACCAGATTCTCGTCCTCGAGGACGGCCGTGTGATTGGCAAGGGAACTCACAGCGACCTGCTCGAAGAGTGTCCAACGTACGCAGAAATTGTTGCGTCCCAAATCGGAGAGGCGGCAGGGGTATGACCGACACACCAAAGAAGCCGAATAAGGGCACCACCGACGAAGAGCGCGAGATCCTCAACGCTGGTGGCAATGCCACAGAGCGGAGCCGCAATCGATTCGCCTCTGCGGGCATGCCAGCCGAGAAGAGTGCGAACTTCAGTGCCACGGTGCGCCGGCTTGGCACCCTTTTACGCCCCGAGCGAGGCCTGATCGTCTTCGTCATGACCTTGACGGTGTCCAGCGTCATCCTTGTCGTGCTCGGTCCACGACTTCTTGGTCAAGCGACCGACATCATCGTGCAAGGCGTCGTCGGGCCAGGCATCGACTTTGCCGATCTTCACCAAACGCTGTTCTTGGTCGCGGCGCTCTACCTCGCGTCGTGGGCACTCAGCTACATGCAGGCCTACATCCTTGCTGGAGTCGTCCAGCGAACGATGTTCTCGCTGCGAAGCGAGGTCGAGGAGAAACTTAATCGTTTGCCCCTTAGCTACATCGATCGTCAGCCCCGTGGCGATCTTTTGAGCCGAGTCACCAACGACATTGACAACTTGGCTCAGAGCCTGCAGCAAACCATGAGCCAAATCCTCACCAGCCTGCTGACCCTCATCGGCGTCACCGTCATGATGTTCGTCATCTCGCCACTGCTCGCCGTCGTCGCCCTCATCACGGTGCCAGCGTCGGTCCTCGTGATGAAGCAAATCGCCGGGAAGGCACGCCCCCGGTTCATGCAACAGTGGAAGCACACCGGCATGCTCAACGCCCAGGTCGAAGAAGTGTTCACCGGCCACGCAGTAGTGAAAAGCTTCGGGCGCCAGCATGAAGCCGAAGAGCGGTTCCGGTCTGAGAACGACTCACTGTTCGACGCCAGCTTTGGTGCCCAGTTCATGTCAAGCCTGATCCAACCGGCGATGCTTTTCATGGGCAACATCCAGTATGTGCTTATCGCCGTTGTCGGTGGTCTCAGAATCTCAAGCGGGGCAATCAGCGTCGGCGACATGCAAGCAATGATCCAGTACGCGCGCCAGTTCTCTGGACCGATGTCGCACCTTGCTTCCATGGCGACAACATTCCAATCCGGCGTCGCCTCGCTCGAACGTGTTCTTGAGTTCATCGATGCACCAGAACAGACCCAAGACCAGGTCCCGACCATCAATCCAACCCCGCCCCGTGGTCGAGTCGAGTTCGACAATGTGTCGTTCTCCTACTTGCCAGATGAGCCGCTCATCGAGAACCTTTCGGTTGTGGCCGAGCCGGGCCAGACCGTTGCCATCGTCGGGCCAACCGGCGCCGGAAAGACAACGCTTGTTAATCTGATCATGCGCTTCTACGACCTCAACGATGGAGCCATCACCCTCGACGGCAAAGACATCGCGACGATCCCCCGCAACGAACTTCGGTCGAAGATCGGCATGGTCCTTCAAGATACGTGGCTGTTTGGCGGCACGATCCGCGACAACATCGCCTATGGAAATCCATTAGCGACCGAAGAGCAGCTACTTGAGGCAGCATCTGTCACATACGTTGACAGATTCGTTCACTCGCTGCCCGATGGGTATGACACCGTCATCAACGACGATGGCGACAACATCAGCGCAGGCGAAAAGCAGCTCATGACCATCGCTCGCGCGTTCCTTGCCGATCCAGCGATTCTGATCCTCGACGAGGCGACAAGCTCGGTCGACACACGGACCGAAGTCTTGATTCAAGAAGCAATGAGTGCGTTGCGGAAAAACCGCACCAGCTTCGTAATCGCTCACCGCCTCTCGACCATCCGAGGCGCAGACACGATCCTCGTCATGAACGACGGCCGAATCGTAGAGCAGGGTTCACACGACGAGCTTCTCGCCCTTAAGGGCGCATACGCCGAGCTCTACAATTCCCAGTTCAGCGGAGCCGCCGCATCAGTCACCTGACCTCATAGTTTTGTGGGCTTGCCCTGTTTGGGGGAGACTGCGCGCATGGAACTCGGGGTTTGTGTTGCGTCGAAGATCGACGATGTCGACTACATCGTCAGGGCCGAAGAGCTTGGTTTTGCGAGTGCCTGGTTCGCAGATAGTCAAATGATCTGGAGCGATCCATACGCGACGATGGCGCTTGCGGCCGATCGCACGTCGACAATTCGACTGGGAACTGGAGTGGCGGTGGCCGCCACTCGACCAGCGCCAGTCACTTCAGCCGCCTTGGCCACAATCAATCAGATCGCGCCCGGCCGCACGTTCTGCGGTATCGGCACTGGCAATACTGCGATGCGCATCATGGGGCACAAGCCAATGCGTATCGCCGAGTTTGATGAGTATCTGCGAGTCCTTGGCCCCTTGCTGCGAGGCGAGGACGCCGAGTTTCATTGGCGTGGACAGTCGTCACTCATCCGCCATCTGATGCCCGCGCACGGTTTTGTCAATCTCGAAGACTCGATCCCGATGTACGTGAGCGGCTTCGGCCCGCGATCGCTCGGACTCGCGGCCAAGCATGGGGACGGCGCCGTGCTCTCGATACCGCCGGTGGCAGAGCGCATGGAACGGGTTTGGGCCGCCCTCCGCCAGATGGCATCCGAAGCAGGAAGAGAGATCACTCGAGCGTCATTCCCAACCTGCACGCTGACCACGGTCGTCGTGCTTGACGAGGGCGAGGTGGTCGACTCTGAGCGCTCGAAAGAACTCTGCGGAGCGTTCGCCATCGCCTCCATGCACTACGCCTACGAACAGTGGACGCAATTCGGACGCGAACCGTCTGGGCCAGTAAAGGAAATGTGGCCTGAATACGTCGACCTTCTCGATCAGGTTCCAGCCGAAGAGCGCCATCTCCGGACCCACGCCGGTCACAACTGTTGGGTGCTCCCCGAAGAGGAGCAATTCATTACCAAAGATCTGATCGAGGCGACCTGCCTTGTCGGAACCAAGCAGCAGATTCTCACCCGTCTCCGAGATCTTGACGAAGCTGGCCTCGATCAGCTCATGATTCTGCCGCCGCTTGAGCCCCGCTACGAGGTGCTCGAATCGGTCGGCGCCGACATCATCCCCCATTTATCATGACGACAACATTCCTAAAGTTGCTCGCCAACTCAACGTCAACCATCACCGTCGACGACGGGTCGACTATTGATGCCGCTGAACTTGCGGCTGCCGGCACCCGCATTGCTACTGGCCTAAAGGATCAAGGTCTGCGCACGGGCGACCGCCTCGCGATCTGGCTCGAGAATGGGCCCGCATACCTCGCCGCCATCGCTGCCAGCGCCGCAGGGAGCTACGTCGCGGTCAACGTCAACACTCGTTACAGCCCAACCGAGGCGGCCACGCTGATCGCTCGTTCTGGTGCGGCCGGCGTGCTCACGAATCGAGGCACCGAGCTCCCCTCGGATCTCCTCGTCATGACTGCTGACGAATTTCTCGGACTCGACGATTCGCCGCCAACCAACCACCCTGCTTCGCCCGACGATCCGTTCCTGGTGTTCACCACGAGCGGTACCACAAGCAAACCCAAAATGGTGCTCCACCGGCAGCGTTCAATCGTCGAACACTCGATGGCTGTAGCGCCGTCGTTTGGCTACACACCCAAGACGCCGATGCTGATTGCGTTGCCCCTTTGTGGAGTCTTCGGGCTCAACAGCTTCAGCAGTGCGATTGCTGGCAACAGTCCGATCTGGCTCACAACTGGCTTCGATGCCACCGTCGTCGCTCAGTTGATCGAGCAGGTGCCGATCGTCGCGATGAACGGTTCGGACGACATGTTTCATCGGCTCTTGCAGGAGCCCGGCGATCTCAGCTCGCTCACGATCTGCGGCTACGGGGCATTCAACGCCAGCCTCGATGACGTCGCTGCGAGGGCGGAGACACGAGGCATCACGCTCAGCGGCCTCTACGGGATGAGCGAGGTCCAGGCGCTCCTTGCGTTTCGAGGGCGAAAGGGTCCACTCGAGACTCGACGACTCGCAGGCGGCCAGTTCGTCTCACCTCGCTCCGAAGTGAGGGCGGTCGACCCCGACTCTGGGGCCGTCGTCCCCCACGGCACTGAAGGCGAACTTCAGCTTCGAGGGCCGTCGCTGTTTGCCGGGTACCTCGCGGAGGGCGGCGAGGCGATTAACCACGTGCTCACCGACAACGCTATGCACGACCGGTGGTTCAGCACTGGCGACCTCGGCACGACCGAGGCGGCAGACAGCTTCACCTTCATGACCAGGATGGGCGACGTACTCCGGCTTGGCGGCTTCCTCGTGGCCCCAGCCGAAATTGAAGAGGCGGTGCTTGGCTTCGCTGGCATCAGTGACGTACAAGTGGTGTCCGCGGCGGGGCCAAGTGGGACCCGACCGGTGGCATTTGTGCTCGGCGACGAGGTCGACGAGTTGGCCGTTATCGCCCACTGCCAAAGTCTGCTGGCCAAGTTTAAGTGTCCGGTTCGAGTCATCTGCCTCGACTCGTTCCCCGTCACTGACGGCCCAAATGGTGTGAAGATCCAGAAGGCAAAACTCCGCGAACTGGCCCAAGAGGCACTTGAGGCGTGACGTGATATGGTACGAACATGTGTTCGTCTCGTGCGACGATTCTCCACGCTGATCTTGATGCGTTCTACGCATCGGTCGAGCAGCGCGATCGCCCTGAACTGCGGGGGAAGGCCATGGCGGTTGGTGGAGGCGTCATCCTTGCCGCAAGCTACGAGGCCCGATCGATGGGGGTTCGCACGGCCATGAACATCGGTCAGGCTCGTGAGCTCTGCCCCAAGATCATCACGGTGTCACCCCGCATGGATGCCTACACCGAAGCCAGTCGTCGGGTCTTCGAAATCTTCAACGACACGACTCCGCTCGTCGAGCCAATCTCGATCGACGAAGCCTTCCTCGATGTCTCGGGCCTCGGCAAAATTGTTGGAACTCCCGAGTTCATCGCCGCCCAACTCCGCGAGCGTGTCGCCCAAGAAGTTGGGCTTGCCATTTCGGTCGGCGTGGCCCGCACCAAGTTCTTGGCCAAAGTGGCGAGCGGCGTATGCAAACCCGACGGCCTGCTCGTGGTTGAACCCGACGGCGAACTCGACTTTCTCCACCCGCTGCCGGTCACTCGACTGTGGGGCGTAGGGCCAAAGACAGCCGAGAAGTTAGCAGAGCGAGGCATCTTCACTGTCGGTCAGGTCGCAGCATTGGGCGAAAGCCCGCTCGTCTCAATACTCGGGACTGGTTCGGGCCGCCACCTGCACGCACTGTCCCACAACCACGATGCCAGACGCGTTGTCACAGGAAAGCGACGGTCGTCGATTGGCGCTCAGAGCGCCCTGGGGCAGCGAAGCCGCTCGTTCGCGGACATCGAAACGGTGCTACTCGAGCTTGTCGAACGGGTATGTCGTCGACTCCGTGATGGACATCGGGTTGGCCGCACAGTCACGCTCCGATTCCGGTTTGGCGACTTCACCCGTGACACCCGCTCGCACACTCTCAGCGATGCGACCGGATCGACCGCATCAGTCCTCGACGCGGCCAGGTGTCTCCTTGTCGCCCGCCGCGACGAGATACTCGAGCGCCGCCTCACGCTGCTCGGTCTGACCATCGCCAATCTCTCGTCCGCCGATGCCGTTCAGCAAACACTCCAGTTCGACGATCGCTCGTCGCCCGAGCTCGACAATGCGCTCGACAACGTCAGGCATCGGTTTGGCTCATCCTCGATCAGTCGTGCAACCCTTCTCGGGCGACAAGGAGGGTTCACGGTGCCAATGCTGCCTGATCCCCTGCCACCCGCACCACCGACCAGTGACCCTACCGGCAGTTGACCTACGGCTTCCGGGCCTCTGACTTCCAATCGATCCAGTCGATGCCTGACTCAGCAACGTATGCAGCCACGGCCTCGCCAATTGTTGGATAGAACCGGTCGACACCGATCAAGTCCATCGTGCCAGACGGCGTGATTCGGTCGCGCACCACGCCCTTCAGTTCGGCGAACGCGAGCACAATCCCTCGTTCTTCTAAGTCGTCATGCAGGCGCCGCAGCATCTCTTCGGCGGTGGCGTCAATGTCGGTGATGGGCTCGGCGGTGATGATGACTCGCTGCGTTGAGCCCTCACGACCAATGCTCTCAAGAACCGCCGATCGGAATTCATCGGCATTGGCGAAGAACAACGGTGCGTCGAAGCGGAAGAGGACAAGCCCTTCGATCTCGTCTCCTTCTGGATGGCGTCCGATGTCGTGGTAGCCACTGACACCGTGGATCCGAACGAGTGCCGTAGCGTGCGGCCGCCATGCTTGGCTGATGAAGGCCAGGAGCGAGACACCAACTGCAACCCCGATTCCCCAGACCACCCCAGCCACGACAACACCGACGAAGGCGATGGTCGTCAGGATGAACTCTTTCCGGCGCCAGCGGGCGAGGTCGGCGACGGTAGCCAGGTCAATGAGGTCGACCACGGCCACGATGACGATGGCAGCAAGCGTCGCAATCGGCAATGAGGCGAGAAGCCCGGGTGCGGCCACGAGCAACACGACTATGAGGAGCGCAGCTACAACGCCAGTGAATTGCGTTTTCGACCCAGCAGACTCGGCCACCGGTGTTCGAGACGAGCTTGCGCTTATGGGGAAGCCTTGAAAGAACCCAGCGGCGATATTCGCGACTCCGAGCCCGATGAACTCGGCGTCTGAATCAACTGGTTCACCAAGTCGTTCTGCATACGCCTTCGAGAGCACGCTCGTATCGGCGAAAGAAACAAGCGCGATTGTCAGCGATCCTGCGGCCAGAGCGCCGAGATCGCCCCACTCAAATACAGGAACCTGCGGAGTAGGAAAGCCAGTAGGAAGCACGCCGACAAGATCGAGGTCGTCCTCAAGATTGAAGAACATGACGGCTCCGATGCTGGCCAGCACAATAATGAGGGATCGTGGGAGCTTGGGGACGACGATACGAACAACCACGAGACCCAAAAGGGACATCAACCCGACGATCACGGTGACCCGGTCAAAGGTTCCGGCTGCCTGGACAAGATCAACAAACTTTCCGATCGGCATTTCACTCTCAACCGACACGCCAAGAAGCTTCGGAAGCTGGCTAAGAATGACAACGACGGCGATCCCATTCAAGTAGCCAACTCGCACCGGCATTGAAAGAAGCTCAGTTACAAACCCGAACTTGCCGATCCCGGCCGCGATGGCGATCACTCCCGAGCCGACTGCCAGCGCACCCGCCAACGCAACGGCTCGACTAACGCTGCCGCCAGCCAGTGGCAGAATCGTCGCTGCGATCAATGGTGCCAATGAAGAGTCGGGACCGAGGACGAGGACTCGCGACGGCCCAAAGATCGCATAGGCGAGCAAGGGCAAGACCGTCGCATACAGGCCGTACACAGGGGGAAGCCCAGCGGCTTGGCTGTAGCCCATACCGACGGGCACCAAGAACGCCGTCACCACGATTCCAGCCACAACATCGCCGTAGAAGTCTGACTTGGTCATCGATCGCAGATTTTGGAGGCCGGGAAAGTTATGCACACCCACCGACCCATCATGTCAGCTCAACGGCGCCACTTCGGCATAGACGACGATGTTTGACTCGTAGCTTCTTGCGACTGTGTCGAAGACGCCGCCGCAAGTAACGAGCCGGAGCGTTGGCCCATCGGTGTCGCCATAGACCCGTTCAGTTGGGAACGCATCTTTGTCGTACGTGTGACGTTCGATGACGACGAATGTCTGGCTGTTGTCCTGATCGTCTACAACCTCGATCTCGTCGCCAGGCTCCAACTCGCGAAGCCGGAAGAACACGGCTGGCCCCTTCGTGCTGTCGACATGCCCAACGATCACAGTCGGACCAGGGTGCGACGCCGGGGTACCGCCGGCCCACCAGCCGGCAAGGTCGAAGTCGACCGGCGTCTCGAGCGATCCGTCATCGGTGAGGCCAAGATCGATGATTGTCGCCTCAACGTCGATCGCCGGAATACGAATGACACGAGGAGGCGACGCAGGCGGAAGATTGACGCCGACCTCTTCTTCAAATGATTCGCCCGATACCAGCGGTTGCGGAAGGGTGACGCTTTTCTCGAATGCCGGTGCCGCCAACTCGTTCGCGGACGCGGGAGTGAGGACGGCGCGGGAACCTCTTACGCCGTCCTCACTGATCGGAAGCACTGAAGCCGACTGCTGGGTCATCGCGGCGACAAACGCCGCGATGACCAGAACCGGTGTGGCCCAGAGCCTCAAGCCAATCGGCGCCGCTGACGGCCAAACAGCACTGCTGCTGCTCCCCCAGCTGCCACCAATGCCAGTCCGGTGGCACCAGTGCTCGTCGAGTCGGCCGTTCCACCTGCCCCTGCTGCGACGCCGCCCGTTGGGGCCGCAGCCGCAGCCACGATCTTGCCGCAGGCCGCAGGAAGTGTTGCTTCTAGCGGCAACGCAGCGTCAAGCTTCGACTTGGCGTCACCGTCATATTCGCCACTTCCATCGATATCGACGCCGTGCACGATGACGAGGAAGTCAGCGAGGCCGCCAGCAACGTCGGCCGCCATTTCAATAGTTTGGGTGTACGTATAGGTGCCGCCAGCCGCGACGGGGAACCGTTCGATCGCAAGCGAAGAGTCAGGACCGGAGTCGCCTTCGGTTGTCAATGAAACCAGCACCGCGCCATACGCGGGAACCCCTTCAACCGTGCTAATCAGTCCATCGCCGTCGGTATCGAGTGAGATGTCTGGGCAAGCATTTACTGTGCCGACAACGCCGTGAATGTGCTGAGCATGCACAAGGTCAACCATGCCAATCATTGTGACTTCGATGACCGCTGTCGTTCCGGTTACCTCCATTGTGAAGGTACCTGAAGCTCCTGAATCGTTGAGCTCACCAAAAGTGCCGGAATAACTGACACTTTCTTGAGCGCCCGCGGGAGCAACAACCAAAGCAAGCATTGCTCCAGCCGAGAATGCAGCAGCAGCTGCCTTTTTGAAATACATAATCCCTCCAGATGTATGTGTAGCCGCCGTCTTGCGACGTGTTGCCAACCTAGTCGACCGCGACGGGGCCTGCCTTGACCGATCCAATTCGCTGAACGACGGAGCGACAACCGGGTTCATTCCCTGCACCCATGCCCCGTAAGATGCCTCTCGTAGCAACTGCCGAAGAGGAGATGCCATGGCCGGTAACGAGAAGGCAAAGCTGGTACTCGACGCAGCGGCGCGAGCGGCGATCTACATCGAGACGACCCCAGACAGCATGGTGACACCGTCGCCCGAGGCAACGGCAGCCCTGTCCGGCTTCACCTCTGTGCTGCCACAAGGCCCAAGCCAACCGGAAGCGGTACTGGCGCAACTTGACGAGCTCGGCTCGCCGGCAACGGTACGAAGTACGGGCGGACGTTACTTTGGCTTCGTCACCGGCGGAACAGAGCCAGCCGCAGCTGCGGCTGCGGTGCTGGCGAGCGCCTGGGATCAGAATGCAGCCTTGCCGGTGATGTCTCCTGTCGCCGCGACGCTCGACGGCATCGCCGCACGCTGGGTGACTGAGCTCCTCGGACTCCCCGACGCGGCGATCGCAACGTTCTGTAGCGGCGCCTCGGTGGCCAACATGACGTGCCTCATTGCCGCTCGCGATGCCTTGCTTCGACGAATGGGCTGGGACGTCGCCACGAAGGGCCTTCGGGGCGCGCCGCGTATCGAGGTAATCATGTCGGCTGAGATCCACGCCTCGGCGTACAAGGCGCTTCGTTCGATTGGTATCGGCACCGATGACGTCCGCTTCGTGCCAACCGACGACTGCGGCCGGATGATCGCATCAGAGGTTGGACCCGTTGCCCAACACTCGCTTCTGATCTGTCAGGCTGGCAATGTCAACACCGGCCACTGCGACCCATTTGCCGAACTGATTCCGCTGGTCCGTGCAGCAAATGGGTGGGTGCACATCGACGGTGCATTTGGTCTTTGGGCTGCTGCGTCTCCCGCTCACTCACACCTGGTTGCTGACGCGGCCGAAGCCGATTCATGGGCAACCGATGCTCATAAGTGGCTCAATGTGTCGTACGACTCCGGCCTCGCAATCTGCGCACGAGGCGATGACCTCAGACGAGCCATGGCCGTCGATGCCGCATACCTAGACGCCGGGGCCGAACGCACACCCATGCACCTCAACCTGCAAATGTCACAGCGGGCTCGCGGCATCGAAGCTTGGGCCGCAATCGCCTCGAGGGGCCGCTCCGGAATCGCTGAACTTATCGAATCGTGCTGCGCTCATGCAAACCAAATGGCATCAATCCTGGCCGAGGGAGGGGCCGAGATCTTGGCCCCAGTTGCCCTTAACCAGGTGCTCGTCTCGTTCAGCGATGATGCAGCGACCGAAGCGGTCATAGCCCAGACCCAAGCCGATCGTGTGTGCTGGGCCGGGGGCACAACCTGGCACGGCCGTAAGGCCATGCGCGTCAGTGTCTCCAATAGCTCAACCACAGATGAGGACATCACGCGCTCGGCAGCCGCCATCCTTGCTGCGTGGGCAACAGTCTCGTCGCGCGCCGCTGGGCCGAAGTAGTCATCAATATGACCAAGTCCCCCGTGCCAAATCGTTCGAATCCCGTAGGGTCTTGAGATGCGAATAGCGGTACTACGTGAGCAAGACGATCGAGAACGCCGGGTCGCCCTCACCCCGGACGGAGTCGCAGCCCTTGTTGCGGCCGCTCATCAGGTGTTCGTCGAGGAAGGCGCTGGGGTCCAGGCTGGCCATCTGGACGAGGCGTATCGGTCGACGGGAGCAATCCTCGGAAGCCGCGCTGACACTCTTGGCACCGAAGGAACCGTCATCGCAGTAAACGGACACATCGACGGCCTCGCCTCCGGACATGTCGTAATCGGTCTTCTTGATCCGCTCTGGAGGGCGACCGCGACGGAAGCGTTGGCGCAAACCGGGGCGACCTTGGTTGCACTTGAGCTAATTCCAAGAATCACACGGGCCCAGAGCATGGATGTGTTGTCATCGACGGCAACGGTCACTGGTACCGAGGCAGTACTCCTTGCGGCTCGAACGCTGCCAAAGCTGTTTCCGCTGATGATGACCGCAGCCGGGACGATCCCACCGGCGAGAGTCCTTGTCCTCGGCGCTGGCGTCGCTGGGCTCCAAGCCATTGCGACCGCGAAGCGCCTCGGTGCCGTCGTAGAGGGCTACGACATCAGGCCAGCCGCCGCAGAGCAAATCAGATCGCTCGGCGCGAAGGTTGTCGAACTCGACCTTGAGACGTCAGATAGTGAAGATGCAAGCGGCTACGCCAGAGAACAAGATGCCAGCACAGCAGCACGCCAGCTCGAACTGCTCTCGCGACACGTCGCAGAGGCCGACGTCGTCATCACCACCGCCGCCATCCCCGGTGCCGCAAGCCCACTTCTCGTGACCGCGGCGATGGTCGAGGCGATGTCACCAGGATCGGTTCTGGTCGACATGGCCGGCGAACGAGGCGGCAACTGCGAGCTCTCCCAACTCGACGAACAAGTCGTACACAACGGCATCACGATCCTCGCACCATCAGACCTCGCCTCGGGCTCCGCCACCACCGCGAGCCAGATGTTCAACAACAACGTCATCGCGCTTCTCACGCACTTAACCGACGACGACGGCAATATTGCGCTTGACCTCGACGACGAGATCACCGTCGGCACGCTCGTAGCCAAGGATGGCGCCATCGTCCACCCCAGAATTTTGGAGAAGCACGCATGACGCTGCTCATCGCCCTGACGTTATTCGCCCTTGCCGTCTTCCTCGGTATCGAACTCATCTCCAAGGTGCCGCCGACTCTGCACACGCCGCTGATGTCCGGCTCAAACGCAATCAGCGGAATCACGCTTATCGGAGCGCTCATCTCCGCTGGCAGCGAACACTCGACGACGGCGACCGTGTTCGGCTTCCTTGCCGTCACGCTCGCCACCATCAACGTGGTCGGTGGATTTCTTGTCACTAACCGCATGCTGTCGATGTTCCGCTCAAAGAGCGATGCCAAGAAGAAAAGCAGTCGCTGATGTCTGACTTCATCCAAGCTGGCTACCTCGTCTCTGCGATCCTTTTCGTGCTCGGCCTTAAAGGCTTAGCTCGCCCCCGAACCGCCGCCCGCGGCAATCAACTTGCCGCGCTTGCAATGTTGGTGGCGGTTGTCGTCACCGTGACCGACAACGCGATTGTCAGCTATTGGGTTCTCGTTGCTGGATTAATCGTCGGCGCCTCGATCGGTGCTCTTCTCGCGGCCAAGGTCCAGATGACCGGTATGCCAGAGCTTGTTGCTTTGTTCAACGGGTTCGGCGGCTTAGCTTCGGTACTTGTTGTTGTTGCGTCGTACGTCGAGTTGACCGACCTTGGCCGGCACGACGACACCTTCATTGTTGCGGCCGGTCTCAGCGCACTCATCGGTGCCATAACATTCAGCGGCAGCCTGATCGCCTTCGGCAAACTCCGAGAGTCGCTTCCAACGTGGCGCGGAAACATGGCCACAGTGGTCAACGGCCTTCTCATCGCGGGGGCGTTCGCCTCCTTGGTTGGGCTTATCGCTCAGCCGCTCGGCATTGGATGGCTCATTGCGATCGTGGCCCTCAGCACAGTTGCTGGCATCACGCTTGTGCTACCAATCGGTGGCGCCGACATGCCCGTGGTTATCGCGCTCCTCAACTCGCTCTCAGGTCTTGCCGCCGCCGCAACCGGGTTTGCACTCGGCAATAGTTTGCTCATCATCGCCGGTTCGTTGGTTGGTGCCAGCGGCTTGATTCTCACCCAAGTGATGTGCGTCGCCATGAACCGCACAATCACGAACGTGATCTTCGGAGCTATTTCTGGCGGAGTAATTGTCGACCCAGACGACGTGTATGACGGCAAGATCCGCTCCACCTCAGCCGACGATGTCGCACTCATTCTCGACTCCGCCGAGTCAGTTTCGATCATCCCCGGCTATGGGCTCGCGGTGGCCCAGGCCCAACATGCCGTTCGCGATCTTGCCCGAGTGCTCGAACAGAGAGGCACGAAGGTGTCATTCGCCATTCACCCCGTCGCCGGCCGGATGCCAGGCCATATGAATGTGCTGCTGGCCGAAGCTGAGGTGGACTATGAAGACCTGGTCGAAATGGCCGACGCCAATCCGACGTTCGCCCAAACTGATGTGGCCATCGTGATTGGGGCCAACGATGTAGTTAACCCGGTGGCGAGAGAAACAGACAGCGCTATCGCCGGAATGCCGATTCTTGATGCGGACAAAGCCCGCACCGTCATCGTGATCAAGCGTTCGTTGTCACCCGGTTTCGCAGGGATTCCGAACCCACTCTTCGCAAACCCAAACTCGCTCATGTTGTTTGCTGATGCGAAGAAAGCCGTTACTGACATCACCAAGGCACTCAACGAGGTGTAGTCCAATTGGGGTCCGGAAGGTGTTTAGTTATGGACATGGCTACTGTCAACCGTATGCAAAAGAAGAAGCTCCGCAGCCTTCGCGTGCTACCTCACCTCGCCGCGTCGTTTCTCCTTCTCTCAGCCTGCTCTAGCGACTCAGGCGAGGCAACAACCTTAACCACTATTGCGGAAACAACGACCACAACGGAACCGCTGGTCACTGCCGACTCGGTGCTCTCTGCCGCTGGTGCCGCACTCGCCGAAGTCGAGTCGCTCCACTTCTCAATAACGCATGAGGGCGCAGCAGTCTTTATCGACGCCGACGACATCGTTGCCTTCGATAAGGCCGACGGACGGTTCCAGGCGCCAGGGTCTGCTGACGCGCTCGTCGGCGTTACTGCCGGAAGCCTGACGACTGAGATTGGAGCCGTCGCCATCGACGGCGACGTGTGGATCACCAATCCGCTCACTAACAAATGGGAAGTGGCCCCCGATGCCTTCCGTTTCGACCCGGCCCGGCTCTTCAGTCGCGATGTCGGCCTTAGCGTGCTACTCACCGACGGGCTTTCCGACGCCGTACTTGAATCGCCGGAGCCAGACGGACAAGGCCGTTTCCACATCAGCGCGGCTGTCGACCCCGAGCAAGTCGCCACGCTGACAAGCGGTTTGGTCAAGGATGTTGCCAACCTCGAAATCTGGATCGATGCCGAGACCTCGTTATTGACGGAGACACAATTCGTAGTCGACACAAGTGACGGCGCGACGAGTTGGGTCCTGCTGCTCTCCGACTACGGGTCGGAAGTTAGCATCGTCGCTCCCGAACTCGGCTGACATGAACCGACTGGTGCGTGGCGAGCCTGCGATTTCAGGCGGTGATCGGCGGCGTGATCAATTGCCACTGTGGGTTGTTGCGTTCGGCGTCTTCGTTGCAGCGGACGACCTCATGGTCGTGTCAACAATGCTGCGGCCGATCGTCGATGATCTAGGGCTCATCCTGCCTGATGATCTCGACTCGACGGCCTGGGTCGTGAACGTATACCTCATCGCGTACATCGCCTCGATGCCGTTGGCTGGTCGGCTGAGCGACATCTACGGGCGCCGATCCGTTTTCGTTTCCTCACTCGTGTTGTTTGCCATCGGTTCGGTCATAGTCCCGGCAACGGACTCGTTCGCCGTGTTGCTCGTCGGCCGGGGACTGAGCGCAATAGGTGGCGGTGCTCTCGTCCCGGTCGCCCTCGCAGTCGCAGGCGACCTCCATATCGGCGCGGCACGTTCTCGAGCGATTGGGATGCTCGGAGCAATCGAGACGCTTGGGTGGGTGTGGGGTCCGTTGTATGGAGCGATTCTTGTCCGCTTCCTTACGTGGCAGTGGCAGTTCTACCTCAACGTGCCGCTGGCCCTTATCGGCATCGTGCTTGGTTGGAAATTCGTTGACCCCGTCGCAAGAGGTCGCGGACGAGTCGATTGGGCCGGGGCCACACTGCTGACCATCGGCCTCGTGGCTCTTAACGTTGCGCTGCTCAGCGCGGCGAAGATCCAGTCGATCAGCGGCCTCGATCAGCTCACCGGGGGTGATGCTGATCGCTGGTGGGAAAGCCCGTGGTTGTACTTCGTTGCTATCACCGCATTTGCCGGATTCGCGGTCATAGAACGGCGCTTGGTTCGAGCGGGTACTGCTCCCCCAATCGTTGGGGTCGGCGTTCTGCGAGGGAGGACGCCTGTAGCTGCGATGATTGTGAACGGTCTCGTCGGCGTCGGGCTGGTAATCGCCCTAATCAACGTCCCACTCTTCATCAACATCGTGGAAAGCAGTTCTGGCATAGGTTCGACTGCGGTGCTCTCTGGGGTGCTGCTGACATCACTGACGGCGACGATGGCCGTTACCTCTTACCTTGGTGGCGAACTCAGCGGACGGCTCGGCAACACCACGCCAACCATCGTCGGGATAGTGATCGGCATCGCTGGCTTCGCCATGCTCGGTACAACCTGGTCAGCCGATTCGAGCCATGTCCTGATGGCGCTTGAGCTCGCGGTCGTCGGGGCGGGGATCGGCCTCGTTTTGACACCGACCAGCGCTGCCGTAGTTGACGCTGCAGCCGAAGACGAACGAGGGAGCGCCGCCGGTCTCGTGATCGTCTTTCGCCTGATCGGCTTCAGCATCGGGCTTGCGGCCGTCACCGCATGGGGGCTCCACCGCTACGCCGAACTGCGTGATGCGCTCGAGCTTCCTGGGCTCGGCGACCCCGGCTACAAAGATGCCGCTTCTTCGGCCGCCATCGAGATCACGACGATCGCGCTCACCGAAACGTTCATCGGCGCCGGACTGGCACTGCTAGTCGCGCTCGTCGTTGCCGTCGTGGGAAGGAAGCGGACGGTTACATCGTGACGTTCTGAGGCCTCAACTGGCCTACCTCATTACGTTGTGGAAGGCGCGTCGACGATGGCGAACACCGGGTGATTGTGTGCGACTCGCTCGAAGTCAGCGAGATCTGAATCGGCGTTAACGCCATCGAAGTAGGACCCCACCTCGAGACTCCACCGTGTGAGGTATGCCTGCAACACCGCAGCCTTTGGACCATCGACAACTTCAGTTGCAGAGAAGGCAACTATCTTGCGCCCAAGCCGAAGCCGGCCTTCCCCTGCGGCCCTCAGGTTCCGCACCCACTCGGTTTCGCCCCGTGGGGCGACAAGATAGCGAGCCCCGTCAAAGGTGAGCGGGTTGACCGGCAAGGATTGTTCCTTGCCAGACGTGCGGCCCCTGACGAGCAGTTCATGCGAGCCGCGAATCGCGATACCCATTCTGCTGAATCGTCGAATCAGTCGATTGGCGATATTCCGGTCAGCCCAACCTGGTGCGAGATAGCGGGTTGTATCGGCGGTGGCGGGTGCATTCATGGTGTTCTCCTCAGTCAGAATCGGTTGCGAGAGCACTGCTCTCGTTTCTCATCATGAATCATCCGGGATTGAAAAGCAAGAGCACTGCTCACTTTTTATATCAGCGCTCTCCAAACCAAGATTTCTGCTACGGTGATCCCATGAACGCACCAAAGACGGCGAGGGCCAGAGCCCGGGTCGAGCTCACGAGAGAGATCAAGGCCGCGGCGCGACGCCAGCTCGCCGAGGTCGGTGCGCCCGGCCTGTCGCTGCGGGCGATTGCGAGGGAACTCGGTATGGCATCGTCGGCCATCTATCGCTACTTCCCCGGTCGCGATGAGCTGCTGACTGCGCTCATCACCGACGCATATGACGAAATTGGCCAGGTCGCGGAGGCTGCGACCGCAGCAACAACAGGTCTGCCATTCATTGACCGGTGGCTTGCGCTCGTCTCAGCGGTAAGGGGGTGGGCGCTAGCAAACCGCCACGAGTACGCGCTTATCTACGGCAGCCCGGTTCCCGGCTACGCCGCGCCACAAGACACGGTCGGTCCGGCCGTTCGAGTCACCATGGCCATGCTCAAACTTCTCGTTGAGGCCGTGAGAGCGTGCGACGTCGTGTCACGCGTCAATCAGGCCGACCCAGATGGCTCCCTCGAACGCATCGCGCTTGCCGCCGAAAGTCAACTCCCTAACGACGTCGTCAGCCGTGGGGTCGCAGCATGGACCCAGCTATTCGGCCACGTTAGCTTCGAGCTGTTTGGCCAGTTCCACACCGTCGTCGAAGACTACGACGCCTTCTTCATCGACCAGATGACACAAGTTGGCGAAACGCTGTAGCTGGATTCAGCCCAGCCCGTTGTAGACCGCAGCACAGACTGCGGCGCCGGTCTCGTTGCCGAGAAGGCCCGATGCCATCTTGTTCATCATGTAGGTGATTGTCAGTCCGCGGTCGACGTCGTTGACCACGATGGAGCCGCCCCAACCTCCCCAGAAGCAGATCTTTCCGTCTGAATGCCCACCGACGAGAGCAGCAATCTCGGGGAGCAGCAACCCATATCCGATGCCGAAACGCAGTGGCATTCCAAGGACAAGATCGATCCCATTCGACTGCTCTTCGAAAATCAGGTCGATCGTTTTCGGCGACAGCAGTCGGACTCCATCGACCTCGCCGCCATTGGTAATGACCGATTGGATTCGAGCAACGGAGCGAGCATTACCGTGGCCGTTCGCAGCCCCAATCTCGGCCTGGCGCCACGCCGGAGTCCACGACTCTTCTGCCCCTGGAGCAGGGCCGGTGAAGGTCTTGATGGCAACACTCTCTAGCACGGCTGGGTCGGTGAGATCTAGGCCGAAGTCGAGCGGAGGCGGCGGGACAACGTTTGATACCCGATGAAACTCTGACGGATCGAGACCGATGTGGAAGTCGGCCCCGAGCGGACCGGCGACCTCCTCGGCGAAGAACGTGCCGAGCGACTTTCCGCTGACTCGGCGAATGACCTCGCCAACGAGGTGTCCTTGATTAAGAGCGTGATAGCCCGATGCGGTGCCTGGCTCCCACCACGGCGCTTGCGCGGCCAACATCGCCGTTGACTTCTCCCAGTCGTAAATGTCGGAAACGACCACGGGTTGCGCCCAGCCCGAAACACCAGACGTGTGCGACATGAGGTGTCGCACTTCGACTGCCTCTTTGCCGTTTGCCGCGAACTCTGGCCAATACTTCGACACCGGGGCGTAGACATCGAGCTCACCTCGGTCAACAAGGACGAGGGCACACAGCGCAGTCATCGTCTTTGTCGACGACCAGACGTTTGTGATCGTGTCGCTCTGCCATGGTTTGGTTTTCTCTTCGTCGGTCCACCCGCCCCATTGGTCAACCACAATGTCGCCATCGATCGCGACCGCGACCGAGGCCCCAAGATCAGCGCCAGAATCGAGTTGCCCCGACAACACCTCGGCCACTGCATCGAATCGACTATCGCTTGTCCCGTGAATCTCAGCCATGGCGGATCTTACGACACGGCGGTGCGCAAAACGAAACGCAACACCGTTATCGAACTCACGAGTACGAATGCTCCGAGCGACGTCCTCTACAGTTGCGCGATGGACCAACAGACCATGCACCAAGTCGCAGAGGCCGCTGGTTTGGAGCTCCGGTCCGACGTGACAATCGCGGGAAATGATCCGATCCTCCCCAGCCGTTTTCCGATCGGCGAAGCGGCCGCAGTTGTGTTCGCCGCACTTGGTTCTCGAGCGGCTGATCTGGCAGAGAAGGCCGGAGGTTCGCCTGGACCAGTCGCCACCTCAGCCCTCGACGGCGTCCTTACGACAATCGGGTTCGCGGTCCAACGACTGAACGGCGAACCTGCGCCTCGCTCAAACCAATCGAATCCATTCGTCCACTGCTACGAGGGCGGTGATGGGCGCTGGATCTACTTGCACGGCGGCTTTCCAAACCTCGCTGCTGGACTCGCTTCTATTCTCGGTGTGAGCAACGACGCGAGCTTTGCCGACATGAAGCTCGCCGTAGCGGCCTGGGGAGCTCAGTCACTTGAAGACACGATCGCCGAACGAAACTTCTGTGGGGCGATGGTCCGCTCACACGCAGAGTGGCTAGCCCATCCCCAGGGCATCGCGCTGGAGGCCGAGCCGACCGTCGCCATGGATCCAAACGAGCACGAACTCACATGGGCTCCCGATCCGGTTCGACCCCTGGCCGGACTCCGGGTTCTCGACATGACCAGGGTGCTGGCCGGGCCAACTTGTGGCAAGTACTTGGCCTCGCTCGGCGCTGAAGTCACCAACCTACGATCCGATCACATCCCCCAAGTGCCGAGCTTCCTACTAGAGACTGGCGTCGGTAAGCAGATTGTGAGAGCAGACCTCCGCAAACAAGACGAGCTTGAGCACATACAGCGACTGGCGATGGACTCCCATGTGGTCGTGCAGGGTTACCGACCGTGGATAGTCAATCGCTTCGGGCTCGATGCCGCATCGCTACGAATCCGGGGCTGGCGGGGCATCTACGGCAATATCAGTTGCTATGGCGGCGTCGGACCATGGTCTGACCGTGCCGGTTGGGAGCAGCTCGCCCAGTCGGTTAGTGGCATGGCTGTCGCCGAAGGAACTGCCGAGCGACCAGCACAAGTTCCGGCTGCCTTGAATGACTACACCACCGGACTGTTGCTGGCTGAGGCGATCACTCGCCAACTCGTTGCGGGAACCGGGGCGGACATCGTCGCCTCGCTTTGTCAGACCGCCGGTTGGCTGATGCGCAACGGCGCCGGCTGCGACCCCAAACTCGCGAGCGGAATCGGAACACCGTCGCTCCTTCAGCGCAAGACCGAACAGGGAGTGCACCACCACCTCTCGCCTGGATTCACGGTTGGGGGTCTCGACATCGGTTGGCCAGGCAGCAGCGCGTAGTCCCTTGCGAACACTTTGGTGTCTGACACTGGCTCGACTCCGTCGACCTACCGTTCGCAGGGTGAACTAGCTCGACGGATAGTCGGCGTATGAATCTTTGAACACGCCCGAATGGAGCAGCACCTGAGCGGTCGGCTCGTTAGTTTCGTCGTCGGTCAGCGTGGTCAGCGTCCAATATGACTCGGTCCGGCGGCTCTGGCCCAGACCGACGATCTCGCGGCCGACCCGATAGGAGCGGCCGACCATCACCGGGCCGTTGATCATACGGATTTCGAGATCGATGAAGAGACCAACCGATGGTTGGCGAACGTTGAAGCCAACCCGCTTGGCCCCACTATTCGAGATCACGCTCATCATCTCGATGGGGATAATTGGCCCGCCAAACGGATTGTCGTCGGAGTCGGCCTCGTAGTGCGAAACAGACTCGGTGATCTTCAAAAGCTTTTGGGCCAACGTGAACGGGTAGAGGTTTCCGAGGTGAGTATCGAAGTCGATCGTGATCGTCTCGGACTCCTCGCCCTTTTGCCCGACACTCAGCTGATCGAGAATGAAGAGGTCGCCAGGATCGCGGTCATTGGCCTTCGCCAGCCGGCCAGCGAGGGCGGTCGTGCTCGTATCGCCATCGACGGACGCGGTGCCCTCAAGCACTGGTGTGCCATCGGCCTTTGCCGCGTAGATCGTCGCCGTTGTCGCTCCCGGTCCGGCAAGTGTGACAGTCGCCTGCACCTCTTCGCCCTCTACCACCATGTTCAGAAAGTGAGCGCTGAGGATTCCCTTGCGAAACCACAGGTCGCCCCAAATGCTGGCAAGGAGCGGGTCGAACTGGCTGAAGTGAGTCGGGCCTTCAATTGGCGCGCCGGGCAGACCAAGCTTTTCGGCTGTCTCGTCGTCGTGCACACTGAGGTGTCCGTCGTAGGTCTGGTCGGCGAGCATCTGGCGTGGAGCACGGATGGGCCCGGTCAAAGTAACGGGTGAGTCTGAGATCTGCTGCGACATTCTTGAAACGTAGCGCCCCCTCCCCCGCCGAGCCAGATAGCGCCGCCAGCATCGAACCGTCCGAGGTTCTCCTAGGCCAAACCCTAGATTGGTGAGACTCGGCCGTCGACCACGTCGTAGCGGTGCGTGAGTTCAAGAGCCTCGATAAACGACCGATCGTGCGAAACGACGAGCAGAGTGCCGGCAAACTTGCCGAGCGCTTCTTCCAGCTGCTCAATCGCCTCGAGGTCGAGATGATTTGTTGGTTCGTCGAGGATCACAGTGTTAACCCCGGAGGCCTGGAACGCGGCCAGCACTGCCCGTGTCTGCTCACCGGGCGAGAGAGCCTTGGTCGCCCGCCCGACATGTTCTTTTCCGAGGCCAAACTTGGCGAGGGTCGATCGAGCCTCGCTGAGATCGAGGCCAGTGTCTTCCATGAAGCGATCGAGCAGCGGGCCTTCTGTCTCCAGCCGGCGACGCCCCTGGTCGAGCTCGCCAAGAACGACCGAGCGACCTAGCCGTTGGGTGCCAGCTTCAAGCGGAACATCGCCGATGAGAGCACGCAATAGCGTGGTCTTCCCTGCGCCATTGGAGCCCTCAAAGAGTATGCGTTGACCACTCAGCACTTCAAGCGTTACTGGTCCAAGATGGAAACCGCCCTGTGTCACCTCGGCCTGCCTCAACTCCGCTACTAGATCACCCGAGCGAGCCACTTCACCGATTGTGAACTGGAGTTGCCACGGTTGCCAGGGTCGATCCACCTGCTCCAGACGCTCAATGGCACGCTCTGTCTGTCGAGCCTTCGATGCCAGCTTTTCGGACGCATCAATCCGGGTCCCTCGTGCCGCTCGGTCGTTGTCAGGTGGCTGCCGCTCGCGAGCCAATCCTTTGGCTGACCAATCTCGTGTTGTTGCGGCCCGCGATTGCAGCCGATCGCGCTCGTCAGTGAATTGGTCGAACTTGTCCTTGGCGTGCTGACGGGCGATCTCACGCTCCTCGAGGAAGGCAGACCACCCACCGCCGAACCGATTGATCGAAGAAGGCGCAGACGACCGCGGGTCTGGGTCGAACTCAACGACGTCGGTCACCACATTGTCGAGGAATTGCCGATCGTGCGACACAATAATGACCGGTCCGCGCTGTCCTTTCACAAGATTCTCAAGGAGAGCGATGCCTTCGAGGTCGAGGTCGTTGGTTGGTTCGTCGAGCAGCATGACGTCGTATTGCGATAGTCCAACCACAGCCAGCCAGACCTTTGCCCTCTCACCACCCGAGAGAAAAGCGACTTCCCGACCCATGATCTGCTCAGAATCAGACCAACCGACTGAAGCAAGCGCCTCACCTGCTCGCGCTTCAAGATCGGCGGCACCAAGGCGGAGCCAACGATCGAGCGCAGTGTCGTAGGTGTCAGCGGCGCCAACCTGCTCCGTTGCCAACGCCATCAGCGCCGCGTCGAGATTCTGGTTTGCCTCTGTCACGCCAGTCTGACGAGAAATCATTGCGTCGACCGTCTCACCAGGCAGCGCTGACCGATCTTGGGTCATGAGCCCGACAGATGCCTCGCCGGGAGTGGTGGAAACCGTGCC
>JBBKWJ010000194.1:0-31286 GCA_037968895.1 Acidimicrobiales bacterium
TAACTGCCGAGCTGAGGGGCGACACCATCATCGTCTTCGGCCAGCTTGGCCCCGTGCTACTTGCCGACTACGACATCGGACTGCCGTCAGCGGCGGTCGTGCTTTCTGTCGAAGACAACACACTCATCGAGCTTCAGGTGTTCTTCCGCAAGAGCTAGCTGCGACGAAGCTTCAGCGTGCCAGAAGGGCCGCTGCGTCTGTCGCTGTCCGGTCGGATCGAATGACCCCGGGCTTGGTGTCGAAACCGCTGTCCCACTGCCACCCGTCGATTGGGCTCGTTTGCCACCAACCGGCTGCGCCGATATCGGATGCGGTGTCTATGAGCGATGTGAGATAGTCAACCCGCTTCGACTCGTCATCGTCGATGGGCGCCAGGTCGGCTGCGGCGACGACCTCGCGCTCGCCCGCTTCACTCATCACCCGAGCTAGAGCTTCACCTTGAAATTCGACGAGGCGGTCCTGTTCGAAGGCATGCCATCCGCCGGTGGCATCGATGCGCACAGGTGGTCGAAGCTGCACGATGATTCGGTCAAACGCATCGCGCATATGGGGGACGCTCGATGTCAGCGTTCCCGGCACGGGAAGCTCGCCGTCGCTGAGCGCAATCGTCCACGACTGCCATAGATAGTCGTCGAGCATGTTTGCTTCGGGGCGCGCTTTCACATTGTCGGCGTCCCAGTGGACGATGCGAGCGGTCTGAAAGGTGGCAACCGGAAGACTGCCCTTGAGCATGCGCCACGCCTCACCATCGGCCAAGACCGCAGCTCGAACCGCCTTGGCTGCTCGCTTGGTGTCGGCCCAGCCTGGGGGAGCAGTGGCATATCGAAACTGCCGCAGGGCGAGCAAGATCGGCTCTCGTTGCGGCACGATCCCGGAAATCAGATCGCCGAAGTTTTCGCCGATCCAATCGATGTGACGGGGCCAAAGAAGTGACCGGCTGCGATCATCGCTGAAGCCGCCCTCGTTGTCGGCAAACCAGCCTGGTAATGTGCCGTCGACAAGACACAACCACGGTTTCAATCCAAGCTCGGTCGCCCGAATCAAGACGCCGCGTTGAAACTCGACCTCCGCTTGATCGTGGCGATCCTCTTCCGGTTGGAGCCGTGCCCATTCGGCGGTCAGCATGATTTCTTTGATACCGAGACCGGCAAGTTGGATGAGGTCGTCGTCCCACGTGGTGCGGAAACCGGCGCCATCGTTTGACGCTGGCGCTCGACCCTTGCTGATCCAACGGGACCAGTCGGCGTTGTCAGATACGCCCTCGAGTTCGGCCGAGGTAAGAGCCGCTCCGGTGAACATCAGCCAAGACCCAACAGATCGCGGATCTCGGTGATTGCGGCGTTTGGGTCGGCCTGCACATGAACGGAGTGAAGTCCAAAGGCGACAGCAGCATCGATGTTTCGTTGCATGTCGTCGCAGAAGAGGGCCTCGTCGACAGTGAAACCAACCGCCGCCAACGACGCAGCGAAGAACGCTGGGTCCGGTTTGCGGACACCAACATCAGCTGAGTTCACGATGCAATCGGCGAGGCCGGTTGCGATGTAGCGATCGTTGAGCATCTGATTGCCGCTGGCGAAGTTGTTGGTAGCTACGGCGACCATCACGCCAGCTTCCCGAGCGTCTCGCATCAGACTAAGCATTTCGGGCCGATCGGGCGTGCTGAAGATTCCCGGATGAGCCGGGTCGAAGAGGCGTCCCGCTCCCTCGGAGAATCCATCGACCCAGGCCCGCAGCTCGTCGTCGTGCACCTCACCTCGTTCTGCGAGATGAAAGATCGATTCTTCGTTGCTGACGTAGCTTGCGAGCCCGGTGAACGCCTTTGACATCTCCTCGGGGGAAAGCTCAAGCGCGGCGGCCGCCGTGAGCATCATGTCCTGTAGCGGACCGGTGATCGTGCCAGCCCAATCGATCAGAAGTGTGCGATACGCCATTGGCAAGAGCGTAACGCTGCGAACCGCGGCTCGGTCCAGCGAGCAAACTCGTTGTAGTGTCATCGCATGGTTGGTAATCGCTTTCGTTACTCACGCTGGGATGGCACGCAGACGGGGTTCGAGCTTGATGCGTTCGACGTTCTGGGACAGTTGACCGACGACCTGCTCTACCACGGCGACCCTCAAGCTGCGCTCAGAAGACTGATGCAAGATGGTTTCGACGATCAAAACGGCGATCGTGTTCAAGGGCTCCGCGAAATGCTCGAGAAGCTCCGTCAAGAACGGGCTGAGCGCCTCGAAAACAACAACCTCGGTGGTGTCTACGACGAGATCAACGACGAGCTGAGCGAACTCGTCACCCTCGAACGCCAGGGACTTGAAGACCGCCGGTCGTTGGCCGACATGACACTTGCCGACCCAGACTCAAAACCAGCCGATCAACGTTCGGCCGAATTGGCGCAAGAGACAGCGTCGATGAAGCAGATGAGTCTCGACCTTCTCCCCGATGATCTGGCTGGCAAAGTGCGTGGCCTTCAGAACTATGAGTTTGAGTCAGCCGAGGCTCAGCAGAAGTTTGACGATCTTGTCGACAAACTGCGCCAAGAACTCGTCAATCAGCAGTTCTCGCAGATGGCTGGCGCCATGGAAGACATGTCGCCGGAAGACCTCGCCCGCATGAAAGACATGATGGCTGAGCTCAATCGCATGCTCGAACAACGAGCGAATGGCGAAGAGCCAGATTTCAAGAAGTTCATGGAGGAATACGGCGACTTCTTCCCTGAGAACCCAGAGACGCTCGACGAGCTCCTCGAAAACATGGCAGCCCAGATGGCGGCGATGCAAGCAATGATGAATTCAATGACGCCGGAGCAGCGCCAACAACTCATGGACCTTTCCAATCAACTATTGGAAGACATGGACCTCAACTTCGAGGCAAACCGGCTCGGCCAAAACTTGCAGCAGATGTTTCCCGATGCGGGATGGCAGAAGAGCTACAACTTCGACGGCTTCGACCCACTCGGAATGGCCGACGCATCGCAGATGATGAAAGACATGGCGCAGCTTGATCAGCTTGAGCAGTTCCTACAGCAGTCGTCATCGCCAGCTCAGCTCGCCGAGGTCGACATGGACGCGGTGCAGCGGCTGCTCGGTGACGAAGCCGCCGCGAGCATGGACCGGATCAGTCAGCTCACCAAGATGCTCGAAGACGCCGGGTTCGCGCACAGCAAGGAAGGCAAGCTGGAGCTGACGCCGAAGGGCCTGCGGCAACTCGGGCAACAAGCGCTGGGCGAGCTCTTCAACAAGCTGGCGGACGACAAGATCGGACAGCACGACGTCGCCAAGTCGGGCCTCGGTCACGAGCGCAACTTCACGACGAAGCCATACGAGTTTGGTGACCCCTTCGACCTCGACATCAACCAGACGATTCGCAACGCGATACGTCGGAGCGGCGGCGGCTCGCCCGTCAAGCTGACGCCGGACGACTTCGAGGTTGTCGAGAACGAGCATCAGGTGAGGAGCTCGACGGTTCTCATGCTCGACCTCTCACTTTCGATGCCGATGCGCGACAACTTCCTACCAGCCAAGAAAGTGGCGATGGCGCTCCAAGCGCTCATCTCTAGCCAGTACCCGAGGGACTATCTCGGCCTGATCTCGTTCAGCGAGATGGCCCACGAGTTCAAGCCGGCAGAGTTGCCCGAGCTGACGTGGGAGTTCGTCTACGGCACGAACATGCAGCACGCGTTCATGCTCGCTCGAAAGATGTTGGCCAAAGAATCTGGCACCAAACAGATCATCATGATTACTGACGGTGAGCCAACGGCCCACCTCGAACCGAATGGCGCGCCCTTCTTCAGCTACCCACCAGCGCGAGAGACGATCAACCAAACCATTGCTGAGGTTGTTCGGTGCACGAAGGCGGGGATCACGATTAACACCTTCATGCTTGATCCCGACGCAGGCTTGCGGGGATTCGTCGAAAGAATGACCGAGATCAATCGTGGTCGGGCGTTCTACACGACTCCTCAGAACCTTGGCGATTACGTTCTCGTCGACTTCATTGAGCACAAACGATCGTTGCTCGGAAATCGACGACACTCGGCCTAAATCGTCATGGATCGCGAATTTGGCAGTGAGAATGACGATTTCGCGCGCCTGAGAGCCCAGTTCAGACGCTTAAGTACCAGAAAACTATGATTCAGTGGTGCATTTCGCTTGTAAAACTTCCCAGATGACGGCAAGATCACAGTGTTGTAATTACAAATGAACTTTCGCGCCCTCCCGAGCCCCCGCTCCGGTCGGCGCTTGCGGCCCCTACCAATCGACGATTTACCCGCCATGGGCCTCACGGCGGAGGAGACTACATGCGCATCGGGCGGAAGCAATTGATGCTGGACACGTCTTGGCAGGCGTCCTCGAACTGTTTGGGTGTTGACCCAGACTTGTTCTTCCCCGAGCGGGGAGCATCAACAAAAGAGGCGAAAGAAGTTTGCCGAGGCTGCGTCGTTCGCGAGGATTGCCTCGAGTTCGCACTCAACAATGGCGAGAAGTTTGGCATCTGGGGTGGCATGAGCGAACGCGAACGCCGACGTATCCGGCGTCAACGTGCCCTGGCACGCCAAGAGGCCGCCGGGATTGCGGCAACGCCCGCAGTAACAGCAACCGCTGTCTCGGTGGGCTAGAGCTGGCGCTGTAGTGTCAGCTGCTCTGTGATTCGGAGCCCCTCGAGGGGTAACAACGCACAGAACCCGAATGCTGTACGCTGTCTCCTATGCCTGCAGGTCTCGGTGGTTCAGAACTCATCATTATTCTTGTCATCGTTCTTGTCTTGTTCGGTGGAGCGAAGCTCCCGAAGCTGGCGCGGAGCATTGGCGAGGCCCAGAAGGAATTCAAAAAGGGTTTTGACGAAGGCGCGGGCGAAGACGCCGACGCCGACGACGAATCTGCCTGATTCGGGAACCATCTCGGGACAACGTGCGTTTCCAACCACATCGAGGCTCGAACTAGGTGGTTGAGAATCTCCGACGTCGAACTCGTGCGACCGAAGTCCCCTCGTGGGAAGAGGTCGCCCACACGCATGGCCGTTTTATCTACAGCCTTGCGTATCGACTTGCGGGCAATCATCACGATGCCCAGGACTTGGTGCAAGAGGTGTTGTTGCGAGTGAGACGAGGACTAGCCACGTATCAGCCAGGCAACCTCGAAGGCTGGCTGAGCCGCATTACCACCAACGCATTTCTCGACCGCGTGCGTAAACAGAAGCGACGCCCCACCACGCCACTTCCCGACGACCCAGACAGGGTTCTTCAGGGATCGGCTGGCATTCATGCCGAGCTTGCCCAACACGATTTGCCCGAAGACCTGCAGCAGTTACTTGCTGACCTTCCGGTTGACTTCCGAGTGCCAGTGGTCCTCAAGGACGTGCTCGGCTACTCCTACGAAGAGATAGCTGACCAGCTTGACATACCTATTGGCACCGTTCGCTCGCGAATCCATCGTGGGCGAGGGCGCCTTCGAACGGCACTAACGGCGGCGAATGCAGGAGGCTCAGAAGAGTGACCGACCAATTTCGTCCCGAAGAAGAACCCTGGGAGCTAGAGATCCAAGACCTGCTTGGTTCGCTTCCTTCGATCGATCCGCCGCAGGGCTTCATCGCTAAGGCATTGAATCGGCGGCCGCTATTTGCCGGACGGCTTGGTCTGACCTTCGCCGTTGCAGCGTGCGGCGTCGTTGGCGCCAGCTTGGCCACTGGCTGGTTCGGACCACGTGAAGTCGTCCCCGAGCTCGCGTCCATCACCCAACAACACGAGATGTCGTCGGCCAGCCTCTTCGGCGGCCTCAGCACCGTGTCGTCGCCCCTATTCGAGGCGGTTGATAGTGAAGACGTCACCACACCAGTAACGCTGCCTCCCAGCTGGGACCATGCAGCGAACTACTCCTCTAACGACCTCACACAGGCGCTGTACGCCGAGGGAGACGACGCGGTCTCTGTCTTCGCCGAGCGGGGCCGTGTGGCCTGGGACGCCATGTCGGAGGCGGGTCGAACGTCCATTAATGGGTATCCAGCGTGGGTTGACCCTGACGAGAACATCGTCGTAATGCAGGCTGCCGATTCGGTGGTCACCGTGGTTGGATTGACTCCAGATGAGGTCGCAAACTTGCTTGGCGAAATGCCAGGCGAGCATGAGGGCTTCTGGAACACGGCGCTTGACGTCGCCAACGGTCTTGCGACGAGCGTCGGCTTCCCCGAATCGTAAACGGGCGAGGAATGCCCTGGGTCCGCGCGCGCAAATGGCCCGGATGGACACGCCATCAGGGCCGAGGTGCGAATATTCGGTTTGTCGCTCCGGTTTGAGCGGTGAATCAGCCGAAACGCTAGGCGTTTATTGAGACGGCTGATTCGAGTCGTTCCGCCCGACGTGCTTTCAAGATTCGGCGGCGTTGGCGTTCTGAGGTTGCCCCCCAAACGCCATGGTCGACGCGATTGCTAAGTGCGTACTCAAGACAAGGTTCCTTCACAGGGCAGCTTGAGCAGATCTCTTTCGCGATTTCGACGCCTACGCCGTCGCTGGGGAAAAACACAGCGGGCGGATGGTTGTTGCAGTTTCCGGTTGCCATCCAATTGGAGTCCATGTGGCTAAAGACGTTGCGGAGGGCCATTTGGTTCCCTCTAGGTCAAAAGAATCACAAGTATTTTGGGTGAAGATGTCGTTTTGCCTGGTCAGGGCGTTTGTCGCTCAATGAGGGGACGGCGATAGCCTGACCCCTATGTCTGAAGTCGGAATGCTTGAAGACGCCGCACCCGTAGCTGGCGCAATCCTCATTTACCTTGGTCCCGTTTCCCCACACTGGGAGATCCGAGCGACCTGGGGTGACGTGCCAGTGGTCGATGCGTTCCGTCACCGCGTGAACGCACGCCTTCTTCTTCTCCCGAAGCACGATCCACAGTTTCGTCGTAACCGTGAGCGTGTCAATCGTGACGCAGAGCGTGAGCTCATCAAGCTCGAGTGGGATCTTGGCGACGACATGATCGAGAGCCGCACACCGCCGCCGGTGACCCCGATTCCCCAGTTCGAACCGGTTCCAGAACCAGTCATCGAGATCGCTGCGGAAGAAGAAGTCGCCGACGACGCACCAGCAGAGAACGACGCGTCCGAAGAAGAGTAGCGATGGCCGTTGTTGGCATAGACCTCGGCGGTACCAAGATTTTGGCCAGACTCGTCGATCCTGAAACGGGCGCGGCGAACGGTCGGGCGAAGGCGAACACGCCAAAGGGCGGAACCGATGACGTGCTCGACAAGGTCATCGAACTAGTTCGCGAGCTCGACCCCGACGGTGAAGCCGCCGCAATCGGCATTGGCGTGCCGGGCCAGATCACAAGAGACGGCGTCGTGACCCGGTGCCCAAACATCGTTGGCTGGGACAAACCAGTCGATGTGCGGTCGATCTTGGAGAAGGCGCTAGAGCGTCCAATTGCTGTCGGCAACGACGTCGATTGTGGCGCGTTGGCTGAGTTCGAGGTCGGTGCGGGCAAGGGACAGACCAACCTGCTCGCTGTTTTCGTCGGCACAGGAGTCGGTGGCGGCCTCATTCTTGATGGCGAACTCGTTTCTGGCCGACGCGGCTACGCAGGCGAAATTGGCCACCTCACTTCGACGCCAGGCGGCCGCCCCTGTGGCTGCGGGCTCAATGGCCATCTTGAGGCATACGCAGGCAAGTCAGGGATCCAGCGAGAGGTTGAGCGGCTCGCGGCGGCAGGCACACCGAGTCTTCTCAACGACGTTGTAAATGGTGGTCGCATGAAGTCGTCGCACGTTGCTCAATCGCTCGAGAAGGGCTGCGACGTCACCAGGCAGCTCGTGCAAGACGCCGCCGACGCACTCGCTCAGATCGTCGGTAATACGGCGACGATGCTCGATCTTGAGCACGTTGTCTTCGGCGGCGGTCTCATCGATCGACTCGGCGAGCCATTCCTTGACCAGATCAGAGGGTCGCTGAGCTTCGGCGGGTTCGGACGTGATGTCTGCGAGCTTCATAGAGCAAAACGAATCGATGATGCAGGTGTAGTCGGGGCTGCGTTACTGGCCGACCGACTTCTTCGGGCCAACTCATAGACGCGAGAGTTTGGCCGATAGGCGGACGTATGACAGCAACCGAGACTGACGAACAAATTGAAGCTGCGGGTTGTGTTGTCTGGCGCTTGAGCAAGAAGGGCAATCTGAAGGTCCTGCTCATTCATCGGCCACAGTACGACGACTGGTCATTCCCCAAGGGCAAGGTTGACGAAGGCGAGTCCTTCCTCGAGGCGGCAATTCGTGAGGTGAAAGAGGAAGTGAACGTGACCGGCCAGCTTGGTCCGGAGCTCTCACCTACCCATTACATCGACAGCCGCGGCCGTCCAAAGGTGGTTCGCTACTGGGCGCTTTGGTATCTCGACGGTATTTTCGAACCCAATGATGAGGTTGACAAGGTTAAGTGGATGAAGCTCGAGAAGGCTGCACTGAAGCTGAGCTATGCGCACGACCTCGTCCTGCTGAGCAATCTACGAGACGCTCTAGAGTAAGGCGATGCCAATAGGAGAACCTTCGATGTGGTGGCCGACTCCGGCGGAACCAACACGCTGGTTTGAAGCCGGTGACATCGTTGCGTCGCAATCTGGCGGTGGCTGGCGCGGAGGTCGGCCTGCTGAGTCGCCGGCCGCATCGCCGCTGCGAAATGAGCGGCTCGAAGTGTTGGCGGAACTATTCGGACTCACCGACGTCGAGTTCGTTGTTGTTCCTGGCGACGAGATTAATGCAAGTTCGGCGGGTTCAACGGTGTCGGTTAACGAAGCGACGATGCGTCAACCCGATCCGGTCTGTGAGTGGATCATCGCTCACGAGCTTGCGCATATTCGATCACGCCACGGCCAAAAGCTCCTCTTGCTAACCATCGCGTTCTGGCTAGCCGTAGCAGGAGCGGTCGTCTGGCTCAGTTTGCTCTCTGGTGCCGTTGTAGCAACTGTGTTGCTCGTCGGTCATCGCTGGGTCTCCCGAGCCTTCGAACGACAAGCCGACATCACAGCGAGCCGGCTGATTGACAGACCTGACATGCGTGACCTCACCGAGATGGCGTTGCGGTCGAGCGGCAACCTTGCCCCATCGGTTGTGCGCCGCATGATGGGGCGACATCCGGCCCCGGCCGAACGTCTCGAGCTGCTTTCACGGCTGTAAAAGAGGTCCAGACAATGCAGACCCATTGTTCATCTGCTGTTCGTCTCGACGTGGCTCGGCGTTTAGACGAGTTCCTTAGCGTGGGGGGAGTACCGATTCAACATTCCTTGCCTTAGGAGGCAATAGTCGTGCGTATTCCATGTTCCACAGCGAAGTTGCTGGCGCTTCTCGCCGCTACAACGTTGCTCGCCGCTGCTTGCGGTTCAAGCTCCGACTCCGATTCTGCCGACGGTGCCTCAACCGGCGGCGACTCAAGCGGGGTTGAGGGTGAGATCTTCATCTCCGGTTCGTCGACTGTCGAACCTATCTCAATCAAGGTTGCGGAAAGCTTCGAAGACGTTGAGCCCGGCGTTGTGGTCGACGTCGAAGGACCAGGAACCGGCGATGGGTTCAAAAAGTTCTGTGCTGGCGAGTCGGACATCTCCGACGCCTCTCGGCAGATCAAGGATGTCGAAGCCGAGGCGTGCGCCGATGCTGGCATCGACTACATCGAGCTTCGTATCGGCATCGACGGTATCGCTGTCCTCACCAACCCGAACAACGACATCGCTTGCTTGAACTTCGCCGACCTCTACTCTCTCGTCGGCCCCGAGGCCGAAGGACTCAAGAACTGGAGCGATGCGACACCTGTGGCTGGCGAGCTCGGTTCAACCACCGTGTTTCCTGAAGGCGAACTGCTGATCACGGCACCGGGCGCTGAGTCGGGAACCTACGACTCATTCATCGAGATCGTGCTTGAGAAGGTCGGCGAATCTCGCTTCGAGGCCGGGGCGATCGAAGAAGACGCTGCGGCCACAACCCGCACCGACTACTCGAGTGCCGCTGACGACAACGTCATCATCACCAATATCGCAGCCGACGACACCTCGTTCGGCTGGGTTGGATTCGCATTCGCCGACGAGAACGCTGACATCGTGCGGGCAATCCCAATCGCTAAGGACATCGACGGTCCTTGCGTAGAGGCGAATCCAGAGACCATCGCTAGCGGTGAGTACCCCATCTCCCGCTCGCTCTACATCTACGTCAATTCAGCGAAGCTGGCCGAGAGCCCAGCCCTTGAGGCCTACGTTGACCACTACATGACGGTCGGTCTCGACTCGCTGGTTGCTGCCGCCGACTATGTCGCCCTCGGCGATGACGCCAAGGCAGAGACCCGGGCAACGTGGGACTCCAAGTGACGCAGCCTGCCCCATCCGGGAGTTTCAGCGCCCTAGCGCTGAAACTTGATGAGGGCTTCAGTTCGCCAGAACTGGAACCGACAGAGACCCGGGCCGCGTGGGACTCCAAGTAACACCGAGTTCGCTCTTCGGAGACCCTCGCCGCCAGGCGCGGGAGAGGCGGATCGGCCGCGTCCTGGCCGGAGCGGCGTATGTGTCGATCCTGCTTTCGGGTCTCATTGTCTTTTCGCTTGTCTTCGAAGCTGCCTCGTTCATCGCCGAAGTTGACTTTGGTGAGCTGTTGAGTTCTTCAGGCTGGATTCCCCGCCAAGGGCATTTCGATCTACTGACGATCATCGTGGCCTCGCTCTGGGTAACCGGGATCGCGTTGTTGCTAGCCGTTCCGATCGGCATGGCCTCAGCGATGTATTTGAGCGAGTACGCACGGCCCGGTGTTAGGCGAGTTCTCAAGCCGGTGCTTGAGATCTTGGCTGGCATCCCGTCGGTCGTGCTTGGGTATTTCGCATTGCGGTTCATCAACCCGAACATCGTCCAGTCGATCGTGCCAGACGCGAACAACGCCGGCAACTTGATTGCCGCTGGTATAGGTGTTGGCATCTTGACAATTCCACTCGTCGCTTCAGTGTCGGAGGACGCTCTGGCGTCGGTGCCGGCCGCGCTGCGAGAAGCTTCGGCCGGTCTGGGAGCGACGAAGATGACAACGACCATCCGTGTCGTTACGCCCGCTGCGCTCTCCGGGCTTGTCGCCTCGTTTGTAATCGCGACATCTCGTGCAATCGGCGAGACCATGGTCGTTTTCATTGCCGGTGGCGCTGCTGACTCCGCACCGAGGGCCCTTTCGCCGGGTGACGGCAGTCTTACGATGACGGCGGCCATGGCGTCCGTCGCATCGGGCACCGACAACGTCGCCGGTGTCGGCCCAACATTCCAGAGCCTCTTCTTTGTTGGACTCGTGCTGTTTGTCATCACACTCGGCCTGAATATGTTCGCAGGCCGCCTCGTGCGGCGTTTCCGGGAGGTCTACTAGCGATGGATGTGCCGAACACGATTGATTCCAACCTCGGGATCGCACTGCGGGGCCGCAAGGATCTGAGAGGCTCGATATTCAAAGCCGTCATTTTGGGAGCGCTCCTATTCGCCCTGCTCATTCTGGTGGTCCTGCTGTATCAGGTGGTAACCGATGGATGGACCGTTTTGTCTTCTCGCCTCGGCAGCTTCCTAGGGTCAGGACTTCGTTCCGACTATGAAGACGCCGGTATCAAACAAGGCTTGCTTGGCACATTCTGGCTCGCCTTGATTACGGCCGTGGTCGCCTTCCCGCTTGGCATTGGCGCCGCGATCTACCTCGAGGAATACGCAGCGCCGTCGAGACTCACATCGTTCATCGATCTGAACATTCGCAACCTGGCTGGTGTGCCCTCGGTCGTCTACGGCATCCTTGGTCTAGCGATCTTTGTTCGGGGCGGGAACTTCGTGACCGGCGGTGCAACTCCCATTGCGGCCGGGCTCACCTTGGCTGCGCTTGTGCTTCCCGTCGTGATTATCACGTCGGCCGAGGCCCTCCGGTCGGTACCCCAGCAATTGAGAGAGGCTGGCTACGGCGTCGGCGCAACGAAGTGGGAAGTAACGAAGGACCACGTACTGCCGTACGCGGCTCCTGGGATTCTGACTGGCACCCTTCTGTCGCTGGCGAGGGCCGCAGGTGAAGCGGCACCGCTGCTTCTTGTCGGTGCCGTAACGGGCAGACTTGGTGCGAAGTACGAGCTTTGGGAGGTCGGCCAGCTCAGAGAACGGTTTACGGCAATGCCGATCGTGATCACTACCTGGACCAAGCAGCCGCAAGAGGGATTCAAGGTCGACAACGCAGCGGCGGCGATTGTGGTGCTCGTTCTATTCGTCCTGCTTTTGAACACTGCAGCGATTGTGCTGCGGTCACGATTTGAGAAAAAGCGAGGTATGTAACATGACTCTACGCGAAGTATCCCTTGCCCCTCTGCCGGTTGACGGCCCGAAGATTCCCACCCCTAAGCGAGCAGAAGAAGGTAGCGCCGTGAGCGCCGACGTGACGAACACGATCCTGGAGACACGAGACCTGACCGTGTACTACGACAAGTTTCGTGCTGTCCGCGAGGTCAATCTCGATTTTGTCCGCCATGAGATCACGGCAATGATCGGCCCGTCTGGATGCGGAAAGTCGACAGTTCTCCGATGCCTAAATCGCATGAATGATTTGATCCCCATCGCCAGAATCGAGGGAAGTGTCACCTTCGATGGCCACGACCTCTATGACCCTCGTGTCGATCCAGTTGCAGTTCGCCGACGGATCGGAATGGTGTTCCAGAAGCCAAATCCTTTTCCAAAGTCGATCTATGACAACGTGACCTACGGACCCAAGATTGCAGGCACCCCGAAGCGGGACTTCGATGAGGTTGTTGAAACCTCGCTGCGCAAGGCTGCGCTTTGGGATGAGGTCAAGGATCGGCTTTCTGACTCCGCCCTTGGGCTTTCTGGTGGCCAGGCGCAACGACTGTGTATCGCCCGGGCCATCGCCACAAACCCTGAGGTGCTTCTCATGGACGAGCCCTGTTCGGCCCTAGACCCGATTGCCACCGGCAAGGTCGAAGACTTGATGCAGGAGCTGAAATCGGAGTACACAATCGTCATTGTGACGCACAATATGCAACAGGCAGCAAGGGTGAGCGACCACACGGCTTTCTTCACGGCTGAGGTCGATAGCGAAAACGATCGACGGACAGGCGTGCTGGTCGAAGCTGACTTGACCGAAACAATTTTCTCGAACCCATCCGACGAGCGGACCGAAAACTACATCACGGGACGGTTCGGGTGAGCAGCACAGGCGATGCGCCGATCCCGGGCAAGCCAATGCAGCATCGGATCAAGTACCACGAAGAGCTTGACGCGCTGCGGAACGACTTGCTTCGCCTAGGGGCGATGGTTTGTGAAACGGTTTCTAGGGGCACCGAGGTGCTGCTGAACGGCAGCCTTCAAGATGCGCACGCGCTCATTGCCGAAGATGCGGTCATCAACGAGCTAAGCCTCAGCATTGAGCACGCGAGCTATACGATCATGGTCCGACAGGCGCCAATCGCGAAAGAGCTTCGTAATCTCATCGCGACGCAGAAACTGGTGGGCGAACTCGAGCGGTCGGCCGACCTCATGGTCAACGTCTGCAAGGCAGGGCGTCGCATGTATGGGGCCCCGTTCACACCGAAGATTCGTGACGTGATCACAGCGATGTCACGCGAAGCCAACAAGCTGTTGAAGCTGTCGCTCGACGCCTATGCGCAGTCCGACGCCGCTCTGGCGGAGGCTCTTGGAGACATCGACGACGAGCTCGATCAGCTAAACCGTGACATGGTCGAGGAGATATTCGCGGCCCACGCGGCCAACGAAATTGACCTTGGTGCTGCAGTCCAGCTCGCGCTTGTCGCTCGTTATTACGAGCGCATCGGCGACCACGCGGTCAACATCGGCGAGCGGGTGATGTATATCGAAACGGGCTGGCTGCCCGACGCTGATCGCCTAGAGAGCAGTTCCGGTCCCTCGGTTCTGCAGCAGCGCCGTTCGTTGCCAAACATCGTCGAGCAGGTCAGCGGCCACACAAGAGATCGCACAAGCGA
The DNA here is from genome assembly GCA_037968895.1 of Acidimicrobiales bacterium. Taxonomy (GTDB): domain Bacteria; phylum Actinomycetota; class Acidimicrobiia; order Acidimicrobiales; family SZUA-35; genus JBBKWJ01. Next base: position 13,962 of record JBBKWJ010000194.1, read on the forward strand.
AGCGATCTCTGCGCTCGAACGGGCTGTCGCCACCTTGCCCCTCGGCCTCGTTGTGGCCGATCGAACCGGCACCATCTTCTTTCGCAACGAATTTGCCAAGCTCGACCAGTTCGATAGCCAAGAATCAGTGCTGCTCGAGAACAAAATGCGCGAGCTGATCGAGACCGCGCTCACCGGCCACAGCGGCGAAGAGATGTCTGATTTCTGGGGCCCACCTCGTCGCAGTTACGAGCTTCGAAGTCTGCCGGTCATGGTCGACGATGAGCCGGTTGGAGCAACCGTCGTCATCGAAGACGTCACTGAGCGCAGCCGCCTTAATCAGACCCGACGAGACTTCGTGGCCAATATGTCGCATGAACTGCGCACACCGGTTGGGGCGATAAGCGTCCTCGCTGAAACGCTCATAAACAATCGTGATCCTGAGGTGGTCGCCCGACTTTCTGAGCGACTGCACCGAGAAAGCTTCCGATTGGGAAACACCATCGAAGACCTTTTGGCGCTGTCGCAGCTCGAGTCAGGAGACGAAGACAAGTTCGAGAACGTCCTTGTTTCGGACATTTTTGCCGATGCCACCGAACGGGTTCGACAGTCAGCGGTATCTCACCACATCACGCTTGAGACCGAAGCGACGAACGACGGCCTCACCATCTTCGGTGATCGAAATCAGCTCAGCTCCGCTGTCGGCAATCTCGTCGACAATGCCGCGAAGTACTCCGAGCCAGGATCAACGATCCAGTTAGCGGCCCGCTCTCTCGGCGATTCTGTTGAACTGAGCGTCGCAGACCGAGGCGTTGGCATTCCCGAAAGCGAGCTCGAACGTATTTTTGAACGCTTCTATCGGGTCGATCCCGCACGGTCTAGGCAGACGGGCGGCACGGGTCTTGGTCTGTCGATTGTGCGTCACGTGGTTCGAAACCATCACGGCGACATCCACGTGGAGTCCCGCGAGGGCGAGGGGTCAACCTTCACTCTCCGATTCCCCAGGCGATAAGGCGGTAACCTGCGATGACGTTGAGCAGGTGGAGATCATGACCAGAGTGCTGTTGGTTGAAGATGAAGAGGCGTACGTCGACGCGCTAACCATCGGGCTAGAGGCCGAAGGCTTCACCGTAATCTCGGCTACCGACGGGGCGCAGGCGCTTGCGTTGTTCCGAGCCGAAGAACCAGACATCGTGCTGCTCGACCTGATGCTGCCTCGAATTTCCGGCGTCGACGTATGCCGCGAGATCCGGTCGATCTCAAATGTGCCTGTCATCATGGTGACGGCGAAGTCGAGCGAGATCGACACCGTGGTCGGGCTCGAGGTCGGTGCTGACGATTACGTGACGAAGCCCTATCGGGTTCGTGAGCTCATCGCCCGGATGCGAGCAGTGCTACGTCGCAGCGAAGAGCGAGCCAATAATGAGCATGACGATCGTGAGATCGTGCTTGTTGAGGGCGGCGTGCAGATCGACGTCGGCCGACACGAAGTGTCGGTAAGGGGCGAGAGCGTTGTTCTGCCGCTCAAGGAGTTCGAACTCCTACATTTCTTGGTGCAAAACGCGGGCCGAGTGATGCAACGCCACACATTGATCGAACGTGTGTGGGGTGCTGACTACGTTGGTGACACTAAAACCCTCGATGTGCACATCAAACGATTGCGCCGCAAGGTCGAGGTTGACCCTGGTTCTCCTGAGCTCATCGTGACGATCAGGGGAGTCGGATACAAATTCGTGTCGGTGGCTGCCTAATCATGCGCCGATGTTGCCGTAGTATCGTCGACAGTGACTGAGCAACCGCCCAAACGAACTCGGGCCAGCAACGCTAGGCAGAAGATGCCGAAGCGACGAGGTGAACGCCCAAGCGGGGCTGCAGCCTTTGTCGTGCCCCCGTTTGCCAGGCTGGCGCGAACCCACGGACTTGCGGTCGGCGGCGACGCCCTGGTCTCGATATCTCTCGCAGGAACGCTCTTCTTCAACGTCGATCCAAACGACGCCCGCTGGCAGGTGGCGCTTTACTTGCTTCTGACGATGGCGCCGTTCGCCATCGTTGCACCCTTGCTCGGGCCATTCATGGACCAGATCAGGGGTGGCCATCGCTACATGATGATTGGCGCCGCTGCCCTGCGAGCCGTCGTCGTTCTCGTCATGGCGAGGTATGTGCAGAGCCTTGTGCTCTTTCCGCTGGCCTTCACGATCCTGGTTCTAGGAAAGACGCATCACATCTCCAAGAGCGCCATGGTCGCGTCAGCCGTGAAAGATTCAACCAAGCTTGTCGAGGCAAACTCGCGGCTGTCGATGATTTCGGCGATCTCGGCCGTCGTTGCCGGTATTCCTGGTGTGCTCCTTCTCAAATTTGGCGGGGCGCCGTACACCCTCATGTTCGCTTCAGTGGTGTTTGTTGCCGCCGCGGTCCTTGGTTTCAGAATCCCTTCGACAAGGGTCGCCGAGAATCCGGCCGATTCCGAAGAAAAGGCCGAACTGAGAGGTTCTGGGATCATCTTGGCTGCCAGCGCTATGGGCTACCTCAGGGCCGTTGTTGGGTTCCTGACCATGTTCCTTGCGTTCGAGCTTCGAACCTACGACCCAGGGCCCTCAGGCGCAGGCGTCGAAATCGGTCACCACGTCAGGGAGGCGTTGGGCCTCGTTCGGCTTGATCTACGCAGCGGCGGCGCGCCAACGTGGCACTTCGGGGTCGTCCTGTTGGCAAGCGGGCTCGGTGGATTCGGTGGCGCTGCCCTTTCTCCGAGGCTCCGAAAGGTGGTCATCGAAGAACGAATTTTGTTTGGCATGCTGGCTGGCGTCGCCGCGTTCGGGGTGTTGGCGGCACTCGCAGGCGGCCTTGTTGGGGCAATGGTCATGGCTGCGGCAGTAGCTATTGCTGGCCAAATGGGCCGTCAATCGTTTGATGCGATTGTGCAACGCGACGCTCCCGAGGCCAATCTAGGGCGTTCGTTCTCACGGTTCGAAAGCCGATTCCAGCTGCTCTGGGTTGTTGGCGCGCTCATCCCGGTCGTGGTACCAATCCCGGCCAGAATCGGCTATTTGCTTTTGGCAGCGCTGACCGCGTTCGCAGCAGGTTCGTATTGGCTTGGTCGGTCGCCCACGATTGTTCCACCAGTCGAACGGATGAAGGGGCGACGCGGCACTCGCTCGGGCCGTGGCCGTTCAGGTCGTGGCCGGGCGAAGCGGAGCGACGCAGACAAAGACGCAGACGAGAAGGTCAGCCGCTAAAGGCAGCCTGAAAAGGCCACGACTCTTTGGTCAGAGATCGTCGAGGCCAGAAAGATCGTCTGGAATCTCGAGGACGCCTTCAGGTAGATCGGGGTCGAGTCCGATTCGGGCGAGCCACAGACCGGGAGCATTGACCTCGGCTGAAGTCGGTAGATCGAGTTCATCAGCCCATAGTCGGCGGAGACCCTCGTCGCCGGCGCGTTCAGTGATTCCGGCGATGAACGAGTGGCCCCGTGCGAACGTAGCTTCGGTGATGTCGAGTCCCAAGAGCCGTTCCATGAAGCGATCAGCTGGAGTCGAGTCGATCATCTGCTGATGTACGAGGGACTGGATTTCGGCGTGGCGTGGTAACAAGTTGGTACATGCGTTTGCCACGGTTTCAGCCACAAACCCGAGCACGGCGGCCACGAGTGCATCGAGCTGAGGAATCAACAGGTCATGGGCAGGAGAGCGCATGAGCGAAAGGATCTTGTCTGGGTCGTTGAGCTTCTGCGAAAGCGATGCGAGCTGGCTGAGATCGGTGATGTCGCCGAATTCCGCCTCCATTGCCGCCGGGTCAGGGCGGAATGCAGCAGCGAAGTCGATGAAAAGCGAATCGAGGCGGCGGGCAACGTGAGGGATACGAAGAACCGAATGGGCCGCAAGCTCGTGGATAAGCACCCATAGTCGTAGTTCATCGATCGGAATGCCCCACTCCGATGCGTTGTGGGCGATGGTTGAAGAGACGACGAGCACGGTGTCGTCTGGTCGAGGAACTGGCAAGTCGTATTGGCCCATTGAGGTGATGCCAAGGTGCCCGATCATGGATCCGGCGCTTGCCGACACCAGCATGGGGCCAAGCCCGCTTATGAGTTGGCCAAACATGGCAGACATGGGGTCGCTCGGGTCGAGCATTTCCTGGTTGGCCGACCCAAGGGCCTCGCCGAACCGGGTAAAGAACGGCTTGTAGGCGCCAAGACTCTTCGTAGCCCATTCACTTTTCGTGACCACATTGATCTTGGTGTGCGGCGAGAGCTCGACGCCCGGTTGTTGCCTGACGTGAAGATCGGCAACGGTAGCCAAGTCTTCGATTGCTAGACGGTCAAGTGGGTCGACGTTTCGCTCAGAATTGCCCTCATTTGCGATCTGGGCTGCCACCAGCGCGGCGCTTGCCCAGGGGTCGGCGCCGCCGGTGGTCCCGAGGCCGCCAAAGCTGGAGAGCAGCTTTGCCAGATCGTTCAAGTTAAATTCGGGGTCACCAAGGGGTTCGTTTCCACTCACAAGGGCATAGTAGGTCAGTGAAATCACTTGTAGTTACCGGGGCCGCTGGTTCAGTCGGGCGAAGACTGTTGGTCCAGCTCGGGGCACTCGACGAGATCGAGCGCGTTGTTGCGCTTGATCGAGTTCGGTTGACCCCTCCCGCCGAGAAGATAACTGCGGTATCCGTCGACCTGAACTCCGCCGAGCTGGAGAGCCACTTTGCCGGCTGTGACACCCTGGTGCATCTGGCGGAAGACAGCCGCCGGCGGAGCGATTCCAACTATGTGTCTAGCCTCATATCGGGGGTGCTGGCTTCGGCCCAAGCAAGCGGAATCAAACACGTCATCGTGATCTCGAGTGCAATGGTCTACGGCGCGCACAGCGACAATCCTGTCCCGCTGACCGAAGCCGAGCCGCGTCGCCCCAACGACGAACTTGGCTTCGCCATCGCGAAGGTACAACTCGAAGACGATGTGCTTGCGTGGGCCAAAACCTCAGGCGCCGCTGTCACGATCCTTCGTCCGACCACGACGTTGTCGGAGCGCGAGGCGAGCTGGGTCGCCCGCAGCCTGCGAACTGCGACTGCGGTTCGGCCGGCCGGAGTCGACCCGCCGGTGCAGTTTCTCCACCATGACGACCTGACAACCGCAATCACGACAGTGATCAGCACTGGGCTTGAGGGTGTTGTAAACGTTGCTCCTGATGGTTGGATCGCCCCAGACGCGTTCCGCGATCTTGCGGGCACATCGCAGGTCAGAGTTCCAGATGTCGTGAGGCACCAGATTCTCGATGCTCGCCGCCGCCTCAATATGCGTCCGGTACCCGATGGGCTTGACGCGTTTGTAACCTGGCCTTGGGTGATCGCCAACGACCGCCTGCGCGACGCGGGCTGGGAGCCGACATTCACAAACGAAGAAGCGTTCGTTCTTGGCACTGCAGCTCCTCCGTGGAGCGTGAGCCCGAGCAAGCGGCAAGAGATTGCGCTCGGCGTTGCTGGGGTTGCAGTCGCCGGCGTTGCCGCTGCGGCCGGCTACTTGGCAAAGCGAGTTACTCGCTAGCTGAGGTCGGGCCGAGGCTTCGACTGGTCAACGCGGCCGTGACGATCTGCTCGTCGTCATCGCGTCCAATGACGAGTTCGACGATGTCGTCTGGCTTTCGTTGTCGAAGTTGGGCGATCAGGTCGGTTATCGAGTGAAGCTTTGTGCCGTCGAAGCGGAGCAGCACATCGTCTTTGACAAGGCCAGCCGTTTCGGCAGGGCTGCCTGGCGACACTTCGGTGAGTTTGATGCCGCGTTCGACGACGACCCCCTTCACCCCAAGCCACGTGTCGTTGGCCCAGCCATGCGCGATAAGCGTCGTGGCGATGAGTCGTGCGTCGGCGAGGGGGATAGCAGCTGCGAGATAGCTGTCGCAGTTGACCACCATGCCGAGCGGCGACCGAGCAACGTCAGCAAGCAGAGCCCCTGGCAGGATCGGGTCAAGCTCGGCGGTCGTCTCGACCGAGCCGACAACGTCCTGCCCCGCAGCCTGGATTGTTTGGCCGCTCGCGATGAGCGCACCGTAGACCGAGCGATTGGTGCCGTCCTGGCCGATGCCATGAAGGCTGATCTCGGATCCGACATCGGGCGTGGTGGCCGCTTCGTCGGCGACAAGTTCAAGGAACGCGGGGTTGACCGAGTCGTAGCGGACGACGGCAATGTCGCTGAACGGGTCGCTGGCGACGATTGTTCCAACGAGTTGAACGTTGCCCTGGTGCACCCACAACCGGGCAATATCGCCGAGAGCCGAGGCTGAAGTGAGGATGTGCCCGTCGATCGCAATTCCGTTGGCGAGAATTGTGCTGTCGCCGCTGGCCCCAATGGTGACCATGCCCGCTGGCATGGGAGGCTCGGGTTCACTGGTGAGGACCAACGTTGACGAGGGACTTGGTTGGACGAGGAGTGTGGTCGCAACGGCGGTTGTTGCGGTGAGTAGATCGTTCGACTCGGACGAGGCCGCGGCGGTGGCGCCGGGGATTGAGGTTGCGACTGCCTGGAGGACAAGCTGAGGGTCGGCCTGGCTTGAGAAGCGGAGGGCTGCGAGACCGATAAGGCACACGCCAGCGCCAGCTAAGGCACCAGCTGTGAATACCCGTTTTGTCGCAACCCGGCGACGCTCTGAACTAATGGCAGCTTCCGCCGCGGCATTGGCGGCCGCGATCTCAGAGGGGTGACGCCAGGTGCGCTGGGTTGGATCGGGGGGCGGTTCCCAATCATGGGAATCGTCGTCGGCTGCTACCACGAGACGAAAGAGTACAAGGGAAGCGGCCTGAACGGGGCGCGCCCCTCCTCAGGCGCTCCGAATCGTGGCCGACGTGACTAGAGTGTTGGCGTGCTCACACCGCCTACTGGTGATACCTGGACTGCGCTCACCACCGACCAACTTCCAGTCGATACTGCGTCATCGTGGGCAGTCACGCCCGGGTCCGGCGCGGTGGTCGTATTCAACGGCACAAGTCGTGACCACTCCGAGGGTCGGCCCGGCGTATCCCTCCTCGAATTCGAGGCATACGAAGAGCAGGTTGTTCCGAGACTTGACGCACTCGCCGCCGATATCCGCCTGCGGTGGCCCGACGTTGAGCGCATCGCCATGATCCACAGAATTGGAGTCGTGCCCGTCACCGAGTCTGCTGTGGTCATCGCGGTGTCATCGCCTCACCGCGACGTCGCCTTCGAGGCGGCCCGCCACGGCATCGACACGTTAAAGACAACGGTTCCAATCTGGAAGAAGGAAGACTGGGACGGCGGCTCCTCGTGGGGCCTTGAGCCGCAGCACATCACCGAAGTGGGCGAAACCCCTCGCGATCAAAGCGAGGCGGGTGCTGCATGAGTCGTGACCTCGCAATCGACCTCGGGACCGCGAACACGCTCGTCTACGCGCGCGGTGAAGGGATCGTACTGAACGAGCCAACCGTGATCGCGCTCAATACTCAGAGTGGCGAGGTCCTGGCCATCGGTCGGGAGGCAGGCAAGATGATCGGTCGAACACCGGCCCATATCGTCGCAGTCCGCCCCCTTCGCCAAGGCGCAATCACCGACTTCGAGATCACTGAGCGAATGGTTCGTCTCGTTTTGCAGAAGGTCGGCGTGAGCCGCTTCAACCGCCCACGGGCCATCATCTGCGTGCCGTCGGCCATCACCGCCGTCGAACAACGTGCGGTTCGCGAGGCGACTCGACGAGCCGGGGCAGCCGAGGCTCATCTGATCGAGCAACCGATGGCCGCCGCAATTGGTGCCGGTCTTCCGATTGATCAACCGATCGGAAATATGGTTGTCGACATCGGTGGCGGAACAACTGAGACGGCTCTGATCTCACTTGGCGGCGTCGTTGCCCTTGAGGCAGTTCGAATCGGAAGCTTCGACATCGACGCGGCAATTCAGGCCTATGTTCGTCGTGAGCACGGCATAGCGGTTGGCGAGCAAACGGCAGAGCAGATCAAGAAGGCGATCGGTTCCGCCGATCCCGGCGAACACGACGAGTGGGGCGCCGAGGTGCGCGGTCGCGAGTTGATGAGCGGCCTGCCCCGTACTGTCACTCTGACTGCACCCGAAGTGCGATTGGCCATTGACGAACCAGTCACGTCAATGGTCGATTCAGTCTTGTCGTGCCTCGGAGCGGCTCCGCCTGAGCTCGCCCAAGACCTCATCATGCGAGGCATACATCTTGTTGGTGGCGGCGGGATGTTGCGGGGAATGGACACCCGTATTTCTCGCGAGGCGCATGTTCCCGTGTCGCTCGTGAAACAGCCGCTTGAGTCGGTCGTGCTTGGTGCAGGTCAGTGCATCGAAGACTTCGACGCAGTCCGCGACATGTTTATGACTAATCGTTCTCGTCGTTAGCGAGTTGATCCTCGGCCGCTTGCCGCACCTGCCAGTCGCGGTCGTCGAGCGCCTTGGTGAGCGCTGCGGTGACTTCGTCTCCGTCGAACGGAGCAAGGGCAATGACAGCCCGTCGCCGAACTGTTGCCTTGTCGTCGAGGGCCGCCAAAATGGTCTCGAGGCCAGTGTGTAGCGCTCCAAGCGAAGCAACCGCGGCCTCCCGACACAACGCATCTTTATGGGTAAGCGCCTGGTTCTTGAGGCGATCAATGATCTGGTCGGTGACGGTTCCGCGATCAGCTTCTCCGGCCTCACCAATCACAAAGGCGGCGGTCTCGGCAATCTGATCTTCGTCACCCAGGCGATCGCATACCGCTGCGACCAGGTCGATGGTGGGAGGAAGTCGTGCTGCGAGTTCGGTCGCTCTCCGCCGCACGACGGATGACGGATCTGTCAGATACGCTGTCAGAACGTTTGGCGTAAGCACCCCTAACCGGAGGCTTGCGTTGAGGCCAGCGGCCCTGACGTCGTCTTCGACGCTCGTGAGGGCCATCTCAACTACATCTAGGTCGCCGTTGAAACCGGCTTCGATCGTTTGCACCAAAGTGGGTGGTTTCGATTGGGGGTGGTGGAAGCTCACAAGATCTGGAATGCTAGTTGATGTAGGTCCGCGTCGCGGACCTATCTTCCGCTACACCCGTCGGGCGCCCGCCCCGGCGAAAGAAGGAGCAGCAGCGTGTCCCATATGGTGATCTACCGGGGGCCTGACAGCAAAGTCGGCTACCACCAAACAGACGATATCCACGACGCCGTGTCGTTCGTAGAACAGCTACGCAACGAAGATGGTGTTGAACACGCCAGAATTTTCCGGCTTGAAGAAGTTAATTTCGAATACCGTCCATACTTCCGCGTCGAGCTGAAGGCTGGCGGTCCGGCTCTCGCCTCAGCCCCCGCCGCGGCCGCAGTCGGTACCGCGCGCGATTCGCAGGGCACACCCGCCGCTGCTGCTGCCGCGGTTGCGACCGAAGCGCCTGCAGCCAGGGACGCAATTGTCGACACCCCGCCAACGCCGCCCGCAACCTCATTTAGTGAGGCCGCGAGCGTCAAGGTTGAGGAAAAGGTCGACGAGAAGACCGAGCCACCATCTGCTGAGCCAGAAAACGGTGTGAGCGCTCGTCGAGGCCTTTTCGGCCGCTAGCGTTCACCAACGTGCGAGTGGTTTGGCGGGGCAGCCGAACCATCTGGCAAAAAGAAATGCAACACAGGCTGACTCCCAGCGGGCTGGGGTCAGCCTGTACCGCGTTTGGAACTATGAGCGCACAGCTGAGTAGCGTGAGGGAATTAGCCGGCCGCGCGTTCGAGGATGAAAAGTGCAAAGAGCGCACTTGCACCCAGGATGGCGGCAAGGGCGAAGCCCAAGATGATGACAATCGAGCCTAAACTCATCAACGCAGTAAGCCGTCGCCAAATTGGGGTGCGGACCTTGGGGAGCTTGGTCTCTGTTGTCGACATTCGAATCATCTCACGGGAACGTGCCAATGAGCGATTGCTCACGGCGCACGCAAGCTTACCGATAGGCGTCTTGCATGTCTGGAACTAATGAAGGCAATCGCCAATCGGACCACGATGCTGGCCATACCGTAGCTGCCGACGAAGTCGCAGCAGCGGCAGCCATGCCCGACAACGAAGTAGACAAAGCAAGCCGTCGGCTTTGGATCGGCCTGACGGCAATCGCCTTCTTCACATCGGCGACCATCGTTGCCCTCGGATTCATTATGAAGCCGGGCTACGTCGCCCTTGTGCCCGGAGCGGTGCGTGAGACGGAGCCGCTCATCGAGGTGCAGGGAACCGAATCTTTTGCCAGCCCCGGCGAGTTGTTTTACACGACCGTTCGCCTGAGGCAAGACCTCAGCTGGTGGGAGTACCTCTTCACGAAGCAGAACGGCGATGCCGACCTGATCGAGGAGGAGCTCATCCTTGGTGATCGGTCGGGCGAGGAGATGATCCAACAGAACCTGGTGATGATGACCGACTCGAAAGACGTTGCGGTTGCGGTCGCCCTGAATCGCCTCGGCTACGACACAATTACTTCCGACGGCGTGCACATCGTCGAAATCGTCCCTGGGTCATCAGCGGCTGGCGGGCTCGAAGTGGGCGATGTCGTCATCGGGCTCGATGGCGAGCCAATGGTGGCCGCAATTGATCTGGTAAACGCGATCAACGAACGACCGATCGGAACCGAAGTGGTGATCTCGGTTGAACGGGGCGACGAAATACTCGATATCACTCTCACTCTTGGACAACGAGACGACGGCACTCCGGGGGCCTTCCTTGGTGTCGCTCCGGTCGACCGCATTGACATCGTGAAGACCGCGCCATTCGAGGTCGACATCCAGTCTGGCAGCGTTGGCGGTCCATCGGCTGGCCTTGCGTTCACGCTTGCCGTGCTCGACGCCCTGACCGAGGGCGATCTCACCGGTGGCCACGAGATTGCGGTCACCGGCACGATTAGCCCGACTGGTGCCGTCGGGTCGATCGGCGGAATCATGCAGAAGATCGCGGCGGTTGTTGATACTGATGCCGAGGCCTTTATCGTGCCAGCCGCGCAAGGAGAGGAAGAGCTGGCGCGGGTTCGGGCCAGGGCTGGCGACGACGTCGACGTCTATCCCGTTGCCAATCTGGAAGAGGCGCTCGACGTTCTTAAGAGCCTCGGCGGGAACGTCGAAAGTATCGCCGCATATCAGAGCTAGGCGTATCTCGAATCAAACCAGGTGGATGGCACAAGTCACGTCACTTCAGCCTCTACTATCTGATGCATGCAGCCCTTCGGAGAAGTCAAGCTCGATGCCACTGAGATCGAGCAACGCGAGTTTGATACCTCGTTCCGAGGCTATGACCAGACTTCTGTTAGGGAGTACCTGCGGAAGCTAGCGAACACGCTTCGATCAGTTGACCATGCGAGCTCAGGCATTGCGACGAGCCTCGCCCAGCTCGAAGACCAGAACCAGCTTCTCGAAGCTGAACTCTCTGAAGCTCGTGAAATTCTCGCTCAGTCAACGACTACGTCCACCAACGAACCTGAGGCAGAGCCAATAGCTCAAGGTTTCGCTGGTATGGATGAAGACGAGCTCGATCAGCTTCTTGGTGAGGAAACAGCTCGAGTTCTGACATCGGCCAGACATTCGGGCAACGAGATCGTGGCCCGAGCCCAAGCGAAGGCTGAGGCGATCGAAGAAGCAGCGGCCACCGCGAAGGCAGCAGCCGAAGCGGAAGCCGCAAACATTCGTGAGACCGCAGCGGCCGAGGCTGCAACCCTGCGCGACAACGCCGCGAAGGAAGCAAACGAAGCTCGAGAAGCTGCGCTCGCCGACGCGAAGTCGAAGCGCGAAGCAACAGAACTACTTGCTGCGAGCGGCAGGGAAGAGGCGAGTCAGAAGGCAACCCAGATCGTTAGTGCAGCTCAGTCTGAGGCCGATGAGGTTAGGCGTGCCGCTAGCCAAGACGCCGAGGCCGCCAAGAGCGCAGCCGATGACCTTCGGGCCAACGCCGAGAAAGTAGCGGAAGCAATCAAAGCAGAGGCCGACGCCGATTCTGCAGCAGCACAAGATGCCGCTCGCGAGCACGCCAGATCAATGCTTGTCGAGGCCCAGTCGGTACGCGAGAAGGTTCTGTCCGATCTGGTGCAGCGGCGACGCGTCGCCCGGCAGCAGCTCGACGGAGCGAAGGCCGCTCGAGATCGGTTGGCTCGTTCGCTTGCGATCGTTCGCCAACAGATCGACGAGGCCAACACCGAACTACAGCTCTCTGTTCCCGAAGCAAGAGTGGCGATGGAAACCATCGTTCGCCGGGAAAATGCGGCTGAAGACGAACAAGACGTTGCCACCTTGGTCAGGGAGCTCGACGAAGGCTCTCCTGAGCCGGGTGGAGCGCAGTCGGGCTCATCGAAACCGGCGCCGAAGCCAAAGACGACGGTTTCGACCGGTTCGGCGGCAATGGCAACCCCGAAGCGGGCTGCCCCAATCGTCGACGAGACCAGCCTCGATTCCGGCGAAGTCGATGATCCAGATCTCACCGAAACAGCCGGAGCCGAAACCCAAGACCTCGACGACATTTTCGCGAGAATTCGCGATGAGTCCGTGGCTGAGCCCGCTGATCCTGCTGACGCACCGACAGAAGCGACGAAAACGGAGGACTCGGCCGAATCGTCGGACAGCGCGTCGAGTCGACGAAAGGCCAAGCGCACCGCAGCTCGGGGTGCGGCTGCCGTCGTTGCTCCCGTGAGCGATGAGGTCGCCGAATCATCCGAATCTGAGGAGGATGCCGAGAAGGTGTCGCAGGAACCAGCGCCTCCTGGCGTGTTCCGTGACCGAGACGTCACTATGACCAAACTCGGACCCGATGTGCGTCGCCACATTAAGCGCACGTTTGCCGATGACCAGAGCGATGTGCTCGACCGGCTCCGCACCGGGAAGGGAAAGCCTGCCATTGAAGAGCTTGCCCCGAAACAGAAGCTCATTGTCAATGTGATCGACGCTCTCACTCCCGGGCTGAATAAGGCCGCAATTCGTGGCTCAGGTTCGCTCGGCGACGGAAGTGGGGCCGATGTCACCAAATTGGTCGAGGAGATAGCGGTTCAGCTCGTCGATCCGTTTAGAAGCAAGCTTGAATTGATCGTCGCTCGGGCTGACGAAGATCGAGAAGAACTTCTCGAACCAGTTCGCTCGATTTATCGCGAGCTTCGTGGGTCCACGCTCACCGAAGTAGCCGATGACGGTCTTGCGGCCGCATTTGCGCTCGGGCTCTACGAATCGATCGACGGCAAGGCCGAAATTCGTTGGGATAGCGACCCTCGGGTCAAGCCTGGCGCCGAATGCTACGACAACACGCTGGCCGGAGCGGTAACGAAGGGGCAGCCGTTCCCGACTGGGCACACCCACCCGCTCGGTGAGCCAGGATGCCGGTGCCTCGTAGTGCCCGAATCCTACGCTGAGTGACACACAGACCATTCCTCGCCCTCCGGGTTGAGGTTTGGTCAGCTAGCCTTGCGCCACAATGGCTGCTACGTATCGCCCTCGAAGTATGACCCGTGCACGCAAGATCACCACAGCTGTGGTGATTGCGTTCTTTGTGCTGCTGCTCTCAAGCAGCGGGATTGCCCGTCTCTATACCGACTATCTATGGTTTGACGCCCTCAACTCGAGCCAGGTGTGGACGACCCTCATCGGCACCAAACTGTGGTTAGCGCTGACTTTCTCGGTCGTATTCTCGGCCATGCTTTGGGGCAACTTATATCTCGCTGGCCGGTTAGCGCCAGAGGTTCGACCGCTGACGCCCGAAGACGATCTTCTTGAGCGATACCACTCGCTAGTTGGCAACAACGGCGGACGAGTGCGAATCGCGATTTCGGTGCTATTCGGCCTGCTTCTCGGCCTGAGCACTGCGGGCCAATGGAACCCGTGGATCCTCTTCCGTAACGGAAGCGATTTCGGCGTTGTCGATCCAGTGTTTGGCAAGGATGCCTCGTTCTACGTCTTCCGGCTGCCATTCTGGAATTTCCTTGTCAACTGGACCTTCACCGCGATCATTTTCACCATCGTCTTTACGGTCGCCGCCCACTATCTCAATGGCGGAATCCGAGCGTCAAACATGACGAATCGAGTGTCCGAAGGCGCCAAGATCCATCTCTCGGTTCTGATCGCTTTGCTGGCGCTGGTTCGGGCGGTTATGTATCACCTCGACCGCTTTGACCTGCTGACCCAGACCGGGGGCGTCGTCGACGGAGCCCTGGCGACTGACCTCACCGTCCGTCTCCCTGCGCTCAACTTACTAACGGCAATATCTGTCTTCGTCGCCGCGCTGTTTGTCGCCAACATCTGGCGCCACGGATGGACACTGCCTGCAGTGGCCGTCGGTCTTTGGCTTGTGGTGAGTATTTCAGCGGGCGCAATCTTTCCCGCCGTTTACCAGCGGATCCGTGTCCAGCCTGAACGCACCACTCGTGAGGCCGAATACGTGTCGCGCAACATCGATGCGACGCTCTTTGCGTACGGCCTCGACTCGTCGCGGCTCACAGTCGAGAACTACGAATACGTCGACGACTTCACGACTGACACACTCACCGAGAACGAAGACATTTTCGGATCGGTTGCGCTGCTCGACCCTGTGCTCGCTCAGGAGCAGTTCTCCAAGACTCAGTCAGGCAAACCGTTCTACGGCTTCTCCGATGTCCTCGACGTCGATCGATACAAAAAGGATGGCGTCACCACGCCACTCTTGATTTCAAGTCGTGACCTGATTCCAAGCGTGCTCGAGGACGAGTGGGAGATACAGCACATCGTGTATACGCACGGCTATGGCGTTGTTGCCGCAACGGCGAACGACATTGGTCGCGGCGGAGCGCCCGAGTTTGTCGTCTCCGACCTCGGACCGGCGCTCACCACGGCAGAAGACATCGAGATTGAGCTCACCCAACCGCAGGTCTACTTCGGTGAGAGCTTTGACGGGTACGCGATCGTTGGTGCCACCAGAGATGAGATCGACTACGAGTCGGCAACGCAGGGCACATCACGCTACGACGGCGAGGGTGGAATCAAGATCGGGTCGTTCATGCGCAAGGCGGCGTTCGCGCTACGTTTCGGCGACCTCAACATCGCCCTCTCAAACTTCCTGACCGAAGACTCTCAGATGATCTTCAAGCGCGATGTGATGGAGCGAGTCAGCGAACTCGCCCCATACCTCGGACTCGACCAAGACCCATATCCCGTTGTGCATGACGGTCGGGTCAAGTTCATTGTCGACGCCTACACAACAACGAGCCGATTCCCTTACTCCGATATTCAAGGCGACCCGATCAGTGGCGAGTTCAACTACATCCGCAACTCGGTAAAGGCCGTCGTCGATGCGTATGACGGCGATGTCACGTTCTATGTCGTCGACGACAGCGACCCGATCGCCGCGGCTTATGCGAAGGCGTTCCCTGAGCTCTACAGCGAAGCCGACGATATTCCGGCCGACCTTGCCGACAACTTCCGGTACCCACAGTTCCTCTTCGATGTGCAGTCGTCGGTGTATGCCACCTATCAGGTGTCTGACCCAGTGAGCCTGATCCAGAAGGGGCAGTCGTGGTCGATCTCCACTCAGCCCCAGACAGAGTCAGACACCTCAACAGTGCCTTCGAGCGATCCGATGGAGCCGCAGTACATGGTGACTCGTTTGCCCGGTGGCGACGAGCTTGAATTCGTGCTGCAGCGCTCGTTTGTGCCTGCGATCCAGGGGGGCAACGCCGACAACGCTCGACCCGAACTAACGGCGGTGATGTACGCCCGGTCTGACCCAGGTCATTACGGCGAACTATTGGTGTATCGCCTCCAGAGCGACAACGTCATCGCTGCTCCCGACCTTGTCGACTCCAATATTCGTAAAGACAGCACTATCTCGCAATACATAACTCCGCTCGATCTGCAGGGCTCAACAGTGCAGTTCGGCAACATGGTGACGGTGTTGGTCGACGGCCGAATTGTGTATGTGCGGCCGCTGTATGTGGAAGCACAAGGTGGCCCAGGGGTGCCAGTGCTTGACACCGTTATCGCGGTATCGGGGTCGAAGATTGCAATGGCAGAGACGCTCGAAGAAGCGTTGCTTGCCGTTGCCACCGGGGTCGAGCCAGTACTCGTACCTCCAACCGACGATCCTGGCGACACGCCGGTCGAGACGCCAGACACCAGCGCCGACCTAGAAGGTCTTTCGATTTCTGAGCTCCTCGGCCGAGCATCTGATGCATTGAATGCAGCCGAGACAATCGACGCCACCGAGGGCGATGCCGAAGAGGCCGCTCGCTTACGAGCCGATGCTGCGGCAGCCATCATTCGAGTTGAGGAATTATTGGGAATCGACACTGGTTCCAATTCTGATCAAGACTCCGGGGATGCGTAACTACGCGGTGCCTCGGGCTCGATTCACCAAGAACAGGAGCAGTTATGTTGTTTCGCAAAGATCCTTCTGGGCTTCAGATTGTGAGCCCCGATCAGGCACTTCCTGGTCGTCCTGAGGCAGTGCCCGTCGTCAGCGCCCACACCGTGCTCGGCACCTCGATGGTTGGCCCGTTCCCTGATCACCTCGACACCCTTGTGGTTGGAATGGGCTGTTTCTGGGGTGCTGAGCGGTTCTTCTGGCAAATGGACGGCGTCTATACGACCGCCGTTGGCTATGCCGGGGGCTCGACCCCTAACCCCACCTACAACGAGACCTGCACCGGGCAGACCGGACACACCGAGGCAGTCCTCATTGTGTTCGACCCGGCGAAAGTGTCGCTCGACGACCTCTTCAAGGTCTTCTGGGAAAACCACGACCCGACAACGCCGAACCAGCAGGGCAACGATCGTGGCACTCAGTACCGCTCGGCGATCTACACCAACTCTGATGAGCAGCTAGCGGCAGCACTCGCGTCGGCTGAGGCGTATCAAGGCATGTTGGCTGCGAGTGGCTATGGCACGATCTCGACCGAGATTGCGCCGGCCGGAGAGTTCTATTACGGCGAGGACTATCACCAGCAGTATCTCCACAAGAACCCGGGCGGCTACTGCAATCATGGGTTCTGCCAGGTCGGCTACGACCGCCAGAGCAAGGCTGGCGCGAGCTAGTCGAATTTTGCCCACATCAAGATGCGTTTGAACGTGAACGCATAGCTCGAAGGACCGGCCCCGGTGGCTGGTTCTTCCTGCTTTTCTGGCTCGGTGTCGTGCCTTATAGCAAGTTGGCGCCGAAACGCTAATCAGGTCGTTCGTCGACCCTGGCGGGCCGCCGCACTCACCGCCTTTCGGCGCTGGGCGCCGAAACGCTAATCAGGTCGGTCTGGGACGCCTGATGGCCTATCGGGAATAGCGGTTCGCCAGTGGGTACCGTCGGGTTTGAAGATTTTGAGTTGGCGATCAGGCAGCAGTTTGAGTTGCCAATGCTGATGATGGTGCGAACACAACGGCACAAGGTGGTGGCGGTTCGTGACCGGCGCCGTCGTTCGT
>JBBKWJ010000195.1:0-3019 GCA_037968895.1 Acidimicrobiales bacterium
ACCAATGACTCGGCGAAGCAGAATCGTGTCGTTCACATCGACGAGTACTCGCTCGGGGACATTGGCGACGATGTCATCGGCGATGTCGGACCAGGTCCGGTAAGGGGTTGGGCGAAAGCGGCTTGTGTGCTTTTGCACGAAGTGCATGCCGCTCCGCCAGGGGAGCCGGTCGATGGCCATCATGGCTCGCACTTTAGGCGTCGCGAGTCGTCGGCCGTTGTCATGGTCACGCATGTGAGCCATAGGAATCGGAGGCGATGCCACGGAGCCCATCGATGGTGCCCCGCGCCCGCTCAATCGATAGCCGGGCCTTTACCGCGGCGGGTTTCGATCGCGTGACTGTTGCTAGCAGCAACGAGGCCATGCCCCCGAAGAATCGAACAACCAGCCGTGGTGCGACCGACGCAAGAACGGTTGTCAGCGAGGACCTCGACCGGAGGGCGCGCACATAGTTGGCCGCTGACACACGCTCTCGTCGTATGAGCCACGCCTCGGTCGCCCGTTCTGGCGGGACCAGTTCAGTGACCGAACCCGACGTTGACCATCGCAGATCTAATCCAGCTGCTCGAGCGGACCTCGAGAACGCGACGTCTTCACCTCCGGATTGGTTAAACGCATCGTCGAAGCGAAGACCACTTACTCGAACCAGATCAAGATCGATTGCAAGGTTGCCGGTCCGGAGCCATACGACCGATTCGTTGTGGGCTGGGTCAACTCGCTCGAAAAAGCGGCCGTCAAGAATCCACTGGGGCGGTTCAGAGGTGAATGAGGTCTGGACCGGACCACCGACGAGGGCCGCCCCGGTGGTTGACATAACTGCAAGCAGGCCGCCCGGCCAGCTTTCGGCCACAATCTCGTCGTCGTCTATAAAGCAGAGCACATCGCCAACGGCGTGGTCGATCGCCGCATTGCGGGCGAACGTGACGCCCGATCGAGGCTCGTGGACGTAGCGTACGAGCGGGTGTTCGACGGCCTGCAACGTTGCTTCGCCCGAGCCGGCTGGGTCGTTGTCGACAACGAGAATCTCGGCGAGGCGCCAGCCAGTCGTTAGCTGATGCGACTCGATGATGGAGTTAACCGCGGCAATGAGACCAGCTGCTCGCTTGAATGTGCAGATCGCAATGGTGACCGAGCGCTCTGGTGGCGTCGGCGAAGCGGAAACGGACTGGTCGGCGCGCACCCGCTTACTTTAGCGATCCCGGCGCAAGGTCGTCCCGGCTACCCTCAGACAGATGAACTCAGCAGTCACCCGCGTGCTACGGAGCGTTGCGATACCGCTCTACCGAAAGTTCGCCGTTCGTGGACCCGTTTCAATCGGGAAGAATGTGCATCTCGGGCCAGGCACGAGGGTCGAGTCGACGCATGGTTTGACGATCGGTGACGACACTTACGTCGGCAAGTACTGCTCGATCATGGTGAACGGTGCAGTCGGACGAGGCGTGCTGATTGGCAACAACGTTGGCATCGTCGGACGCTACGACCACGACCATGAGGTCGTCGGTACGTTGATTCGCCATGCCCCGTGGATCGGCGACAAGGACTACGCCGGCAAGGGGCTCAGCGAAACCACCGTGGTCGAAGATGACGTGTGGATCGGGTTCGGGGCCGTTGTGCTGTCTGGCGTGACAATTGGCCGGGGGTCGATTGTGGCTGCTGGCTCGGTCGTCACCCGCGATGTTCCGGCCTATGTCATCGTTGCCGGTTCACCGGCTAAACCGCAGGCCAAACGTTTCTCGAGCCGGGCCGACATTGAGGCTCATGAGCAAGCGATCTACGGTCGTGTGCTCACCGTCGACGGGGCGCAGCAGCCGACTAGCGAGTAGCCAGCGCCTTGGTCACTCCGTCGGCAAACCGATCGACCATCGCCTGGATGGTGTAGATGTCGCCATCGGCTCGCGACCCAGCGGCGAGGCTCGCGACCGTGGCCGGGTTGGCTAGTAACCGGGCCACCGCCTCGCCGAACGCTTCAGGCGAGGTCGATTCGCTAAGCACGAGGCTGTTGTGGCCATCCTGCACGTAGTCGAATTCGGGCGGATGATGCGGGTTCTCACACATCACGAGCGGTAAGCCAGCCGCGAACGCATCGACAATCACTAGCCCGCCAACCCCGGGCATCACCATGCACTCAGCTGATGCCAAGGCGCTCGTCTTGTCTTGGCCAAACACTGGTCCAACAGCATGAAGCCATGGTCGTGTTTTGGCCGCATCGTCGATGACTCCAGCATCAGGACCAGAGCCTGCGATGACGAATTCGACTACCGGATCGGCGGCGTGAGCCGCATCAGCGGCCGCGATGAGAAATTCTGGCCGTTTGTCGGCGTAAATCGAGCCGAGGGCAAGCGCCAGTTTCGCCTCTTTGGAGATGCCGTGCTTCTTGCGCCAGTCAAACAGCTGGCTCTTTGACACCGCGTCGACATCGGAACGGATTGACTGGGTATCGACGGCGTTCTGGACGACCGTGACCTGCGCCTCTGGGTAACCGCTGGCAATCATGATCTGGAGCGTGCCCTCGGTGTAGGCGAAGAACCAATCGGCGCTGTTCGTGTATGGCCGCTTGATGGTTTCGCCAACCTTGCTCGTCGTGGCAGCGATGTTTTTGCCATGGCCCCAGAGCGCGATGAGCTGGTTGCGTTTGACCAGCGAGCGGGCCGAAATTGCGTAGTTGACGAGTAACTTGCTCGCCTGCTCAAGAATGACGAGATCGGCATCGGTCGTTCGCTTAAGAACATCGTGGTGCCAGTGCAGCTCGTTGCCGCCAATGCCGACGTAACGGCCAGGGCAGAATTCGCCCCACTCCGGCTCGGCCCAGTTTCCTTTGCTTTGCTCGTCGGCGCTTGGTTTGCCGTATAGCAAGCGGAGGGTGATGCCCTCGGCGGCCAACTTGGCTCGAAGTCCATCGAAGAACGGCATGCGAAATTTGTGTACGAACTTGCAGACGATGACAACCGTGGTCGGGTTGTTGGTTTCGACGAGACCAGGCATGGCCGTAACCCTATCGAATCTTGGCTTCCGGGCTTCC
>JBBKWJ010000196.1:0-16081 GCA_037968895.1 Acidimicrobiales bacterium
CGATCGTGGACGAGGAAGGGCGCATCCTTATTGTGCCGGTGGCCGGAACCCCAGTGACGATCTCCGTGAATGGATCGGCGACGCTTCTCTCGTCAAACGTGGTTCTGACAGATGCGGGCGGCGCGGCTCGATTCCGAGTTCGTTGCGACCGCATCGGCGGCATTACTTTCAGGGCCGAGGCCGATCTGGTGCCTCTGTCTGGATCGCTGCCTTCATGTATTGCCGAGCCTCCGCCTGAGCCGGTCGTTGATCCAGCCGTCGAAGGCACCACTCCCGCCGAAGGTGACGCGCCATGAGCATTGGTTCTCGAATTGCGGCGACGCTTGGCGTCAGCGTTCGGGTCGTTCTCGCGCTTGCGCTGTCGCTCATTGTCGTTCCTCCTGTGGCCGCTGGCGTCGCCGTTGTCACGCTGATGAAGGTCCCGCTTCCAGGCGAGCTGCCAGAGCAGAACGAGACCTTCGAAGCGGTGCCGTCGATAGTGCTTGATGCCGCGGGCAACGAGATCGGCCTATTTCGCGGTTTCGAACGCACGGTCGAGATCAAGTCAGACGATGTCCCGCAGGTGATGAAAGACGCGATCGTTGCAATCGAGGACGCGAGATTCTGGGAGCATTCCGGCGTTGACTTTGAAGGCATTGCCCGTGCGGCGCGCACCAACCTCGAAGTTGGTGGCGTTGCCCAGGGTGGGTCGACGATTACCCAACAATACGTGAAGAACGTATATCTCACTGGTGAACAGACCGTTGAGCGCAAGGCCAGAGAAGCGCAGTTTGCGGTTGAGCTCGAACAGCGGCTCACTAAGGACGAGATACTTTTCGGCTATTTAGAAAGCTCGTATTACGGATCTGGGGCCTACGGCCTTGGCGCGGCAGCGGAATTGTATTTTGGCAAGCCGGTCTCCGAACTTGACTTGAGCGAGGCGGCGACGCTGGCCGGGGTTGTGCAGGCACCGAGCCGGCTCTCGCCCCGCGAAGACATCGAAGCTTCCGACGCTCGACGTCGATTGGTGCTAGAGGCCATGCTCGATCAGGGGTACATCACCGTCGACGAGTTCGAACGAGCTGTTGGTCGGTCACTTTGGCTGGCCACTGATGACAAACGGCCGTCGGAAACAGTCACCGTTGTGGTGCCGCTGCCACCGAAGGGTGCAACTGACTACCCGTACTTCGTCGACTGGGTTGAAGCCGACCTGCTTGAGGCGCTCGGGCCCGATCTGCTCTATCGAGGCGGGCTCACTATCGAAACGACTATCGACCCCCGGCTGCAGGCCGCAGCCGAGTTGTCGGTAGCGAGCAGGCTCGAGTCGACTGAATATCCGCTCGAGATGTCGCTCGTTTCTATTGATCCGAAGAACGGCCACGTGGTGGCAATGGTCGGTGGCCGCGACTACGCGTTCAGCCAAGTGAATCTGGCTATTGGTGGTTCGACCGGTTTTCAGCCTGGCAGTTCGTTCAAGCCGATCGTTTTGGCCGAGGCGTTCACGAAAGGCATCGGCCCAGACACGGTGTACCCGGCTCCGGCCCAGTGGGCTGTGCCCGGATGTAGTGGCAGCCAGTGTGTCATTAGCAACTACGACAACAAGGACAGAGGCAACATCAGTCTGACCGACGCAACTCGCGCATCGGTTAACACCGTCTTTGCTGAGCTCATCACCGATGTCTCGATCACAGACACCCTGGCGCTCGCCCGACGACTCGGCCTTGAACGGCTCGACCCAGACGGTCCTTATGGGGCGAGCCTTGCGCTCGGCGCAGGGGAGTCGTCGACACTTGAAATGGCATCTGCGTACGGAACGTTTGCCAACAGTGGTGTCAGGGTCGCGCCGACTGGAGTGCTTCTCGTTCGTGACGCTGTGGGCAATGTCCTCATCGACAACCGAGCTCGAACCGGCGATCGTGTGTTGACGAGCAATGTCGCAGACAACGTCACGAAGGTTTTGGAGACTGTCGTTGTCGATGGAACTGGTCAACGAGCGGCGCTAGCTGGTGGGAGGCCGGTGGCGGGTAAAACTGGCACCGCGCAGTCGTATACCGCAGCCTGGTTCGTCGGCTACACCCCGCAACTCGCCACCGCAGTGTGGATGGGGCACGCTGACGGGCTCGCTCCCCTTCGAGGCATCAATGGTGTCGGATCGGTAACTGGCGGTAGCCATCCTGCGATCGCCTTTTCGTCATTCATGAATGAAGCGCTCTATGGGACCGACTTCGTTGGCTTCCCAGAACCGGGTCCAATCGAAGCAATTGAGACGGCGGCTGAATACGTCCCCCAGCGCCGAGAAGAGACCGTCATCGGAGCCTCGAGTTCGAAGACGAAGGTCGTCGGTGACTGCGCCGGGCCGTGCACCAGAAATGTCGTGCCGACACCAAGCCTCAACCCGCCACCAGTCACCGTCGGGCCAGCCACAACTGTCCCGTCAACCTCATCGACTACAGCACCGTCGACAACTTCGCCTACTACTACTACTACTACTACGTCAGCTACAGGAGACGGATCATGAGCACCGAAACGACACCGAGCGAGTTGATCGCCGTCGATTCGCATAAGGAAACTCCGATGCCCACGTCGTTGCCGCCAATAGCGCCTGCGCCGGTCACTTCGGAAGACGCCGGACTAGCAAGCGACGTTACCGAAGTGACAGCTCCAAAGAAGTCGAGGCGTCGTCGATCGCAGATCGGTGGAGTTGCGCCGATAATTGGCCAACCGAGCCGGTGGGTGCGCTGGCGTACTAGCCGAAATCTTGCGAGGCGGGGTTACATCGCGCTGAGCCCAGGCCGTCCGAAGCTGCGACACAGGATTCTGCCTCGAACTGTGATCGGCATCTCGACGATGCTTCTAAGCGCCGGTATCGGTGCCGCGTTCTCTGGTGCGGCCTTCTATGCGTATTACGACGATCGCCTGGCCCAGAACGAGGCTCAGGTTGCAACCTTTGTCGACGGCTTCGAGACCCAGTTCAACGATGCCGCTGGCGCGATTGATGGCATGCGGGTTGAGTCGGTCGAGCAGATCAGGCGCGAACTCGGACCGCTTGCTGGCTACGTCGAAGATTCAAACGGCGTCGTGACTCTTCCGGCGACGATCGGACAATCGGTGTGGACAGTCTCGACCTCAGACACGTCAGGCAACGCTGTCGCCGGGTCGGCCTTTGCCGTGGTTGGCCATAATGGCGGAACCGCTCTGGTTACCAGCTATGAGCTGATTAAGGCGTCAACCGTCAGCCCAGGGCCGGGCGTTTTTCTCGAGAAGGGCGACCAGCGGCTTGAGGCTCAAGTTTGGGCCTGGGACGCCGAGAACGACCTTGCGCTACTCATCGTCGACGCCGATATTCCAAAACTCACTCTCGCAACTGGCGCCATTCGAGATAATGCGACCGGCGGCCGCCTCTTTGCGATGAGCGGGGTTGGCGGGCAAGGGGCGATGGCGTCGCCAGGCTTTCTGATTGACCAGTCAGTTGCCGGGATCCAGCACACGGCTCCGATCGGCACGCTCTTCCAGGGAGGCCCGCTCGTCGATTCGGGCGGTGTCGTGCTTGGCATCACGTCGTTGCATTACAACCCGCTCGGTGTGACTGGTGGAGCAGTTTCGGTAGCCCCCGACGTCGCGGCGATCTGCGCCCGGCTTCTGAGGTGCGCCGACGAGGCGAATGGCGTCACCATCGAGGTCCCCGCCGACGAGGAAAACTAGCGAAAGTTGCCAACGGCCGAGCGTTTTTCGCGCCAGCGAAAAAGGCGGTGAGTGAGGAGGCCCGCCAGGGCCAACGAACGGCGGGGTCAGACACCAGAGTGTTCGTTATGGGTTGACGACGACGAAGCCGGTGTCTGGCGACGCTCCGTCGAGGACGGATCGGTAGGCGGTCTCCACTCCGTCTGGCGCGTCGAACTCCTTGATCGAGATCCAGTCGTCAACCTCCTCAAGAAACTCGCCCCACACCGGGGTCATCATTTCCAAATAGCCGTTGTGCCCAAGATCGTCGATAAGGCCTTGAATGTTCGTTGGAGCGAAGAACATGCCAGGCGCGGCGCCAGGGAGCTTTGAGCGATCGATGTCGCCCCGTGCATCTCGGTGGGTGATCCCCAGGCCATAGCTCGACACGAGGTTGTCACGGAACTGATTGTGTACCGAGGCCAGCACGGAGCCATTTCCCGACATGTCGGCATACGCAGTAGGGATGGCAGGGTCGAGGCCTTCGATCTCGTCGTAGGTGATTACCTCGTCGTAGAGGTCGAGCCCCTCGACGAAGCCGCGGTTTTTCTCTGATGTGAGGCCGACGACATCGACGCCGCGACGTTCCATCGAGAAGGCTGCACTGATCGAGGTTTTGCTTGAGGCACTCGACAAGATCACTTGCTCGGCGCCAAAGAACTGGTTGTTGTACAGGTAATTGTCGAGGACGAAGCCAGTCTCGAACAAGATGCGGTAGATGGCCTGGTGGCTGTCGTAGTCGTCTCCGAAACCAGCGGCAGGCGTAGCCGCGGTGTAGCGGTTGTACAGCGGAGGCAGCTTCTGGCGATGGGCCGCTGTTTCGATGAACCCAGTTGAGGTTGCCTCCGGCGCCATCGTGTGATGGCTAGCCATGGGGTAATAGCCGTAAAAGCGAGACCCGACGGCGATTGCATCGTTGGCGCTCTCGGTCACTGATGCGATTCCCCAAACTGGGATGTGACCCTCGCCGTCGACGGCGGGGAAGAACTGCCAGTAGCCGAGGAGGTCGGCTGCGACGCCGTACGTAATGTTGTTGGTGGTTAGCGCAAATCGCTCAATCTGCAACACGACCTCGCCGGGAGCAACCTCGCCGGGTTGAACAGTTCGAAGGTGTGTGTTGTGAAGGTCTGCTTTGTCGACGGTGAAGTCGTAGCCAGACATAGGGTCTCCTCGGCGATGGGCTGGAGCGAAGGGTAGGAGTCCGCGGTGACGACCGCAAACGACTGACTCGCCGAGCCGGAACGCGAACGAGCCCGGCCCAAGGGGCCGGGCTCGATCAATTGAGTTTGGTAGATGGATTAGTTGTTGTGGGTCGCAGTAGCGATCCAGTTGACAGTGCCAACGCCAGCCAGAGCCGAGCCGGTACCAGCGGCAACGACAACTGCGCCTCGAACCTCGCCACCAGCAGGGACAATCACGGTGCCGGTCCGGTTGTTCGGAGCGGTCATTGCTGCGCTTCCAGCGGTCACGATGATTGGCTGGTTGTTCCAGTCAGTCGAGACGCCTGGCAGGCCGGTTGGCGCTGCGATATTCGAGATGTAGATCTGAGCGGAACGGTCGACCCAGTTGCCGGTGGCAGTTGCGCCTTCGGCAATGAGTGTGACGTTGAGGGCAATGTCACAAGTGTTGCGGTAGCGAACCACGTCGGTGTACATGACGCGGTCACCCTGCATGCCACGGATGGTGAGCTTCTCTTCGAGAAGGTTGGCACCCGAGACGGTCACCGTATTGGTGGTGTCGTCGAATCCAGCCAGTGGATCGTCGGCGTCGGCGCCGGTGTACGACACGGGGTCGTTGCCGGCAGCCTTGGAGAAGCACGCATCCGCAAGAGTGACGTCTGCTTCCATGTAGTTCTGGATGACTAACGAGGCCATCGCCGGTGCAGCGAACATCAACGTTGCAACCATCACCAGCGCGCCCTTGCGAGCTTGCTTCTTACGCTTCATCGTTTCTCCTGTAATTAGTTACGCCGTTAATGGCGCCGGCGTGGTCATGAGCCTTTTCGTGACCTTCCGGCGTCTCTTTGGGAACCGAGTCTTCGTCATCGGGGCGGAATCCAATGAAGATGAGTGCAGTAGCGGCCGTGATGCCGCCAGCCTGCAAAAGAATCCAGGTGTCGCCGCCCGGGGGCTGAATCCAGCCACGTAGATATTGAAAGAAGACAAGGAACGCCGACATGATGATGCCGGTGCCCCACCCATAGACCATTGCTGGCTCGTCGCGCCGCGTATTGAGCACCCAAAGGGCCATGGCGCATGTCGTGATGACGGCTGCGATTGTTGACCAGGAAACGGTCTTAATGAAGGTTTCCTCGTTGGCTGCGATCGCGAGATAGGGGATGAACTTCCACTTGGCGAAGCGAAGTTGCGCGCCAGCCAGGTTTGAGACCGCGAGGGATGCGATGACTTGGACAACGAAGAGCATTACTGCGGCGCGAATCGATGCTGACACAAAGAAGTTGCTGAAGAGGACGCTCTCTTCTTCAGCTTCCCACCGCTCTGTACGACGCCGCTCGACGCGATCGACGACGTCGTTCTCGAGATCCAGTTCTGGCAGGTGCTCAACGCCGGTATCAAGTTGTCGAAATTCGACAGGAAGTCTCACATAGAGTCCATCGGCACTTCCTGACCGATTGATGAGCAAAAATCGCCGTTTCTGCCCTTTGTTGAGACGTTTTACCCAAGTTCGAGTTTTAGCTCGATCCCTTGCCTAGAGCGAAGAGTGCGGCGACCCCGGCGAGTGCCTGACCAAGGCTCAGGGTCGAAGTGTCTGGTTTCTCTGGCGTTTTGCCTGTCCCGGTGCCCTGGCGGGTGGGATCGAGGTCTTCGCCTTCCACTACGGCGTTGACTTCGGCTCCAACTACAACGGCGATGGCTGCGAGCTGGAGGAAGATCATGATCGAGGCAAAAACGCCAAGAATGGCGTACGAGGCGGGCATATCGCCTGCAATTCGACCGTACATGCTGAGTGCAAAGGCGAAGAGTAGAAAAAGCGCCATGCCAACGAACGCACCGATGTTTTTCCAGGCGGTGGTGGTCTCGCGGTCTGGACCGTATCGGTAGAGCACGGTGAGCCCCAGGTACATGCCAATGGCGATGACGACGTACACAACGATTTGGGCGATGACGCTGATTGCGCTACCACCAGGGATTTTGTCGGCAATTGCCGGTAGTACGCCAAGCCCAGCTACGAGGGCGAGAAAGCCAACGATCGCACCGACGGTGAATAGGAATGCCAGGCCTCGAACCTTCAATCCTTTTCGGCCCTCAATTGTCGCGTAGGCGACAGAGACCGTGTTCATGAGCTTCTGGACAGCCCCGGAAGCGGAGAACAGGGCGAGCAGGATACCGATGACGGAGGCAACGCCGAGGCCTTCGGAATCGGTCATGGTCTTTAGCTGCTCGACCACGAAGGCCTTGGTACCTGCCTCTAGACCGGTTGATTCCTCGACCGTCTTCACGACCTCAGCCGGGTCTGCGACCAGGCCGTAGATCGCCATTGTGGCGACCATGGTTGGGATTAATGCAAGGAACCCGAAGAAGGCGATCCCGGCGGCAATGACCATGACGTTGTGGGCCTTGAAACGCAATAACGTGGCCTTTGCCGCCGTGACAAATCCGAGCTTCTCTTGAGATTTGGTCACGAGCTGTTCTACTCCTGCAATTCGGCGTTGGCGGAGTGGGGGTTTGTGTCGTCAGCTAGGTCGGTGATGTGCGCGCCAGTTCGATCACGCGAGGGCCGGCCCTTCTCGACCATTGTGGTCTTCGGACGGAATGGCTTCTGCGGAAAGTTCAACCGGTCAATGACCACGCCGATCAGTCCGAGGATCACCGCACCGGCAAAGAGCAGCATCAGGTTTTGTTGAGTCATGTCTGCCGAAACTAGCCGAAATAGTCAGCGCCTGTTCACGATCAGCACCGGCGACGGGATGCGATGGTCGGACCATTGGGCCTTGTATTCGATGCTCATGCCCAGGTCGTACCACGCAACGGTGTCGGTTTCTGCCAGTTTTCGCAGCTCACGCCATTGAAGCATGTGGCCGATACTCAATGGGGCGACATCTTCGGCATAGCTCAGCTGTAGCCCACGGTAGATGTCGTTTCTGACGCCTCCAATGATGAATCCAACATCGTGGCCGTGTAGTTGCGCGATGGCCAGGCGAAGTCGTCCGGCCCCGGCGAGTCTGTGCATGAGTTCCTCGTAGAGCTGTCCCATCTCGGGAGCGGCGATGCCGCTGGCCTCTTTGCCTTTCCAGCTACGTCCTTCGATCTCATGCAACCGGTTGAACGTTTCGCCATCGGCCGACACATCGACGAATGCCACTCCAGCTTCCTCGGCGGCCCGTTCCGACCGTCTCAGATTTCTGCGAAATCGCGGCGATCGTCGTGCAAGCCAAGCCTCGTGGCCAAGCCGAAGGTCGGCGACTTCGCGCTCGATCGCGATACCAACTCCGACCTCGCCGAGCGAGCTGAGCGATGCGGCAATGTCGTTCAGAATTTCGGATGAGACGGCCAGGCCTGGCAACACGAGAGTGTCCCAGCCTTGGTCGGCGGCGAGTGCTCGGGCAATCTGGTTTGCCAAGGCAACTGGTGCTGAGCCAAGGAGCGGTGAGCCGAACCCCCACAATGGCTCAAGGCCAGAGATCGTCGTCGACTCGCTTTCGTTGCGGTAGCGGGCGAGCAGCGCGACACCAGTGCTGAGATCGCCGACAAGATAGCGATCACAGTGTGGGGCGAACGCACGATTTGTCGGTATAGACCAGTCGGGACCCGAGCACCATCGGTCGATCATGGGTGACTGATCGACCAGGAGTTCTAGCTCCTTGCTGACGCGCTCGAGTTGTTCGAGCGTGATCGGTTCAAGCTGAGGCATCGTGTGCTTGTCGGCGAATGACCTGGCCCGGACGGGCTCCGGTGTGAGCGCCCGAGGCGACGACGACTTGGCCTCCAACGATCACTGTCTGAATGCCAGGCGGGTACTGGTGTGGGTCGTCGTAGGTCGCGGTGTCGATGATTGCTGCTGGGTCGAACACAGTGATGTCGGCGTGGGCGCCAACCTCAATTGATCCTCGGCCCTGAAGGCCGAACACACTGGCTGGCTTGCCCGTCATGCGGTGTATTGCTTCTTCGACCGGCATGAGCCCGAGTTCACGGCTGTAGTGCCCGAGGACGCGGGCGAATGTTGCGTATAGGCGTGGATGTGGCTTGCCCTCCATCGTCGGCAGGCCGTCTGAGCCGATCATGATTCCAGGAGTCGCCATGATGGTTTGCACGTCGTCTTCAGACATCCGATGCAGGATGCATGTCGCTCGTGCGTCGGCGGCGCAGACGTTGGCGGCAGCCTCTGCTGGCTCGCATTTGAGCAGATCGGACAACTCAGCCATGTTGAGCCCGATCCACTCGGGATTTGTGACCGACGAGGCCAAGACAACTGACTCAGGCGGGAGTAGTCCGAGGCCACCTTTGTCTGATACGAACGCGTCTTGTTCTACCAGCGCGGCGAGCGAGGTGCTGCCGGCGGTGTATGGGTATTGGTCTGCATCAACTGTGAGGCCCTCGGCTCTGGCGTCGTCAATCAGCTGAATTGCCTCGCCCGCGCGCCCCCAGTTTGCTTCGCCTGTCGCCTTCAGGTGGCTGACCACGACTGGCAGATTGGCCTCTCGGCCGATTGTGATCGCCTCGCTGATTGAGGGAAGCAGGTCGTCGCCTTCGTTGCGAATGTGGCTGGTGTAGATGCCGCCTGCATCACTCACTAGCTTGGCGAGTTCAATGATCTCATCGGTGGAAGCGAAGGTTCCTGGCACGTAGATCAAGCCAGTCGACAAGCCGATGCATCCGGCCGCGAGGCCCTCTTCGACTGTTGCCTTCATTGCGGCAAGCTCGGCGTCGTTTGGCGCCCGTTTGGCCGCACCCATGGCGCCGAGACGGATCGTGCCGTGACCCATAAGGACCGCGACGTTGACCGACGGCTGGGCCGCCGCGACCTGTTCGAGGAAACCGGCGTAACCCTCCCACGGCTCGAGAGTTGCGTTTGGGTGAAACGAAGCGGCCATGTTCTCGGCGTATGCATACGGCGCGGCTCCAAGGCCGCAGTTGCCGACGACACAAGTGGTTACGCCACCCAACACTTTGAACGGCATCTCGGGATAGATGATGACGGCAAAGTCGTCATGGGTATGGGTATCGATGAATCCTGGCGCGACGATATGTCCGGCGACGTCGATGGTTTCGGCTTTTCCAGCGTCGATCGAATCTTCAATGGCAACGATCTTGCCATCGGCGACAGCGACGTCGGCCCGGAACAGCGGGCCACCGCTCCCGTCGGCAACTTGGCCGCCCTGGAGTACGAGATCGAAAGAGTTGGTCACCTGGTATCCGTTCCGATGTCCCACCTCCGGCGTGGGCGGGTGTGTGCGACCGTAGCCTCGATGCGATCCAGACGAAAACAATGGCCGGCTTCGCGATGGCCGTTGGCTGAACGGTAGGTGACATCTCCCCGTGTTGTGGGCCGTGAGCCGCTCTTCCACCTAGAGTTGCCTGCTCGCGATGAAGGAGAATGCAAGGATGTCAGACAGCGAAGCGCTGCCCTCAGAACTTCCCGCCGTGCTCTTCCTCTGTGGACACAACGCCGGCCGTTCGCAAATGGCGGCTGGCTGGCTCCGGACACTCGCCGAGGGGCGCGTCGCCGTGTTCTCAGGCGGATCGAACCCAGGCGACGACCTCAACCCGGCTGCCGTCGAGGCGATGGCCGAGGTCGGTATTGATATTTCTGACGAACACCCCAAACGATGGACCCCTGAGGTTGTTGCGATTGTTGACGTGGTGGTGTCAATGGGCTGCGGCGACGAGTGTCCGATTCTGCCGAGTCAGAGTTACGAAGACTGGGAACTTGTCGATCCTGCTGGTCAGCCCATTGAGACCGTCAGGCTGGTGAGGGACGAGATCAAGGAACGTGTCGTCGATCTCATCGCACGGGTCGAGGCCAAGTGATATTCGGGGTAGAGCGGAGCAAGATGGCCGCCGAGTTTGTTGGCACCGCCTTCCTTCTGATCGGCGTGGTCGGCTCGGGCATCATGGCCGAGACGCTAAGCGAAGACGTCGGCCTCCAGCTTCTGCAAAACGCTGCGGCGACCGCCGGCGTATTGGTGGCGCTGATCTTGGCATTCGGGCGTGCGTCTGGCGCTCATTTCAACCCAGTTGTCACGCTCGCTGATCTCGCGTTGGGGGGAATCGACAAGCGGACCGCGGTCGGTTACTTCGTCGCTCAGGTGTCGGGCGGAATCATCGGTGTGATGGCGGCCAACGTGATGTTCGATCTCGATGTCATTAACTGGTCAACGAAAGACCGTTCGTCCGGCAACTTGGTCTTTGCTGAAGTGATCGCCACGATCGGCTTGTTGCTCGTCATCTTCGGCACCGTTCGGTCTGGCAACGGCCAATACGTGTCGTTCGCCGTCGGCGCCTACATCGGAGGGGCCTACTACTTCACGTCGTCGACGAGCTTCGCCAACCCGGCGGTGACGATCTCCCGGATGTTCTCCGACACCTTCGCTGGCATCGATCCCGCGTCGGCACCAGCATTCATCGCAGCCCAACTAGCCGGTCTAGTGATCGGACTCGGTCTTATCAGATTGATTTACCCCTCCAGCTAGCGAAGGACCGATATCTGGCTCTTGAGGAATGCCCTAGTGCGTTCCGCGTCTTCGGGTGTGCCGACAAACTCGACGGCCGCGAAATCGGTTGCACCCGAAGCCTTAATGTTCGCGAGGCGCTCGGCTATCTGCTCCTCGTTACCAATTAGTGCAACATCACCAGGGCCCGCGGCGCCTTCTCGGTCGAGCATGGCCCGATATGACGGAAGTTCGCCGTAGATCTTCAGGGCAGAGTTTGCGAAGTCGCGCACTGGGCCTGGAGTGTCAGTGATGCTGACCGGCAAGCTACACAGAATCCGAGGGGTCGCTCGTCCGGCGTCGCTTGCAGCTCCGTTGATGACGGGCGCGATATGGCTTTCGATGGTCTTCTCGCCGACCATCCAAAGAATCGTGCCTGCGGTGCGTTTGCCCGCAATCTTGAGCATCTGGGGTCCGAGCGCCGCGATCATCACTGGTGGCGCATCTTCGGTGAGGCGTGCCATTGGCTCGCCGAGTCGGGTGAACACTTCACCCTTGTAACTGACGTTGCCTGTCTCGAGCAGTGGCTGGAGAATGTTGAGGTAATCGAGCATGTGTCTGACTGGCTTGTCGAATGACATGCCCCACTGGCCTTCGACCTGTGGCTTGTGGGAGAGGCCTATGCCGAGTGTGAGTTTGCCGTTGATCGCAGCTTGTGTGGTTGAGGCCTGGGAAGCCAGCATCGTCGGGTGGCGTGGGTACGTGGGAATCACCGCGGTGCCGTACTCAAGGGTTGGCGCGGCCGCAGCGGCGACAGTAATTGCCGTGAGTGCGTCGACCATGCCGGTTTGGGCGAGCCACCAACCGGCGAATCCGTCGGCCTCTGCCTGTTGGGCGTGCGCCCGTAGGGCATCGAGGTTTGGGTTGGCGAGGTTGGCTGAGGCATTGATCGAGAGGCGCATGTGATGACCTTAGGCGCCACTCTGGTCGGGCGGCGAACTGGGTAGACCCCGTGCTGTCATGGGCGACGCGCCGATCGAGTTCGCTAGGTTGACGAGATGATCATTGATGCCGACGCAATCCTGTTTGACAGTGATGGCGTGCTTGTCGACTCCCACGAGATGGTCACACTTGCCTGGACCAAGATCGCTCAAACATACTCACTCGACATCGATGTGCTTCTGGCCGAACTGGCTGGCGTCCGGGCCTACGACACCCTTTCGAAGTATCTGGCAGGCGGCGACCTCGCCGACGCGGTCGCTCAACTTGAGCGCCTTGAGATCGAGACAGCGGGAGAAACTGTCGCCCTTCGTGGTGCTGTCGACCTGGTTGACAAATTGCTGCCCGCTACTTTCGCCTTCGTTACCTCCGGCTCTCGAGCTTTGGCCGAGGCGAGATGGAACGGCGCTGGCGTCCCCCTCCCGCCAGTTCGGATCACCGCCGAAGACGTGAGTAAGGGAAAGCCCGATCCCGAACCGTTTCTTGTTGGCGCCAAGATGCTCGGTGTCACCCCGCAGCGGTGCGTCGTGTTCGAGGATTCGCCGAGCGGCGGCGCGGCAGGGAAAGCGGCCGGCGCCATTGTTGTGGCGGTTGGCCAGACACCGTGGCCGTTCGAGCCAGCCGTCCGTGTCGCTGACCTGTCAGCTGTCTCGGTCATGTCGACGAGCCCAAAGCTGCGGCTATTGCTTGAGTAACCGTCAGGAGGGTGACTCTTCGGTTAGCCACTTGGCGAGCCAGACCGACTCATCGATCTCGTAGCCAAGTCGCTGGTAGAACGCCCTGGCCCGATCATTGGGCACCTCGGTTTCAAGCGTGATTCGCTTGGCTCCATGCTTGGCCGACACGGATTCGACCCAGGCCATCAGCTGTCGACCTAGACCGATGCCCCGCTCGTCGGCGTAGATCTCGTCGAGCAGCGCTTCTTTGCCGCCACCTTCGAGCGAGTAGCCCCAGGTGACGATGGCGTAGCCCGCTGCTGCACCGTCGAGAGTGGCTATGCCGACGACGCCGTGCTCATCACTGTCGAGCAGTGCGATGAGCGCTGGCGTCAGATAGTCGGCGTCAAACGAATGATCGTCGATGGCGTAGAACGCCTCGATGAGCGGCAGTAGCGCCTTGCGGTCGGCTGGCCCTGCGGTCCTGATATGCATGGGCCGATGATAGGGGTCGGGCTGCGGGCTCGAGGGTCTGCTTCTGAGCTTGCGTGGCCGGGGCCTGCGTTGGTGGTCTAACGCCCGAAATTGCTGAAGACGGTGTGGCCGCGAGGGCAGGTGAAGTTGGCTACAGGGCCAGCGTCGGTATTCACGAATGAGGTGATGCTTCGGAGTCCGACGAGGTGGCCGTGGCCGCAGTGGGTGCAATTGATGTGGAACATGAGTCGTACTTTGAACGATCTATCAATTAAACAAAAGCGATGAAAAGGATACTGTTTCGTTTAGCAAAGCTAATGTATTTTGATGGACCTGACGATTCAGCAGTTGCGTATGCTCCGTGAAGTTTCGGTCACCGGAACAATCGGCGCCGCAGCCAAGTCACT
The DNA here is from genome assembly GCA_037968895.1 of Acidimicrobiales bacterium. GTDB lineage: Bacteria > Actinomycetota > Acidimicrobiia > Acidimicrobiales > SZUA-35 > JBBKWJ01. The sequence continues at coordinate 13,845 of JBBKWJ010000196.1, forward strand.
TGGCTACACGGCGAGCGCAGTTTCGCAACAACTCGGCGGTCTCGAACGAGCCGCCGGCGTTGCGGTACTGGAGAAAGTAGGACGAAACGTGCAGCTCACCGATGCCGGTCGCGAGCTTGTCTTCCATGCGGGCATTGTGCTCGCTCAGATCGAGGAAGCATCGGCTGCGTTGGAACGAGTGTCAACCGAGGCGTCAGGCGTGCTTCGGGTTGGGGTCATGGAATCGATCGCCATGTCGATGCTCCCTCGCATTCTGACTCTCCTCGCCGAGCGGTATCCAAAGATTGAGATCCGGACTCGAGAGTCAGACCCGACCGATCCGTACGAGCAGATGAGGGCGGGTTCGCTCGATGCTGCGTTCACTGTCGACTATCCAAACGCTCCCGGTCCGACCGACCCAAACATCGTCCGCCACATCGTTTTTCTCGATTGGTTCAAAGCGGTGGTTCCTGTCGGCCATCATCTCGATGGCGACACGGTTGATCTTGGGAGGTTCTCGGGTGAATCGATGATTGCCGGACCGGTCGCCGTCGTCTATAGCCGGTGCGTTCTCCAAGCGTGCCGTACGGCGGGGTTCGAGCCGAACGTTGTGCATGAGATCGACGACTATCCATCGACCCTTGGTCTCGTTGCCGCTGGCGCTGGCGTCAGTCTTGTCCCCGAACTGGCGCTTCTCGATCCACCGGATGGGGTTCGGGTGATGAATCTGGCCGTCCCGGTCTGTCGGTCGGTTGAAGTCGCTCACCGTGCGTCGAGCAGCGATCGGCCGGCGCTGCAGGCCCTTCTTGCTGTCGTCGACGAAGTTGCTGATGAGTTTGGACTCGATCGAGGTGTACCCGCTTAGATAGACGACTATGTCAGCACAGCAGCCGATTGATCTCAACGCTCATGTCGACGCCGAGCATCTCGCCGTGCTCAACGCCATTCCGGCCGGAATAATTAGCCTGCGAGACATTCCGGCGGCCCGGATGGCGCTTGACGCGATGCTCGCCTCTCTGCCGACGCTGCCGCTTCCTGCTGACGTGACAATAGAAGACGTCGATGTGCCCGCGATCGACGGAGGGGCAGACGTACGAGTGCGCGTATATCGGCCGTCCAAATCGAGCGGACCAACTCCTGCCCTCTTCTGGATCCACGGCGGTGGAATGGTGCTCGGCTCGGTCGAACGTGACGACCAGAGGTGCGCGTCAATTGCCTTGTCGCTTGGCATTGTGGTGGTTTCGGTCGACTACCGGCTCGCCCCCGAGCATCCTTATCCGGCACCGATGGATGACTGCTACACGGGCCTTACCTGGCTAGCAAACGCGGTAGCCGATCTATCGGTTGACCCAGAACGAATAGCGATTGGGGGCGCCAGTGCAGGAGCGGGACTTGCCGCTGGACTCGCGCTGTTGGCGAGGGATCGCGGCGGTCCCGCGGTCTGCTTCCAACAGCTCGTGTATCCGATGATCGACGACCGCAACACAACGCCAAGTAGCTTCGCCATCACGGACTCCCGCGTGTGGAACCGAGAAGCGAACCTCATCGGCTGGGCGTCCTATTTAGGGGAATTGTCTGATCCCCCCATCTACGCCGCGCCGGCTCGGGCCGTCGACCTTGCCGGGTTACCCCCGGCCTACATCAACGTCGGCAGTCTCGACATGTTCCTCGATGAAGACGTCGACTACGCGAGACGTTTGCTTGCGGCGGGGGTACCCGCCGAACTCCACGTGTATCCGGGCGCCTTTCACGGTTCTAACGGGCTGGTGCCAAACTCGGCGCTTTCTCGGCGCTGGATCGCCGACGAACGTGATGCGCTACGTCGAGCTCTCTTTGGCGATGTCGACGGCTCAGTTGCTGTCCCAGAATGACAACGCCGCCAGATCCTCACGTCCCCCGTTGCAAGTTTCTGGGGCTCGATATCGAGCGGGGACTGGGCACGAACGTCAGCTAGGGACGCGGGCCGGTACCGCGCATTCACCAGTTGAACAATCGACGTCCTTGTTGGCCAGGTGGATATGGCGAAGCCCTATCCCAAGCCCAACGGCATAGAGCGCGCTGACGCCAAGCCCGATGCTGAGGCCGTTTCGAGAAATTAAGGGTCCGAGTGCGCTTCCACCGAAGACGGTGCCGAGCACTCCAAGGGTGATGGGAAGATGGCAGGGGCAGAGAATGAAGGACCAGACGACCCAGCGACGGCCGCGTCGCTCTCGTTCAGCACTGCTTGGCGGAGTCCCGATGTCGGGTTTGGTAACCGA
>JBBKWJ010000197.1:0-4527 GCA_037968895.1 Acidimicrobiales bacterium
AGGCAGTTCCACCGGGACCAGATCGCGATTGCGGGACCAGTTCGGGGAGGCGGCACGATGTTCTCCGAGCTCTCACTCGTCGCGAGCTGAGTGGAGATGTCCTCGACGTGATCGGCAACCCAAGGCAGACGCGTCGGGCCTAGCGTTTACTACTGATCACGCCGGTGTTGAACCCGGCAAGGTGTAGTCCACCAGCAAAACGCGCATGTTCGATCTTCGTGCAGCGATCCATGACGACCTCGAGTCCGGCGCTGGTCGCGAGCTGCTGCGCTTCGTCGCTCACGATGCCAAGTTGCAGCCAAAGCACTTTGGCGCCGACCGCCACTGCCTCCTCCGCCACTGCCGGACAGTCTTCTGATCGACGAAAGACGTCGACAAGATCAGGAGGGGCGGGCAACGCGTCGAGCGACGGGTAGCAGGCGACGCCGTCAATCTCGGTTTCGCGTGGATTAACTAGATAGAGGTCGTACTGGCCGCGCAACGAACGGAGATAAGTGAGGACGAAGTTTGATGCTCTCGCCGGATTCGCTGACGCGCCGACGATTGCGATGGCCTTTGTTGAGTCGAGAATGCGCTTGCGGTCGAGGGCTGTGGGTGGGGTCCAGCGAGAAGTGTTGTGTTCGTCTGCCATTTCATGCCCCCTGTGCAGCGTTGAGAGCCTGGTCGAGGTCCCATTGAATGTCTTCGAGGTCCTCGAGCCCGACCGAAATTCGGACAGTGTCGGCACCAACGCCGGCAGCCTCAAGTTGAGCGTCAGTCATTTGTTGGTGGGTCGTTGAGCCGGGATGGATTACGAGCGTCTTTGCATCGCCGACGTTTGCCAAGTGAGAAATCAATTGCAGGTTTTCGATAAATCGTTTCCCTGCCTCTCGGCCGCCCTTCACTCCGAAGGTGAAGATTGCGCCTGCGCCCTTTGGCAAATACTTTTGCGCCAGGTCGCGGTATGGAGAGTCGGGGAGATCGGCAAAAGCGACCCAGGAAACACGTGGGTCTGCGTCCAACCAGGCGGCGACGGCCTGAGCGTTGGCGACATGAGCATCCATTCGCTGGGGGAGGGTTTCGAGTCCTTGGAGCAGCATGAACGCATTGAATGGTGAGATGCAGGCACCTATGTCTCGTAGCTGCTCTGACCGCAGAGCAGTGCAGAAGGCGTACTCGCCGAAGTTGTCGTGCCACCGAAGTCCGTTGTAGGTCGGGACTAGCTCGGTGAACCGGTCAAATCGGCCAGAAGACCAATCGAAGCGGCCTGCTTCGCTTACAACTCCGCCGATACTCGTGCCGTGACCGCCAATGAATTTAGTGGCAGAGTGGATGACAATATCAGCGCCGAACTCCATCGGCCGGCACAGGTACGGGGTCGCGAATGTTGCGTCCACTACGAGTGGAAGGTCATGCGCATGAGCCACCTCTGCCAGCGCCTCGACGTCGGCCACAACGCCGCTCGGGTTGCCGATGATCTCGGTGTAGAGGAGGCGTGTCTCCGGCCGTATTGCGGCCGCGAAGGCTTCGGGTTTGTCGGCGGCGACAAAGGTGGTATCGAGTCCGAGCCGGCGGAGGGTTGTGTTGAAAAGAGCGTAGGTGCCGCCGTACAAGCTGGCGGCTGCGACGATGTGATCGCCAGCCCCAGCGAGGGTGGTAACGGACAGGAACTCGGCCGCTTGTCCACTGGCAGTTGCTACCGACCCGATGGCCCCTTCGAGGCTTGCCACTCGCTCCTCGAACGCGGCCGACGTCGGGTTCGACAGGCGGGTGTAGATAGTGCCGAATTTCTGCAGAGCGAACAGTTCGGCGGCGTCAGCAGTGTCTTCGAAAACGAAGCTCGTCGACTGATAGATGGGCACGGCACGCGCCCCCGTAGTGGGGTCGGGCGCCCCACCTGCATGTAAGGCTCGGGTCCGAAAGCCCCATTCTCGATCTGGTGTGCTCATAGCCAACTTGATAGCAGGCTTCTTATACAGACACAGCAACCGAGTCGGCCATCGTGAGCCGGGGAAGAAAGAACTGCACCATCGGCCCGATGCCGAGCGCAAACCAGACTGTGCCGATGCCAGCTGTGCCGCCGAGCGCCAGACCAACGAGGAGCACCACGACCTCGATGCCAAGCCGAGCTTTCCACACGTCGATGCCACGTCGTGCGAGCCCGGTCATCAAGCCATCTCGGGGACCAGGGCCCAAACCGCCGCCGATGTAGAGGCCCGAGCCGATGGCGATGACAACGGGGCCAGCAACCATCAGCGCGACTCGGGCCAGCATTGCCGACACGTCGGGCAGAAGGGCGAGAGTGAGGTTCACCGACAAGCCGATGAGGAAAACATTCATCACCGTGCCGAGGCCAAGTCTTTCGCGGAGCGGGATAAATCCAAGCAACACGAAGACAGAAGTGATGATGATCACAGTTCCGATGGCGATTCCCGTTTTCCCTTCAACACCCTGATGGAACACATCCCAGGGTCCGAGTCCGAGGTCGGCTTCGACCATAAGGGCGATTCCGGCTCCGAAGAAGAACAGTCCGAGCGTGACACGGGGCAGGCGGCGGAGAATCTCGGAGAGCGGGAATCGAATCACCTCGAGAGGCTAGTCGGGGCACCCACTAGAAGCGCTCGTAATTCCAGCTGACGGGCTCGTCGCCGTCGTACGGCATCGTGCCCCAGAACGGCCGTGGGTCGTCGTCGAACACCAGGGGCACGAAGTGGCGATCGCCCGCCCACATGGGGAGCCGGCTGCTCGCTTCGTTGCTCCCTTCGCAGGCGGCCAAAATGTCGGCCAGTGGTACCCACTCGAGGGTCCCCTCTGGGTTGGACGTGAGAAGCTCTCCCGCGTACTGCTCGACGACAAAAACGAACGCAAGCCATTGTTCACGCTTAGGTCCAAAGTTGGTCCAGGTGAGGGTTCCCCTGAGGCGACCACTGTCAATGTCGACGCCCGCTTCTTCCCGCAACTCGCGTCGCAGGCTGGCAAGAACCGATTCGTCTGGCTCGACTTTTCCGCCGAGTCCGTTGACCTTGCCGAAGTGGTCGTCATCGGTGCGAGCGTTGCGGCGGATAAGGAGCACTTGGTCGGATGTGCGGTCCCACACGTAGACGAGTGTTCCTATTATCGGTGTGAATCGAGGTGTTGCCATGGGATGTCCTCAGGCGGGGTCGGATGTCGGGTGAAGATACGGCGCTGATCGGCTAGACGAGGTTTGGGCTAAACAGCGCCAGGATGGCGCAGCCGATGAGAAGGCCGTTGCGAAGGAGGTGGATGGCACCGACGGGGCGATCGCTAGTTGCGCCGAAGCAGTTGCAGGGGACGGGAGCGCCGTCGCGCATGAGCTGGACCAGGAAAACCGTGAATCCAAGCAAAACCGCGAAGGCGACTGTCGCTCCGATTGGCGTGGCGAATAGCAGGAGAAGCGCCACGACGATTTCGCCTGCGGGAACGACCTTGCTGAGAACTTGCGGCCATGGCAGCCCAAGATCGGCGAAGCCTGTTGTGACGCCGCTGACGTCGCGCAGTTTTGCGAGGGCGGCAGCACTGAACGTAGTGATCAAGACGACCGCGGCGATGATGGCAATGGTGTCCATTGATTGAGCTACTGGATCGAGGCGAAGTCTTCGGTCTGAGCCACGCCGCCTGCCACGACGAGTAAATCGCCCTCATTGATCACGGTGTCTGGAGTGGCGTAGGTGAAGCCCGAGCCGAGGGGTTTGACACAGACGATTGTGACGTCGTAGCGCTGGCGGATATTTGCTTCGGTCAGGCTCTTGCCGATTATCGACTTTGGTGGCTTGACTTCGGCCAGGGCAAAACCATCATCAAGCTGGAAGTAGTCGACCACACGGCCAGACACTGCGTGTGCGACGCGCCGGCCCATGTCACGCTCGGGAAAGACAACGTGGTGGGCGCCGATTCGCTCGAGGATTCGGCCATGGTCTTCTTGGACCGCCTTCGCCCAGACGTTCTTGACCCCAACGTCGATCAGCGCGGCGGTGGCGAGAATTGATGCTTCGAGATGCGAGCCGATCGCGACCACCGCAACATCAAACTCAGCCGCACCGAGTTGGCGCAGGGTAGTGGCACTCGTTGCGTCTGCTTCGCGCACATGAGTGAGACGTGGCGCCCATTCCTGCACGAGCCGCTCGTCGCTGTCGACGGCAAGTACTTCAGTACCCAAACTGATGAGAGTCTCCGCGAGCGCAGACCCGAATCGGCCGAGCCCGATGACGAGCACAGAAGTGTGGTCGGCATCACTCTCTGCTCGTCCCTGGATCAGACTTCGAAATGGATTGGCCGACACGCTTGACTCTCCTTCGCCTAACCGACGATCAGTTTTTCTTCTGGGTACCGGAAACGTTGGTGATGCGACCGGAGCAGAAAGGCTGAGCCAAAGGTAGCTGGCCCAACTCTACCGACGAACATGAGGACGATAATGAGCACTCGGGCCGGAGCGTTGAGCACGGTCGTGATGCCTGTGCTGACGCCAACGGTTCCGAAGGCCGACGTCGCTTCAAAGAGAAGGTCGTCGAGCCTGACGTCTGGCATCAT
>JBBKWJ010000198.1:0-31690 GCA_037968895.1 Acidimicrobiales bacterium
ATGGAAAGCACACTGCAGCTCCAAGATCGGGTGTTGGTTAACAAAGTCAGTTACCGGCTCCACGACATCAATCGTGGCGACGTTATCGTCTTCAAGCGACCAGACCTGAGCCCCGAAGATGACGTGAAAGACCTGATCAAGAGGGTCATCGCAGTTCCAGGCGAGTCGATCGAGGGGCGCGATGGAGTGATCTACATCGACGGTGATCGTCTCATCGAGCCGTACCTCGAAGCCGGTGTGGCGTCGACGAGTTTCGACTTCGGACCGGTTGAGGTTGAAGATGGAACGGTCTTCGTGATGGGCGACAACAGAGAGCGTTCATATGACTCTCGCTACTTCGGAACCATCCCGCAAGATGACGTTCGGGGGCGGGCGTTTATTCTGTTCTGGCCCCTTGACCGCATCGGCGGCCTCTAAGGCAGTTGGTCGAGTGAGGGCAGGGTCTCGGGGGCATCGCCTTCCCAGACCGTGCTAAACGGCACACCTCTTGCGGCCCAGGCCTCCGCCGCCTCGGCGAGCACATCGAGGAGTATCTCTGTCGAGTCGGGGCAACAAGCGGCCAATTGGCCGCCATTTCGTGCGAGCACGACGACACCGGTCGGATCGAACCACGAGAGGTCTTGGAAGCAGTCAGCGACCGCGTCCCAGTTTTGGCCGAAGTACGACGGGAATTGGCCTGCGTCTCCAATGACCCGAAGAAGCTGTGCCTTCGTTTGGCCCGCGCTGGCATCGAAGTCGATAGCGACCCAGCCCCGCGATTGAATCAACTCTTGTGCGTCGCTTGGAATCTCATCGCATCGCCACACCCCCGGTGCCGCGATTCCGAGCACGATAGGGAGAAGAAGGTTCACCATACGATTTCCTTGAACGAGTCGTAGTGATCTGAGGTGTAGTAGAGGTCGCCGTCGGCGCCCGCGACTATCCGTCGTGCCCCACGGTCGTCCGACGAGGGCGTGATGACGGTGTATTCACGGTAGTAACCACGCTGCTGGTCAGGCAGAATCCCCTCCCGGTTCTGAAAGACACCATCGTCCTGGCTGAACGGATACGGACCGTCGTCAGCGATGAGGTTGAGAGTGTCGAGCGCTTCGATCGGCAGATCGGCGGCGAACACCACGTCGAGGTTTGAGAACTGCTCGATTGGGCCGCTGTCCGCTGGTTGCGTCTCGGCCGCAGTAGCGATGGAACTGGTTGCGTCGTCGCCCGTTGTGGTGAAGACCACCCAGAGCGCGGCCATAACCAAGAGGCCGGCAAGAAAACCACGAACAGTAGGAGAGAGACGATTGAGCATCAGGTTACCGACGGGTAGAACTCGGAAAAAGTCGCGATCATTCTGTCGACATGATCGCTGAAGACTCCGTCGATGCCGGCGTCGAAGAGGTTGCTGAGCTCCCTTGGGTGTTGGGCGTCCCATCCGAATGTCTGCCGACCGAATCGGTGAAACAGCGTTACGAGGCCGCCGGTCCAGTCAGGATGGCGCATATTTATCGCGTCGATTCCGGAGTTCTGAAGTCGAACCGCACGTCGTTCTACGCCCTCGCTGATGCGGCGAAGTCGTGTTGAATCGACGAGATGTCCGTCAAACGATGGTCGCAATGTCTCAAGATAGGCGATGTCGTGGTGGCAGAGCCAGAGCTTGCTTTCACCCCCTGCATTTCTCGCTGCGGCCACCGTTGGAGCGAAGGCGGCGGGGTCCTTTAGATCGAGCGAGAGATCGAAATCGGGACCGACGGCGTCGTAATACTCGTCGAGCGACGGAATATGGCTGGGGAGGTCGGCCCGTCGCATTTCGCTGATTGGGCGCTTGCGTAATGATCGTTTCACGACACCGTCGTGATCAAGCACGGCAACCCCGTCGGCGGTCACCCACACATCGCTTTCCATCCCGTTCGAGCCCAATCGGGCTGCTAAAACGAACGCCTCGATCGTATTTTCTGGGGCGTGGGCGCGTGCGCCGCGGTGAGCAAACGTGATTGGGGTCGGTCGAAGAGAAGGGAGTCGGGGAGCCACAATTGACCACTCTGCCCCATCATCCACCACTTCTGCCACGACCTAGGGCAATATTTTCTCCGTGGGCAGGAGAGGTTGTCTTGCCCATTTTGCTCAAGAGTGACCCCCTCCCTGCCGAATCTACATCTACGAGATAAGTGCGGGTAGAAGGAAGGCCACTACATGGCAACCATTCGAGCAAGCTGTTCAGACTGTGGTGACGTAGAACTCACCACTTCCGATGTCCAAGTCCGAATTTGTGATGACGACAATTCAGGTACCTACTCATTCCGGTGCCCTCATTGCGAAATGACTATCGTCAAGCCTGCAGAGGCGAGGACGATTGATCTTCTTGTCGCTTCCGGCGTTGCCTTCAGTACATGGAGCATGCCAGCCGAGCTTCACGAGAACCATCTTGGCGATCCAATCAACCATGATGACCTTCTCGATTTCCACGTGCTTCTGAGTGATGATGCGGCGCTTGAAGTCGCTCTCGCTCAATTCTCTGGATAGTTCACCTCGCTGATCTCCGGCTAGCACACATTCTCCCTCAGTCCGTGGCCACCTTCTGGTGGCCACGTTCGCGTACTGGGGCTAGCCAGTATTTCGGGTCAGGTCCACTAGCCTGTGCGGGTGCTCGCGATCCTCAATGTCAATGGCAGCGAATACCTGATCATCGCCGTTGCCGCATTGATCGTGCTCGGGCCCGAGCAGTTGCCATCGGCGTTGCGCCGGTTTGGCTCGGCGTTGAGGCAGTTCCGTGAGATCAGCGACAAAATGCGAACGGAATTCGTGGCCGGCATCAACGAGCTCGATCCCACCACGTGGCAAGGCAAGGGAACCGACGACGACCCAATCATTCCGCGCGGTTCTTCTGGAAAGCCAGGTGTCGGCAAGCCAGTGAGCCCCGGTGGCCCAATGGATCAGACCCTTATCGAGTCGCCGGGCGAGCCCGTCATCCCCGACATCGCGGCGGCACCGCCGCTGGCGCCCACGGACCCATGGGGCCGTCCGATAACAGCACCGGATGACGACCACAAAGAGACTCCTGCTGTTGAAGTCGACGAAGCCGCGAGCGACCCCGGCGCTGCGGAGACCGAGGCATGATCAAGCTTCGCCGGCGCAAGAAGGACGAGAAGCTCAGTCCCGATGAAATGACCATGCTGCAACATTTGGTTGAGCTGCGGTCGCGTCTTATCAAGAGCGCGTACGTGCTCGTTGGCTGCGTCATCTTCGTCTGGATCTTTAATGGCCCAATCTTCGACTTCCTCATCAAGCCATATTGCGATCTGCGCCTTGATCTCGGTAAAGACTGCAAATTCCTCGCTCGCGAGCCGCTGACTGGTTTTAACGTGCAGCTCACGGTTGCTGGTTACGGCGGTTTTGTGCTCGCGATGCCATTCATGTTGTACCAGCTCGCCCGCTTTGTAACCCCTGGCCTCAATAGCAAGGAACGACGCATGCTCTACCCGTTCATTGCCGGCGTCGTGCTGTTCTTGGCGATGGGCATGGGTGTGTCGTACTGGTTCATGCCTCGAGCCCTCGACGTGCTAGTAAACGGGTTTGGGGGAGACAACTTTGAGCCGCTTTTCGAACCGGATCGATATCTCACCTTCTTCGTGAAGATGGTTCTTGCGTTCGGTGTGGCTTTCCAGACCCCGGTCGTGCTCGTATTCCTCCAGGCCGTTGGCGCCGTGAAGACGCAGGTCCTCAAGGACAATCGGCGTGTCGCTGTTGTTGCCGTCGTGGTCGTAGGTGCGGTAATCACGCCAACAGGCGACCCAATCAATCTTGCGATCATGTGTGTGCCGATGTACTTCTTCTACGAGGCGTCGATGCTGATCGGCAGCGTGCTGACCCGCCGGCGAGCAAGGACTGCATGAACGAGCTGAGAGAATCGTTTGTCGAGCCGCTCGGCTTCGACCCTGACAGATTCCAGCTCGAGTCATTCGACGCTATTGATGAAGGCAGCCATGTGATCGTGGCGGCGCCGACAGGTGCAGGAAAGACCCTCATCGCCTCGTATGCGGTGCATCGTGCTGTTGCCGCTGGGTTGCGTGTCTTCTACACGACGCCAATAAAGGCGTTATCAAACCAGAAGTTCAACGACCTCGCCAAGGAATACGGCCAGTCCAGAGTCGGTCTCCTCACGGGCGACAACGTCATCAATCCTGATGCTCCGATCATCGTGATGACCACCGAGGTCCTGCGAAACATGCTGTACGCGGGGAACCCGCTCGACCAGCTCGACGCTGTCATTCTCGACGAGGTGCACTACCTCCAAGACAGTTATCGCGGGCCCGTGTGGGAAGAGGTCATCATCCACCTTCCCCACGACATCCAGCTGGTCTGCCTCTCGGCCACGGTGTCAAACGCCGAGCAGCTTCGATCGTGGATGGAGACGGTTCGTGGGACAACCCGCCTGATCGTCGAAACCCACCGCCCGGTCGAACTCGAGAATTTCTATCTCGTTGGCGAGCGAGGGAGTAGCCAACTCACGCTGATGAAGACCATCGTCGGAGGTAAGGGAAATCCGAAGGGATTCCGATTCGACAACGACCCAAAGCAAGCAAAGCGAAGGGGCGGAGGCGGTCGGGCACAGAAGGGCCGCCCAAAACAGCGAGCCAGGACACCGTCGCGAACCGAAACGGCCCAGATCCTCAATGTGCGCAAACTGCTTCCTGCGATCTACTTCATCTTTAGCCGTCAAGCATGCGACGATGCCGCTCGTTCGGTCGTCGAGACGGGCCAGTCATTCACGACCACCGAAGAGCGTGATGAAATCAGATTGCTCGCAGCGGAGCGCTCAAGTGCGCTGACCGACCAAGACTTAAAAGTTCTTGGTTATCCGCGCTTCCTGGCTGCGCTGGAAGCTGGCGTTGCCTCGCATCACGCGGGCATGGTGCCCCCGCTCAAAGAGCTTGTCGAGGCGTGTTTCGAACGAGGCCTCGTAAAGCTCGTCTTTGCGACTGAGACGCTTGCGCTCGGTATCAACATGCCAGCCCGGACAGTGGTCATTGAGAAGCTCACAAAATGGACCGGCGAAGATCATCAGTTTCTGACTCCAGCTCAGTTCACCCAGCTCACTGGTCGGGCCGGACGGCGCGGCATCGACGAGCACGGCGAGGCCGTTGTGTTGTGGTCGCCATTCGTTCGGTTCGAACAGGTCGCTCGGTTGGCGAAGAGCCGTGAGTTCACGCTTGTCTCGGCATTTCGGCCGACGTACAACATGGCTGCGAATCTTGTGCGTAGGCATGAGCCAGAACGAGCACGGCAGCTCTTGAACCTCTCGTTCGCCCAATACTGTGTGAGTGCGCAGGTCGTGACCTCCGAGCATCAACTCGACACGCTTGAAACGAGGCGCCACCAGCTAGCCCGCCGGCTCGAGGCCGATTTTGGGTCAGAAGAATCTCTGCGGACAGCGCTTGGCACGCCAGGTGAAACGAACGCCGATCACGGCGCAATCGCGCACGCCATGTCGATGCTCACGCCAGGAGAGGTCGTTCGCCTTGAAGGCAACGGCACGCCGGATCTCGCGATCGTGTTGTCGATATCGGTACGAAAGGGCGGACGGGTCCGCGCTCACATGGTCGACGCCGAGGGAGCAACCTACGACGTTCTTCCCGTCAACCTTGAGGTCGACCCTGCGGTGCTTGGCCACATCTCGCTGCCAGTCCCGTACCTGCCTCACAGCGCGACGTTCATCAATGAGGCCTCGAAGCGCCTTGCAAAGAGCAAACTCGTGCGCGGGTCAGTGGGGGGTCGCGTCTCCCGTGACGGGATTAAGACCGCTGACGACGTTCCTGCCTTGGCCAGAAAAGGCCTTCGTCGGATCGACCGAATCGATGGCGAGATCGGGGACCTTCGCCGAGCAATCCAGGCCGACTTCGATTCGCTGGCCCGGCAGTTTGACCGTGTTATCGAGCTTCTGGAGAGCCGTGGACACATGACCGGTTGGGAGCTCACCGCAACTGGTGAGCGAATCGCCCGCCTCTACCACGAGAGTGATCTGTTCATTGTCGAGGCAATGGAAAAGGGCATTTTCGACGATCTCACGGCTTCAGAGCTAGCCGCCGTTGTGTCAATGTGCGTCTTTGAGTCGCGTGGCCGAGACGACAGCGCAACTCCGTACTTTCCGACGACCGAGACACGACGCCGCTTCGGCGACCTTCTCGCGCTTCACCAGGACCTCAATAAGGCCGAACGAAGTCGCCTCCTGAACCAGACCAGGGCTCCTGATGCCGGATTTGCTGGCATCGTGCACGCGTGGGCATCAGGTCATGACCTGAGCGACCTCGCAGCCGAGCGCGACATCACGCCCGGCGACTTCGTCCGCACGATCAAGCTGCTTGTCGACCTAATGAAACAGATCGGCCAACTGGCGCCGAAGGTAGAAACGGCCCGTATTGCCCGTCAAGCAGCCGACATGGTGTTCCGCGATCTGGTTGCTGTCACCACCGATTTCGAGGGCGTCAACGATACTGAGCAAGACGACGATCTAGATAACTACGAGGCCGAATCCGCCAATGGTGATTCGTAAGGGCGAGGACTGGGGCTGGCCAGCCCAGGGCGACGAGAAGATTGTTGTTTGTGCCGACGATCAGCAGCTCGCCCGGCTTGCAGGCGAAGCGCACGAACGAGGCGAGATTCTCAACGCCACACTGATCTCGGGCGACCTTTGGCGCACAGTTGGTGGCGTTGACGGCGAAGCTGCGGTGCAGCCAAGCCGTTGCTTGCCCCTCGATCTCGGCGTTGTGCGGCTCGACGACGGTGAGCCTGCCTATTTCATCGCTCACGTAATTGCCCGTCGCCACCTCTGGCATGGCAACTGGTTCGTTGCCATGAACGCTGCGTGGCTCGGCAAGCTCTATCTCGGCCCGAAAGCGCACCCGAACGACGCGTTACTCGACACGACCGCGGGGCGGCTCCCATTCCGTCAACGCATCGCCGCCCGCTCGCGCGCCGAGTTGGGAACCCACTTGCCACACCCCAATCTGACAACGTCAAGGGCCGCCGTTGCTCGCCACGAATTTGATCGACCAACGCGCGTCTATGTCGACGCCAAGCTGGTCGGCCGAGCTTCGATTGTGGACGTTTCGCTTCTGCCTGACGCAGCACATCTTTTCGTTTGACGGTGTTTTCTAGCTTCGGGCCGTGATTTGGTGGTCAGGTCCACTCTTCTGAGCGCGCAACACACTACGCTCGGTCGCCGTGAGCGTCTACGTGGTCGAGGAATTCACATCCGAGGAAGAAGACGTCCTTCGGCGTTACTTCACCAACCTTGACGAGCCCGTGTTCGCGCTCGTGAATCTGCCCGAAGTCGTCAAGGGCGCATTATTCGCCCGGTACTCTCGCTCGCCGAAGAGTCTCCGCCGTCTGTTTCTCGACGAATTCGTCGGCGAGCTCGATATTGCCGGCGATCAGAGCATCGATGCCACGATCGGGCTTGATCGGGCCGAAGAGCTCTACGAGAAGGTGTTCTTCGAATACGGCGACGACTCGGTCGCCCAACTCGGTGGCGTTCACCTCGCGTGTGAGCAGGCGTCAAACGTCCTCACGAAGGTGCTTGAGTGGGGCCGACTCGCTTCTTACCTCGAACAATCAACTCGCTACATTCCGTACGACGAGCGACTGGGTGGCCGGTATCGGTATTACCGCGACCCCGAGATCCTAAATTCTGAGCACGGCACTCGCTATGTCGGCGACCTCGACCGCCTGTTCGACAACTACGCAGCTCTGATCCCTCGTGTGCAAGAGCACATCAGGCTGGCCTCTCCGAAGTCTGCGAACGACAGCGACTTCATCTACCGAACCGCCGTGCAGGCAAAAGCCCTTGACGCGGTTCGGGGCATTCTTCCGTCGGCGGCCCAGTCGAATGTTGGTATCTACGGCTCGGGCCAGGCCTATGAGCAACTGCTCATGCGGATGCGCTCGCACCAGCTACCTGAGGCACAGGCCTACGCCGACCTCATGCTTGAAGAGCTGCGCAAAGTCATTCCGTCATTCGTGCGGCGCGTCGACATTGACGATCGCGGGGGCGCCACGAGCGCATATCTCGAACGCAATCAGCTGGCGATGGAGTCATTGACTGGCACTCTGCTCGGCACCGAGCCGGCACCAGACAACGATGCACGCGTCGATCTCGTCGACTTCGACCCCGATGCAGAGATCAAGATGGTTACGGCAATGTTGTATCCATACACAACAATGTCAGAACGAGCCATCGACGAAAAGGTTCGTTCGATGAGTGACGGCGAGCGTATTGCCGTCGTCGAGGCGTACTGTGGCGACCGAACCAACAGGCGCCATCGGCCTGGTCGGGCCCTTGAACGCCCGTTCTACCGGTTCGACGTACTCGCAGACTACGGCGCCTTCCGCGACCTCCAGCGGCACCGCATGTTGACCGTCGAGTGGCAAGCTCTCAACCCTCATCACGGCTTCACGCGGCCCGAGCTCATCGATGAGGCAGGGCTCGCTTCTGAGTTCGACGAGTCGATGGAACGCTCTGCCGGGCTATACGACGCGATCCACCGAGACTTCCCCGCTCAATCGCCATACGCCGTGTCACTGGCCTACCGGGTTCGGTTCAGCATGAACCTCAACGCCAGGGCCGCTATGCACATGCTTGAGCTTCGCAGCACGCCACAGGGGCATCCGGCCTACCGGACTGTGGTGCAGCAGATGCATCATGCGATTGAGCACGTTGCGGGACACAAGGCAATCGCGGCGATGATGACCTTCGTCAATCACGCAAGCGAGACCGACCTTGAGCGTCTCGAAGCCGAGCGCAGGGCCGAGTCCAAGCGTTCATCGCTCGGCTTGAACTAACGATCCTCTAACGAACTACGGCGCGGTCAGAAAATAGGTCGAAAGGCCTAACATCGATGAGCCTCCAGCCGAATGGTTCATATGCTTCGTAGATGTTTGGTCGGAATGGCCGCTGCAACTTGTCTGTCTCTTGCCTCGATGGCACCGGCAGGTGCTCATACGACCCACGTCGTGCAAGGCGGCGAGACTCTTTCACATATCGCGGTGAGGAACGGGATTACGGTCAGCGCCTTGGTATCGGCTAACAGTCTCTCGAACCCCAACCAGATTCGGATCGGCCAAAAGCTGAGCGTCCCTTCTTCGAGCGAATCCTCATCGTCGAGCTCATCGTCGTCGAGTTCGTCATCGGCCGCTCCGGCTAACTCCGGCTCGACCTACCGGGTTGTTGCCGGCGACACGCTTGGGGGCATCGCAATCCGCTTAGGCGTCAAACAACGCGATCTCGCTAGCCTGAATGGCATCACCGATCCGCACCGGATCCGGATTGGCCAGACCCTTTCTGTTCCCGGCTCAACCATTGTGAAAGCGACTGGAGTCGAAGGCGGAGAGCTCTCGCCTAAGCGCTATGGCAACTACGGCTCGCTGCCTAGCGCCGTGGCCAACGATCCGAATCGCCGAAACCTGATCCCGTACTTCGAGAAATGGGCCGACGCCAATGGCATCTCCACCGATTTACTCATGGCCATCGCCTGGCACGAGTCGGGATGGCGCAATGACGTCGTTTCGCACAAGGGGGCCCAGGGCATCGGCCAGATCATGCCAGAAGTTGGCGTGTGGATCGCCGCCGACCTCATTGGTCGGCCAAGCCTCAGCGCAGGCGTGCCGGAAGACAATATTCGTATGAGCGCCCGTTTCGTCCGCTGGCTTCTCAACTACACCGGCGACGAGAACCTCGCAATCGCTTCGTATTATCAGGGTCCTGGCTCAATCAAGAGCGGTACCTACTATGAATCGACCGAGCGATACGTCGCCAGCGTGCAGGCTCACCGATCGCTCTTCGTCGCTGACTAGTGGCGCTCCAGCAAGGGTTGCGGACAGGTCAAATGGCACGCCGAGTTGTATCTAGTTGCTGTTCTTTGGTATCCGTGTGACTAAATGTCAGTAGGGTGCCGCGCAACTGCGTCGTGATTGTGTACAGTCCGGCCCGTTCTAGGAACCGCGAAGAGGTTGGCGATGAGCGACAACGAAGATGTAACTGAAGACGAAGAAGTCACCGAAGAAGTTGACTCAGAGGACGACTTTGAGGAGCCCGAACTCGACGACGATGATCTCGACGAAGACGACCTCGCAGCCGATGATCTCGACGACGATGTCGATGACGATGCATTTACTGCCGAAGACGACGAAGAGGAAGAAGACGACGACGATGACAGTGCGGCGTCTCGACCTCGTGCTCGCAAAGTCGACGATGAAGAAGACGACGACGAAGAAGACCCTGAAGACGTCGAAGCTGACCTAGAAGCCATCCTGCGCGATCGCATGGCTACCGCTGACGATGACGACGACGAAGAAGAAGAGAACGCAATCACTGGCGTAAAGCCAGCCGACGTCACCTCAAAACGCGACGACGAGTTTGTCTGTCACTCTTGCTTTCTCGTGGTCAACCGGAGCCAGTTTGGCACCAAGAAGAACCCTCGTTGCCCTGTAGGCGACCCCGACTGCCCCTCGGTGGAGCGGGTCTTCGGCTAGCGATGGACGACGACCAGTCAGCCCTTGAGCCCCTTCTTGAACTCTTCCTCTACGCGCCAATCGGGATGCTGTATGAATATCCCGACGTACTCACCACTCTGGTGAAGCGTGGGAAGAGTCAGGTCCAGCTGGCAAAGCTCATGGGGCAGATGGCGAAAGGCGCAGATGGAACGGCGGCGGTCAACGTCGACGACCTTGTCGGTTTCGCCGGTCAACTGCTCAACAAAGTTGTCGGTGAAGTTGGCGACTTCGTTGCGTCACAGGTTAGCCATGCGACACCGCCAACTGCGGCGAAGAACGCACCAGACTCAGAGCCGGTGGTTGCGGCCACGGTTGAGACAGTGGCGCCGTTCACTGGTTACGACGACCTCAATGCCAAGTCGGTCATCTCGCAACTTGGCGAGCTGACCAGGATCCAACTCGTCCACGTCAAACGTTATGAGCAAGTACACAAGGCACGCAAGACGGTACTCGCGGCCGTTGATCGGCTTACCAAGTGACCGCTCTCGGCGAATCGTCTCGACCGGCCGTTAGTGCTGATGCTGCTGCACTTGGCGATATCGCGGCCGCTCACTCGCTGGCCATCGCCGACGCCCGAGGTGGTGCCCTGTTCAAGCTTGCCGAGATAGCCGAGCAGGCAGAATTCGATCAGTGGTTTCAACACCATCTCGCTGACCCAACCGCGATGGTGGCGACCGGAACCTACAACGAGGTTCCGCTCGGATACTGCGTGGCGACTACCTCCGAGCTGCCTGACGGCCAGAGATTGGCTACTATCGAGGCTCTCTTGGTCGACCCAGACGCTCGTCAGGTAGGAATCGGCGAGGCACTCATGAACGACGTCGTCGAATGGGCAAGATCAAACGGCTGCGCAAGCATCGACGCCAACGCCTTACCGGGTGACCGATCGACCAAAAACTTCTTCGAATCGTTTGGTCTGAAGGCTCGGCTTCTCACAGTCAACATCGACCTCGGTGACTAACAGCGAGCGGCCAGGTCTTAGCGACCTTTCCAAACGGGTGCTCGCTTCTCGATGAATGCTCTAGGTCCTTCGGCGTAGTCTTCGGTCTTTGCCAAATCACGAATCGCCTGGTTCGAGAGAGCAAACGCCTCGTCGTCGCTGAGCTGAGCCGACGCCCGACTGACCGAAAGGCTTGACTGCACTGCGAGCGGCGCGTTGACGGCGATTCGTTCGGCGAGCGCACGAGCAGTTGGTACTGCTTCGCCTGCCTCGCAGAGCTCGTTGACCATGCCGAATTGATAGGCGCGTTCGGCGCTAATCGGGTCGCCAGTTAGAATCAGCTCGTTCGCGATCTGGCGGGGAAGTACTCGGGGGAGACGAAAGAGCCCGCCCGCGGCGGCAACGAGAGATCGCTTTACTTCGGGTACCCCAAAGCGGGCCGCAGACGAAGCTACAACGAGATCGCAGGCAAGAACGATCTCGGTGCCGCCGGCGAGTGCGGGGCCGTCACAGGCCGCAATAAGTGGCTTTGTGCGCTCACGGGCGACCAGGCCAGCGAATCCGCCTCGCTTGGTGCTGAGTCTGGCGTTGCCGGCGGCGACCGCTTTTAGATCGGCGCCCGCACAAAAGACGGGCCCCCGACCGGTGATGATCCCGACCCACACGTCTGGGTCGTTCTCCATCTGGTCGAGGGCGTCTTCAATTCCGTTTGCTACTGCCTCGTTGACCGCGTTGCGGGCTTCGGGCCGGTTGATTGTGATCAGTGCGATGTGGTCTGCGACCGCGTATTCGATTGGCATCGCCTCACCGTAGAGGACTTAGCTCGCTGGCTTCGAATCGTCGCTTGGTGCCGCTTCGACAGCATCTTCGGCTGGTGCCGCCTCGATAGCGTCTGGCACTGGAGCCGCGGTGATGGCATCTGGCACTGGGGCCGCCGCAATGGCGTCTGGCACTGGGGCCGCTGTGATGGCGTCCGGCACGGGTGTAGCCTCAGTCTTCGGAGCCTCGGCGGCGTCCGCTGCTGGTGCAGTCTCAATCTTCGGAGCTTCGGCGGCGTCCGCTGCTGGTGCGGCCTCTGGCGCCACTTTCGGCGCCTTCTTTGCCTTCGGGGCGCCCTTCTTGGCTGTATTGCCCTTCTTGGCGGCGTCGCCTTGCTTGCCTCGTCGAGGACGGCGCCTCTTCGTTGCTTCGGACGGGTCGACGCCGAAGAGGGCCGCAATCGCAGGCACCCGGTCGGCGACGCGACGCACAGCGTCAAGGAGGTCCTTGCCTGGCTCGGCTGGCTTGCCATGAGGGGTCACGGCATTTCGGATTGGCGAGAACGCAACGGCGTCGAGGACGGTGGCCCAACGATCCTGAGCAACGTCTTCGGCCAAGGCCTGCGACGCCGCTTCTGACATCTGGTTTGCAAGTTCGGTCGGAAGCGGAGCGCCTGGCTTAACCGGACGGGAACTCAGACGTAGCGCACGCACGGTGCGCCCCTGGCCCATTGCTTCGGTGAGGTCGGACAGCCACTGCTGGTGGTCCTTCTCGATGCGTTCGTTGAGTCCGGCTCGGAGCTGGTCAACGAGGGCTCGTGACTCGTCGTCACGGCCTGCGCTCTCTGCGGCGCCCATGACTGAGCGAAGGTCGCGTAGATCGAGCTCTTCGAGGTCTTTCAGGGCCGCTTCGGCCCGGTCACGCCACTCTGCAGTGCGCAACTTAGGCACGAGGCCCTCGGCGATGGAGATGATCGGGTCGGCATTGATTGGCGGCGTGCCAGCGGCAACGGCCTCGGCATTCTGCTTCTCGATGGCTGTCCGCACAGCAGGCATGCCGCCGCGGCTGACCTGCTCAGCGATTGGGCGAAACTCTTCCGGCACTTCAGCCAGAACCGCTTGGCGGTGCTGGTTGCCAGCCCTCAAACGCTTTGGCTTTGGACGTTGCTCAGCCTCTGAGGCTGCACGTGGTCGCCGGTCGCCGCCCGAACGTGGGCCGCCCGAGCGCTCGCCGCGCCCGCCTTTGCGGTCAGCGCCGCGTCCACCCTTGCGATCGCCACGGCCACCCTTGCCGTCTCGATCTCGACCGCCGCGCGATGCTCGGACCTCGGAAACGAGCTCGTCGTCGCTGAATTCGCGGCGCTTGAGTTCGAGTAGGTCGTCTCTGCCCTTCTTCTTCTTCGGAGCGAAGACCTGGACGACCTCAAAGCCGTCGATGTGCTGCTCGGCCTCAATGCGGACAACGTCGCCTACTTCGGCACCGTCATAGAGGAGGCTGCTCGTCAGCTCGCCCTTCGGCTGCTTCGCGCCAGCAGCGCGCCATGTCCATGTGCCGTCTTCACGGCTACTTGTTAGTTCGACCTCAAGCCGGTGAGCCATAAGTGGGCCCCTGCCTTTCGCGTGCGCGGAGAATTAGCAATCGTGCCGCGAGCTGGGGCCATTTGCCAACCTCAGAGGCGATGTTTGGGACGCAGTCGATGGCTAGAGCGAGTCGGCGTTTGGCTCGTCGTGCTGGGGCGACACAAACGGCGTGACCGTTCGCAGCGCACGGTACGCATCGTTCGTCTTCGCCGCGTCTCGGACTTCACGTGCAGTGGCGTCGACGTATCGCTGTGTTGTGGCGAGTGACTCGTGGCCAAGCAAGCGTTGTAGCTCGGTGCCGGAGGCCCCATTCCGGGCGAGACTGGTAGCAAACGTGTGTCGGAGGGCGTGGACAAGAGCGCCAGCCGGAACCCGGGAGCGGATTCCGGCCTCTCGGTAAAGTCGGTCGACCAGGTATTGCAGTCCGCCTCTTTTCATTGGTGTGCCATCGTTACCGACGAAGAGCGCGGCATCGACCCTGATTCGGCCTGGGAACCGACGGAGGCGGGTCTCGATATAGGTCGCGATGAGTGACTCAACCACGGGTTCGAGCGGAACAGTTCGCTCCTTGTTGCCCTTTCCCCGTACGCCGATTACACGATCGCCTGGTGGGCCGTCGATCGACCGCATTGTGAGATCGAGCAGCTCGGAAAGCCGCAGACCGCAGGTGATCAGAGTCACGATTATTGCGAGGTCTCGCTCTGGCCACGGGTTTCGCACGGTTTTGCCCTTGCTCGCCGCGGCCTGGAGGAGGAGCTCGATGCTGTCATCGCCTGTGATTGCCTTCGGTCGACTCTTGCCAGCCTTCGGCTTCTCGATAGCGGCCATCGGATTACCTTCGACAACGCCTTCGGCAACAAGGAATGTGTAGAGCTGATTCCAGGTTGACCAGGTCCGAGCGATGGTGGAGGCGGATTGATGAGATATACCCGCGAACGCGCGACGCAGCGATCGGATGCTAAGATGCTCAATTGTGAGTTCGTTGGCTGGGGTTTCCAACACTTCCACTAGTTGAACGATGATTGCATCGAAATCGCGGCGATAGGCAGCGAGCGTGTGCTCTGAGTGTTTCTTGGGTTTGCGAGCCAAGAAAAACTCATCGGTCAGCACCCGGAGCGACTCAGTCATGAAGCGATGCTAGCCGCGATGCGGTTCGTCGCTTTGGTCTCGGCCATTTGGCCTGGCCGCTAGGTCGAAAGACTCACATGCAGTACCTATCTGCCGATAGGGCATGAGGCCTTGCCTCACGCAAACGGCCAACTACTCGATTTCCGCACCATTTGGTGTCTACGTATTGAAAGGAGGAGCACATATGTCTCCACACATCACATGTCCAACATGCTCGATGACAGCCAGCATGAGCGATCACCGCCTGCTGGCACCAGTGAGTCACAACGTCGAAGACGATCTTCGTCGCTGCCGCAACTGCGGCGATGTCTTCGATCTGGCTGAGGTTAACCCCGACGCATCACTCGCGGCCGCCTAAGTCACTCTGGCAATTCAGCAGTTCCCCACGTTGCCCCAAAGAGGGCAGCCACTTCTGCTGCCGCAAAAAGCTCGTCGATTGCAACGTGCTCAGAAACGGTGTGGGCCAGGTCAACATCACCTGGCCCATACAACACCGCTGGCATTGCAGCGTCGTTCGTGAAGAACCGAAGGTCAGATCCATAGGTCACGCCTTCCACGGTTGGCGCAGTTCCTGCGAGGTGCTCGTGAGCCGCCCCAAGATGGGTGAGCAGTCCGGCATCAAGCGGAGTGGCGGCCGGCTCAAACTGGCCCTCGAACCACTCAACTCGGGGAGGGTGGGCACTTAACCACTCGTCTTCGGCTGCAGCAGCGGCCACAACCTGTTCGAATTCGGCGCGAGCTTCGGCGAGACGCTCACCGGGGAGTACGCCTGCTCGGCCCTCGGCGATCAGCAGATCTGGCACTGTTGAAGGCCAGTCGCCAGCAGTAATGATCCCGACGCTAATCGGGGCGACTACCTCGTGCGGGGCATACGCCGGATGGGAGAAGGCGGCATCACGTCGTCGTTCGTAGTTGGCAAGCGCCTGCTGCAGTGGGAAGAACTTCTCGATCGCACTCACTCCGCTGTGGCGGCGCGCCCCGTGCGCCGCTTTGCCCTCGACATGGAGTCGGAAACTTGCTGAGCCGGCGCCGACCGGACACATGTTGAGTTTTGTCGGTTCAAAGATGATTGCTGCGTCGGCTCGATAGCCGCGAGCAACCGCAGCCAACGTGCCGACTCCGCCTGACTCTTCGCCAGTGACACTCTGGATCGAAATGTCACCGGGGCTTTCGATTCCCAGATGATTCAGCACGGCGATTCCGGCGATGGCAGATACAAGACCACCCTTCATGTCACAGGCCCCTCGGCCCCAGAGTTTGCCGTCGCTCACATTGGCGTCCCATGCGCCATGAGGAAATAGCCGCTCGTCGCCGGGCGGGACAACATCGATGTGGCCGTTGTAGATGACGCTGCGCGCCCCGACGACGCTGCCCACCCGCGTTCCGACTACTACTGGTCGGTCGATTGGAAGACCGTCGTCGGAGAATGATGGATGGTCTCGAAGCGACTCATCGGGTGTGAATACGTCGACGTTCAATCCCAGCTCACCCAAGATTTGGGCTACTACCCGCTGCGCGGCGGCCTCGTTGCCCGTGATACTCGGGGTTCTGAGCAACGCAATTACCCAGTCGAGAATGGTGTCGTGAAGCTCAGCGAGAGCGTTTCGAATGGCGGAGGGAGCGACCGTGTCGCTCACGCGGCCATCATCGATGCTCGGCGGATGGCGATGATTTCCGTCGTGCGATACGAGGCGTAGCGGGTTGACCACGAATCCAGCACGTTCCGGGAGCTGTCGTTGCTGAAGAACGTGGTGAGCGGGCCTTCGGCCTGGTAGCCGTTTGCTTCTTCAACCCGCTCGACCCGGTCATTGCTGAGTGTGATCACGTAGCCGTCCATGAGTCCTCCTGTCGTCTCATCATTCATCCTGACGGCAGTGGCCTGTGGGGAGCAAGAGGGACAACCCTGTGGATTCAGGAAGTTATCCACAGAATCACGAAGCAGCGTCGAGGTATCGCTCACGCCATTGCATCAGCAGTGCACTCACGATCGCGCACACGAATCCCATCACGACATCGAAGACGTAGTGTTCGCCGCCGACAACAAGGGTGAAGAGCATCAGCGCGGGGTAGAGGAAGAGCAGGGGCTTGGCCCAATTCGGGACATACCGGGTGAGAAAGAGAGCGATCAGCATTGACCAGCCACCGTGGAGCGATGGCATTGCGGCAACACGATTGCTAAACCGAGAGCCGTAGACCAAGAAGACATCGGCTGTCTGCCAGTGGAAGACTTGGAAACCGCGAAGCCCAACGCGCTTTATCGGACCAATAAGGTCGGCTTCAGACGCCATCCAGGGCGGCACGGTGGGGAAGAGGATGTAACCGGTTAACCCGATCGCAGTAAGTAACAGAAAGCGGCGCCGAAAGGCTCGGAAGTCCTTATGGCTTTTGACCCACAGAATCGCGAGCAACGCGAAGCTGGCGATGAAGTGCGAGAAGTAGGTGAGCGAGGTAGCAACCTCCCACCATTGGGCCGGTCCATCAATGTCGAGGAATTGGGCTTGCCACCGCACCGGCGGCACCGGGGAGCCGAACAGCGTCTCCTCGATCCGAATCACAGACTCCCGCTGGATAGGCATGCCCGTTGTGTCGGCGAGACCGCGAGTGAGGTCGTAGATAGCGAGCAATATTACAAGTGGCAGCCAGTCTGTCACCAGTAGCCCAAGTTCTCGGAATGAGCGCCCGAGGCGGAGGATGAGAATGCCGCCGAGCATCCAGCCGAAGACCTGGAGTCGTTCAAGAGGCAGACCGTAGGTGCTCCAATGCCACAACATGACCGCGACGTACACCGCAAGGAGCACGGAGCGGGCAGTCTGTGCTCTCGATCGACCAGTAGCGAGTTCGCTAACAAGGTCGCTTTCAGTCGGCATTGTTTCTAAGGACCTCATCGCAGCCCGAATGATAGGGCTTAGGTCGCGTTATGGGGTGCCGGTACGGGTGCGAGGACCGCAGCGTCAGGCTGCTGGCTCACCGCGGCTGCGATTGGTGTGTGTGCGGCTGGGATTTCTGCTTCCGCTACAAACTCGTCTGGGTCTTGCAAGAAGTAGACGGACGCCACGCGGTCAATCATCTTCGAGTCGAGCTTGCGAGGGAATCCTTCGTAGTTACATATGCCAATCATGAGGTCGCAGAAATCGACGGCGACATATGGCCGAAGCTCGCCGAGAAACTTCTTTGCGACCGATCGAAGGTGGGCCGCATCGTCGGCGGAGACCTCGATGCCTTTCGCCTTCGCGACACGCACAAGAATCCAGTTAAAAGCGTTGTCGCTGATTGGACCAACGAACACTTTGTTCCGTAGACGACGCAGGAAGGCGTCGTCGCCGAGGTCGTTTGGGTCGAGGTTGGTTGACGCAACGAGTTTGAGCTCGAACGGGATCGTGAACTTGATTCCGCTGACGAGCCGGAGGAAGTCAATCCCACGCGACAGTGGGACAATCCAACGGTTGAGGACCTCAGTAGGCGAGATCTGCTGGCGACCGAAGTCGTCCACGACGAGGATGCCGTTGTTTGCTTGCATCTGGATCGGTGCGGTGTAGACACCCGAGACCAGGTCATATTGAAGGTCGAGCATTGACGCCGACAGTTCGCCACCGACAATGACGAGCGGGCGTTCACAAAGGACCCAGCGCTGATCGAGCCCTGCTGGCTGGATTTCTACCTCTCGGTGCACGGCAGGGTCGTGCACCATGATGATCTGGCCATCAACTTGGACGGCGCGCGGAACGACAACCTGATCCTTGTGAATCTTAATCATTCGCTCGGCGAGGCTCGTCTTGCCCGTTCCGGGGGGACCGTAGAGGAAAATTGCGCCATCGCTCAAGAACGCGGGGCCGAGCTGATCAAGGAGTTCGTCTGCGACCACAAGGTCACCAAACGCGCTGCGAATAGTGTCTCGGTTCAGATTCATCACCGACTTTTGGAGCAACACGATTCGTGTGTACTCCTCGAGCGACACAGGGGCGTGGCCGCTGTAGGTGGAGCCCTTGGCCCGTTCCCTCGCATTCACTTCGCCCTGCGACGTAAGGCCGAGTCGGTAGTCGCGGCCCTCTAGTCCGAGGTATTCGACCTCTTTTCGGTCGCGGAGCTCGTCGGCTACTTCGCGGCCAATAGCTGGGCTAATGGCGAGTGCGTCAGAGATCGACACGATTGTCGCGCTTCGCGAAATGAGTAGCCGTCGGACAAAGAGGTCCTCAATGAGGCCTCGGGGGATGTCAAGCTCTTCGATCGACCCCGGAATGCGGAGGCCTAGCTTCTCAATCAGGTCGGTGGTCATACCCAGTCTTGATCGGCAGCTACGGGCGAAAGATGACGCTAACGACGAGCCTTTTGTCGCCTGGCGACCTGAGCAGCCACTACGGCAACGGGAATAAGGATGGCCATGGCGGCGAGACCGTCGAGCCAGTAGTGGTTTCCCGTGATTGCGACCACATAAAACGTTGCCGCGAAGTGAAATGCGCCCAATAATCGCCACCGTGATGTCGACGATACGTACGCGGCATAGCCGACGAGTGCCGCCCAGCCAACGTGCAGCGATGGCATGGCCTGAAGCTGTCCGGCCCGAGTCGATCCCATCGTGGCGTAGACCGATTGCCCGTAAAGGATGCCGGTATCGATGAGGCCGATTTCGGGTATCAGCCGTGGGGGAGCGACGGGAATGAGCTGAATGAGGAGACAAATTGCGGTGAGACCAGCAAGCGTGTTGCGCCATTGGGGAAAGAGGTCGCGGTGTCGCATGAAGAGCCAGAGTAAGAAGACGCCCATTCCAGGAACGTGGAAACCGGCGTAATAGATATTTGCGACCTGGACGGCCCACCCGTGGGGGAGGAGTTGTTGCTGGGCCGTTATCTCGCTCGGCAACTTCATCGCTCGCTCGAGGTCCCAAAGCTGCTGGCCACGTTCGACGGCATCGTCAATCTGGAATACCGAGAGTCGACCTGCTACCTGCCAGCAGGCATAGAGCACGGCGACGATCGTGGCTTCACGCAAGAATTCAGCAACACCGGGGCCACGACCTGACGGAACCCATCGAAGTAGCACCCAGCGGAGGGCGAGGAAGCCACAGGCGAGAAGGAGGGAATAGTCCCAGGGGAGCCACATGACGGAAGGCGGAACGGACTCGGACCGAGTCCTTACTTCTTAAGGACGCGCTTTGCGGGACCGGATTCGGCCGAAGCGGCCCTTGGCCGCTGCGGCGTCGGCATCGTTCTGGAGCTTGAGCAACTCACGGTAAGTGTCGTCGAGCCTGATCTCGGTCTGGCCAAGCTGGTGGCGCAGTTCGTCGGTTTTGGCCTCAGACCCTGCGGCTTTCTTCTGTTCAGCCAAAAGATCGGCTTCGCGACGATCGTGCTCGGCCATCCAGTGCTCAGCATCTGTCTCGGCCCGCTGGAGTTCGGTTTCGAGGCGAGTGACGTCACGATTGAGGTATTTGACCTCGGTCTCTGCAACCGCAGCTCGAACCTCAGATTCGCTCAGCCTCACTTGAGTAAGGAGGAGATGGTCGAGGACGGTGGCCAGCTCTGAGCCGATGTCTCGCAGGTCGATGACCTGGGAACGCTCGTAGTTTTCGTCGAGCCAGGAAGTAGGCAGCTGCCACTTGCCGTCCTTTTCAACCGGTCCGACAGGCTTCTTTGCGAGGTCGGCGAGGAGCGCCTCTTCAGAGACGTCCCACTGGTTTGTAGCGATGGTAAGTGAGACGGTGGCAAGTACTTCTGTAGTCACAACCCGCAAGTCTACGCTTCACGTAGGTAAAAACCTGCCCTCAGCAATACTGGAAACGTGCCGATAGGGGAACTGGGT
The DNA here is from genome assembly GCA_037968895.1 of Acidimicrobiales bacterium. GTDB lineage: Bacteria > Actinomycetota > Acidimicrobiia > Acidimicrobiales > SZUA-35 > JBBKWJ01. The sequence continues at coordinate 20,731 of JBBKWJ010000198.1, forward strand.
CGCTCGTCGGCCTGCCTGATCTCGGTACGCAAAGGGTGCGAAATGGCAAAGACAACACGCTCAGCAACGTCGGTCGGTGACAACGCCATTGTGTCGATTGTCGATGGACACGATGCCGCCGGCACCATCCGGCTCGCTCCGCTGCACGCGTCGCTGACGCCAGATGTCATCGTTGTAGAGCTCGGACTGTCCGGCTCAGACGCGGCCCTACGGTTCGGCGATTTGCGTTGCGCTGCGCTGGAACTCGAGCGACGGGCGGAATATGAAGCCGCTCATCGACTCTGGACGGTGCTCGGGACCGAAGCGTTCAGACTCGGAGATCTCGTGTCCGCCGCCGGTGCAGACGAACGGGCTGATGTGGCGCTGGGTCTGGCCGTTATCGCTTCACGTCCGTTGGGCCCAACCGCGAAGTATGACTACGAAGCGCTCGCGACCGACCGCGACGACGGATTGACGATAGCGGATACCGCAAAGCGTTGGAGCTGCTCGCCAACAACAGTGAAACGAGCCGTGAAGTACGTCGAGGTACGTGACGCAGCGCTGGAGGCGAACCCCCGGCTTGTAGCCGACATCGACCGCGGCGATGACGTGTCAGACCTTGCCGAGCGCTACGACATTGAGAAAAAGGTCATGCGTTGGATTGTCATCTCCCATTTCGATCGCCGCTCCAAGGAGCGCGACGAGTAGGGGAGTAGGGAGTAGGGGAGTAGCTCGGCCTTGGTACTACTGTCATCCAGGTGAAACACGTAGACGTCCTTATCGTTGGCGCAGGGATCTCTGGGATCGGTGCTGCCTATCACCTGAAGACACTCAGTCCTGATCGGTCATTCCTGATTCTCGAGGGCCGGGAGAATCTTGGTGGCACCTGGGATCTCTTTCGTTATCCGGGCGTTCGATCGGACAGCGATATGCACACGCTCGGCTATAGCTTCAAGCCGTGGACGGCCGAGAAAGCCATCGCCGATGGGCCATCGATCCTGTCGTATCTCAATGAGACGGTCGCCGAGTTTGGGATCGATGAACAAATCCGGTTCCGTCATCTCGCGACTAAGGCCGAATGGTCGAGCGAGCACGCGCTGTGGACCGTTCATGCAACTCACGACGGCGAACCGCTTCGCTACACCTGCAACTACCTCTTCATGTGTTCGGGGTACTACAGCTACAAGGGCGGCCACTCGCCACACTTCGAAGGACGAGACGACTTTGGGGGAGTTGTGGTGCATCCCCAAGAATGGCCAGACGACCTCGATTACAAGGACAAACGGGTCGTCATCATTGGCTCGGGAGCGACAGCGGTAACGCTCGTGCCAGCAATGGCCCCTGATGCGAAGTCGGTCACGATGCTGCAACGCTCGCCGACGTACGTCGTATCGGCCCCGGCCAAGGACCCAGTCGCCAATGCGCTACGCAAGGTTCTGCCAGACGGCGTGGCCTTCAGGCTTACTCGTTGGAAAAACGTCACGCTCGGCGGCTGGTTCTACAAACGAACGCGTACGCACCCGGAACAGGTGAAGCGCAAGCTGCTGAAGATGGTTCGCAAGGAACTCGGCCCCGATTACGACGTCGACACCCATTTCACGCCAAGCTACAACCCGTGGGATCAACGCCTATGCCTGGTGCCAGACAGTGATCTGTTCAAGGCGATTCGTTCAGGTCAGGCCGACGTGGTTACGAGCACAATTGATCGGTTTACAGAGAGTGGGATTCTTCTCGACACGGGGGAGGAGCTTGAGGCTGACATCATTGTTACGGCCACGGGCCTCGCTGTCGTCACGCTCGGTGAGATGGAGCTCTTCAACGACGGCGAAGCGATCGACTTCTCCGAGACCGTTTCTTACAAGGGATTCGCCTACTCTGACGTGCCGAACCTTGCGACCTGCTTCGGCTACATCAACGCGTCATGGACGTTACGGGCTGACCTAGTGGCTAAAGCTGTATGTGGCATCGTAAATCATATGGCAACTACGCGGACACAAGTTTGTACGCCACGACTGCGAGCATCCGATGCCGACATGGAGCTGGCTCCCTGGGTCAACGATTTCTCTGCTGGCTACTTGCAGCGGGTGATGTCGCAATTGCCTAAGCAAGGCAACCGCGAGCCCTGGCTCAACACCCAGAGCTACGCGGCAGACAAGAAGCTGTTCCGTAAAGGCCAAGTCGAAGACGGTGTCATGCAGTTCACCAAGGCGAAGGTTTCCGTCTAGTTAAGAATGTGCTGAAAGTCGGACACAATAATCTCTACCGGCTGGCCATCGGTTGGCGCCTTGCCTTGAAAGAGCCAGAGATTGATCCGGGCTCGGGCATCGCCAGGCACGGGAATGGCGGACGCATCATCAAACGACCAGAACGAGCGTGTGCGGCCTCGCTCCACCGAACTGAACTCAACCACGTCGGCTGACCAATTCATTGTGAACGCCGTGTTCGGACGATTGGCGACAAGGAACGGCGAGCGATTGCCTGGCTCGTTGTATGGCTGCACGACATACTCCGCGTTTGTGAGTCGATCAGCGTCGCCAAACTTGGCAACCTCCATATCGATTTCGGAGTAGTACGGGGGAGCGCCCTCGTCCCAGGTGAACATTCCGAGGACAACATTGGGGTCGAGTCGACCCACTCGCGACTTCACCGTGTAGGTGAACTGGCCATAACCGAGCGTGGCTTCGGTGTAGACCTCTGCTGTTGTCCAACGCCCATTCGCGGGGACGATGCGAAGATGCAGGTTGCCCTTTCGGTCGACCCACACATTCTCGCCTGCGAAGAAATTTGGCCCTGGTCCAACAGCTTCGTTTCTTTCCTTGACGATCCAAGTGCGGCCGGCAAACTCGACGACTCCGTCGGTGCCGGTATCGACCTTGGCGGCCAGAGCTGGTGTGGCCATCGTTGCCGTAACGCAGGCCATAGCAACGGCCAAGACCCTGAATCGAACCCTCATGTGTGCCCTCCTTGTCGAATCAGGCACCACCATAGTCCGAACCGAAAGGGGGCCAAGACGCAAGCGGGGACTAGCTCAAATCAATAAGTGCTGCATAATGAGCATTATGTCTGTTACGTCGAGAGGGTTGCCAGCTTACGCCGGGACTTTCATCTGGGCCTTTTGGCCCCATTGGCCGTCTCGTAGGTATTTCCGCTCAAAGTAGTTGCTCGACAGGTCGATCACCACCGCACGAATACCAGTCAGCAATCAACGTGAGAATGGACAGAAGAATGCAACTTGAGGAACACGCAATGATGGACGCAAACGGTGGACGCTCGGGCACCGCCATGACACGATTCAGTGCCATAGGTACCGCAATCATCCTCGTCGGGTTCCTCGTGATGTCGGTGTCACGTGCCGCCTTTGTGGCTACAACCGACAACATCGACAACTACGCCGAGACGGGCCAACTCACGCTGACTGACAACGACCTTGGGGTGGCAATGTTCCCTGAGGTTGGTGCCGCCACGATGACCGACGGCGATTCGATGGAGTCGTGCATCACCGTCACCTACGCTGGCGATTACGATCCGAACGCAGTCAAGGTCTACCTGGCCTCCGCTACTGGCGGTCTTGCTCCGCACCTCAGTGTGAAGATCGAGCAGAGTACGATCGTCGGAATCACAGCTGGCTTCGACAACTGCCTCGGTTTCGTCGCAGAGTCGATCCTCTACGACGGTCCCCTGCCTGCACTCGGCGGAGACTACACGAACGGCGTCGGCACCTGGGACCCAACCGACACACTCGATCTCACCCGGTCATACAGGTTCACCGTCACAGTGACCCCAGTGAACGGTGGCGGCGCAGGCTCAACCGCTGACTTCGGCTTCACTTGGGAAACCCAAGGCGGCTGATCCGAGTGGATCGAGACGAACGTAGACGACGAGTCAAGTTCGCTCTCGGCCTAACCGGCATCTTCCTCGCAACTGTCGAGCTCACGCTCGGCGTCTTCGCCGCAACTGCGTCGTTGGTGCCGGGCTGGGGCGCGACGGTGGTGGCTTCCGGCTCTATGGAGCCTGCTCTACGTCGGGGAGATGTCGTGGTGTATCACGATGCGCCGGCCGCGAGCGAGGCCAACACCATCGAGACGGGCGCGGTCATTGTCTTTGACAGCGGAACCGGCTCAACCATCCATCGGGTTGTACGAGTAAATCGAGATGGCACCGCGACCACGCGGGGCGATGCCAATCGCTCGGCCGACTCAACACCGGTGTCAAGCGAGATGATCGCCGGTGATGGTTTTATGGTCATCCCCTGGATTGGGCTGCCCAACCTTTGGTACCTCGAAAACGATCTGCCGTTGCTCATAGGTTTCATACTTGCCTCCATCGTGATGCTGCAATCATCGACGCTGGCCCGAGACGAAAGGGACGATCCGTGGCGCGATAGCCCGACGCGGCAGGGAAGCCCTGGTTGGTGGCTCGTCGGATCGATTCCTTCGCTTTCGCCCTCACTCTTGGGCGCTGACGGCCGATCTGTTCTTCTAGAAAGAGGACGGCTATGCGGCTCACCAAACGCCGGCAATCGAACAGCGAGCACGGACCGGATCGAGGTGACTCGAACGAGACAAGCCGGGCCATCGTGCGCCAGCTAGTTAAGCTCCGCGTCGCGACGGCCGTCCTGGTCGCAGCGGTTGTGATTGAGCACGTTCGGACTGACATCAGTACCACGCTCATCCTTGGACTGGGAGGCGCTTGCCTCATCGTCGCAACCGCAGTTGTCCAGGCGAAGCTGAAAACCTCTAGGGCTGGGCTCGCAGTGGCGACGGCGTTTCTCGATTGCACCGTCGTGCTAGCTGTCCTCGCTGCGGTCGGGGCTGAGTCAACCGACGCCATGTTGTTGATTCTCGCACTCCCGTTGGTGCATGTGGCGGTCGCCGTTGGCATCGGTGCCATGACGGTCATGTGGGTGGTCGCATCGTTTACCGTGATGACGTGGAGTGTTTGGACTTGGGACGGTGCGTCACAGCCCGTGACCGAGGCCGCGTTGACGCTCGTGGTGCTGTGGATCGTTGCCTATGTTTCTGGCATCGTCGCCGGTCTGCTCGCGCAACGAGCGATGGACTATCGCCGAGCGACTGTCGTTGCGAGCAACCGCAGCAACGTTCTCCAAGAGACGATGCTCGGTTGTCTTGCGATTGCTCGCGCTGTCAACAATGCCGACGAGGTGCTCTGTGTCGAGGCACGACGCCTGGCAAATGGCAAGGCTCGAGTTTGCAGTTCGAACGATCGGTTCTTGGGTCGCGAGCTAGTCGATCGGGCAAACGCGGCTGACGGGGCCGCCGTTGTGGGCCGAGACGCCGAGCGAAACTGCCACATCGCCGTTGCCATCAGCCGCAACCGTTATCTGATTGTCGTAGCACCCGCTGAAACCCACCGATACAAGATCGAATCAATAGAGCTTCTGTGCCTGCAATATCGGGCGCTGTCGCTTGGCCGAGCCGCTCCAGACGGCCCAAACCGCCGTCGAACGAGCGACCCGTCGAGCGCAACGCTGGCCGAGGCCCTGGACACCTCGGTCCTCGAGCTCGCATCACCGCTCTCCTCGCTCGGTGTTCTCGCCGATGAGCTACCTAGCCCCTTCGAACTCCTTGGCCAGGACGGCGACGCCTTGGCGAGAACGCTGCTATTTGGGCCGACGTCGTGATTCGGTCGATTCGTTTCCGCGGTGTTCTCACTCTCGCCGCCGTACTCGCATCAATATCAACTTTCGGAATCGGGACGTCTGGTGCTCAGTTCTCGGCGACCACCACAAACGCGAGTAACCACGCAGCCTCGATCACGATTGATTCTCCCGCCAATCTGACTGCGTCGCTTAGCTTCGTGCTTCTTGACTGTCGGGCCGACCTCGATTGGGATCCGGGCGCGACCGTCGGAGTTACTCAATACGAGGTCAAGCGGATCCGGATCTCGAACGGGGCAGTGCTAAATACGGTCGTGACGTCGTCGACTGACTTCTCCGAGACCATCGGGGTCACCTTGCTCGGTCAGCCGTGGCGCTGGGAAGTTCGGTCGATTCTTGGAGCTTGGAAGTCGGCTCCGGCAACAATCGAGCCGTCCAACGGTCTTCTCTGTTTGCTCTAACTCTGTTGGCTCCAACTCAGTGAGCGCCTGCTGCTTCGATCGAGGCAATCACTTGGGCCTGGGCTCGCAGGATGTCGCCAATCGTTGCCAGCGGAGGAATTGCTCCTTCGACAAGTACTTCAACACGGCCGGCCCAGCTTCGGCTCGAACGACGAACTGGTCGTCGAACAACGCGTCCCCGGTTGGGAAGTATTCGCCGCGGCCGGCGCGAGCCGAAACGCGGAGCCGACAGATTCCCACGTTGGCTCGTCGCTGTTTAGCGGCCCGTCCACAGAGCGCTAACCATCTTGTTCGCATTCGCTGGTTGGACCCATTCGCCGAGTCTTGCCGGTCAGCGGGTGGCCGTCCACGGTCAGAGGTCGGTGCCTCGGAATAGACCGTGCCAGAACTCCGCCGAAGGCCTGCGCCCGCTCGTCGCGGAGCGATAGAGCACTGCGAAAACGGTAAGCGCCACAAACACAACGAATCCGGCTCCGAGCGCCAAAAGGACAACAGGCATCAACGCAGTCTGGCCGCATTTGACCACCTCCGCCACGGGCAGATGTGCACTCGGTGTGAGGGGTCATCGGGCAGGACGTGTAGGTCGAATGGCTCGTGAGAAGCAGGTGACCAGGTGTTTGTTGTGCTACTCGACGAGCGCGAGGGGGAGTTGGAAGCTGCCGTCAGACTCGCAAGGGAACTCGATAACAGCCGTCACGGCTGCAACCGGAATCGGTCCGTAAACGTGCGGAAAGGCGACCCCTCCCCCATAGCTATCCTCGACGACGAGAGGGGCGTCGAGCGCACCTGGGTCGAGGGTCAACAACAGCAGCCCTTTGACGCCATGGAACCGTTCGTTCGCTGGCGTCAGGACCTGGTGTGGATACGAGCAATGAATGAATCCCTCAGTATCGAGTGACTCGGTTCGGTACTCGATTTGGCTCGAAACCGTCTTCCACTCGTCGCGATGGATGATGTGAAGCAGCACCGGATCAGTCATGGCGCAAGACTAACCGACACCCATTCGCCGTAAGAGATAGACAATCGGTGCAAGCGCGGCGGCAGACGCAAGAACAAAGGCGCTAATCGTAAACGCCAGCCTGGTTACGCGGGCGAAAAGCCTGGCCATACGTAACTATCGGCAGGAAGGCGCCGAAACTGATGCACCATCTGCCAAACTGGGCCGGTGGCCGTCGTTGCTTTGGACTACTACGCAATTTTGGGGGTCGCCCCGCTTGCCGCGTTCGACGAGCTCCGCGCGGCCTATCGCTCGCAGGCGCGGATCCTGCACCCTGACGTGGCCGAGTCTGTCGGCACCGTCGACGCAATGGCCCGCCTCAACGAAGCATGGCGAGTGTTGTCCAACCCCGACCTACGCGAACGTTACGACGCAACGCGCTCGGTGCCGATGGCTGCACCACAACCCCCGCCCGCAGCGCCCAGATCGCGCCGCCAGGCGTGGGTCGCTGGGGTACAGGCGCAGATGTACCGGCTTGGACACCAGGCCGGAAAGAGCGCGACACAAACGCTTTTGCTACGCCATCCTCTCGGACCGCGCTCAGACTACGAGGCAGTGGTCGACTCGATAGTCGATGGGTTGTTGGTCGACACCGAGGCTCGCGTTCGAGCCGCCAGAGCTGCAGGAGCAGCACCGCTCGACCTTGGCGTTGCCGCAACACTTATCGGAATCCGGTCGCTCGCTGACAAGCTTCGCCGTCAATCAACACTTGGTATCACCAACGAGATGCTGATGGCAGCGCACCTACTCGACCGTATGTGGGACGTAATGGCGTATGAGCTGCCGAGCACGCTGGCAAACCGTTTGGGCGGAAACCCGTCAGTGGCGCACGCACTGCACATATAGGCGCTAGCTGCTAATCGCGGCCTGTCGCATCCTCAACCGATTCATGATTTTCCCAACTCGCTCGGCGGCACAGCTCCACTGACTTGTCGCACCAGTCGGTGTCGTGTCCGCCGTCGGCGTCGTCGTAGCCGAGTCCACCGGAGAGTACGTCGTCTCCCTGGCCGGCAAAGAGAAGATCGTTGCCACTCCCCCCATGGAGGGTGTCTTCGTCATCGCCGCCGCGAACAAGGTCTGCGCCGGGGCCGCCATCGAGGAAGTCGTTGTCTTCTTCGCCGAAGAGTTGATCATTGCCCGATTCTCCATAGATGAAGTCGTCACCGCCGCCGCCCTTGATGATGTCGATGTCGTCGCCGCCGTACAACCGGTCTGATCCGTCGCCACCGAAGATCTCGTCGACTCCGCCCTCGCCATAGATGATGTCGTCCTGGGCGCCGCCACGAAGTTGGTCGTAGCCTGGCCCGCCGAAAATCAGATCACGGCCAGTGTTGCCTTCGATGATGTCGTCGCCAGGGCCGCCATAGATGATGTCGTTGCCGGAAAGACCGGTGATTTCGTCGTTTCCGGCGAGTCCACAGATGACGTCGCGCTGCTTGGTGCCGACGATTACGTCGTCACCCGAAGTGCCAACGATCGTGCATCCGACTGGGCCGTCGGAAATGATGTAGTTGTGCAGCCCGCCCGCGTTTGCGATGCCGCCAGACCAGAGCGCAGGCACGCCGATCAGGACTGAGCCGCGATCGAAGGCAATTGAAGATCCGAAACGATTGCTCGACGGAGAGTCAGGCGTGATGGCCTGTAGGAAACGAAATGAGCCTGCGTCGGTGGGTTGACGCTCGAAGAGCATGACTCGACCCGCGGTCGGGTTACCGAGGGCGATGGCTGTCGAGTCGACTGCGAGCGCCGACCCGAACGCGGGGATGATGCCGACTTGGGTGAGCCCATCGTCGCCCTGCGATACAACCGTCCATACCTCGCTTAGGCGAGGGAAGTAACCGTTGCGCTGGACGAAAATGTCGCTGCTGTCAGAGACAACCGCTCCCCCACCGATGTTCTCGATCGTCGGACCAGATTCCCACTCGTCGCTATCTGGCGTCCGGTAGAAGACGCGCAGGTTGCCGTCGCTGGCGAAGTATTCGGAGCCGCTAACCGCAATCGTGGTGCCATCGCCTGCGATAGCGAGATGCAAATGGCTGAGCTGGGGTTGCAGCGTCTGGGCGAGCCAGAAGTGACTATCGATTCCGGGAACGAAGATGTCGACCTCGTCGGCTGGGGGCTCCTCATCAGCTTCCTGGTCGATGACGTCGGTTCCAGGCCCATTCGGTCGGCTAATGACAACAGCCTTGTCACTCACTGCGATCTCGTTGCCGTAGTCGGGCCCGACGTTTGGCATCGAAATCTCTTGCACTAGCTTGAGTTTCTGATCGGCGACCGCATAGCGGCGAATAGTTGCATCGTCGCCATCGTGGTCAATCGCTATGACAGTGTTTCGGCCACCGGCGATAAACCCGCTGGCCTCAATCGTTGTCGTCGCTGTGCGGCCTTCGTCGCCATTGATCATCAGGGTTGCGGTGTTGGTATCGAAGCCACGTCGGCCATGAACGAGCACTCCAGCGTCGACCATGTCGATACGTTCGCCAAAGACCGCTTCGTCATTGCTGCCATCGAACGGGGTCGCGACGAGATTCGGATCAGTAAGCACGGGGCTGGCAACAACAGGGTTGGCTGCGAGGCTGGTCAGGGGGAACGCGAGTAGAACGGCGACAGCTACTGGTCGCCAGGGTCGTCTCTGAGCGTGGCCGATACGCCCACGCATCTTCTGCCATTTCCGCACCCAAACAGTCTGGCGAAAGAATGCCCAAACGTCACGGGCAACAGTACCCGGCCAAGAAAGGGCGGATGTGCGTGGATCTCGGCCCTCAACTAGCGTGCGATTCATGGAATATGGCGTCGTAATCTTCCCAACCGATCAGACAATTGGCCCCGTTGAATTCGGCAAGGCGGCCGAAGAACGAGGTTTTGAGTCGGTGTGGTTTCCCGAGCACTCACATATCCCGACGAGCAGAGCGACTCCGTGGGGCGGCAGGCCAGGCGCTCCGGATCTTCCTGACTACTACTGGCGTTCACACGACCAGTTCGTCGCCCTCACCGCGGTCGCCGCGACGACAACGAAGATCAAGGTGGCTACCGGCATTTGCCTTGTTGCCCAACGGGATCCGATCTGGACAGCAAAGCAAGTTGCGTCACTCGACGTGATCTCTGGCGGCCGATTCCTCTTCGGCATCGGCTACGGCTGGAACAAAGAAGAGATGGCTCATCACGGCGTTGCCTACAACGACCGCCGAGATCGCTTGCGCGAGTCTGTACTTGCCATGAAGGAGCTGTGGACCAAAGACGAGGCCAGCTTCAGCGGCGAGCACATCAACTTCAGCGAGAGCTGGGCTTGGCCAAAGCCAGCAGTTGTTCCACCGGTCATCCTTGGTGGTTCGGTCGGTCCCAAGACCGCAGCACACATTGCGGAATTCTGCGATGGCTGGATGCCAATCGGCGCCAGAACCGCTATCGGTTCTGGTTGGGAACACATCGTCGAGGCCTGCGAGTCGATCGGACGTGACCCAAAGACCGTCGAACTTGGTGTCTTTGGTGCGCCGACTAATCGCGACAAGCTTGACGAGCTCGAAGCGGTTGGCGTCAAGCGGGCAACGTTCTTCATGCCTCAGGGTGACGAAGCCGAGGTGCTCAGCGCACTCGACGCCGCAGCCGAACTGATCCGCTAGCCCAATTTCAGCTGCGCTAGCCCAGCTTTAGCTGCGCCATGCGCCTGAACAGCTCGATCACGTTCGTCTGCTCGGGATTTTTCGTGCCAGACCTCTGCGCGATCTCGCGATACACCGTGTCGACATTGATGGCGATGCGCTCAGAGTCGAGCCAGTCGTTGTATGGACCGAGCGAGATATCGCGAGCGGCGTCTGCCGCGCTCATGCCGATCTCGTGTCGCGACGTCGCCTCACGGACAACGAACTCGAGGTAGTCCTTTACCGCCTGGACACCAGCGGCATCGGT
>JBBKWJ010000199.1:0-2943 GCA_037968895.1 Acidimicrobiales bacterium
ACATCGTCATACAGAACTCGAACGGGAACCTGACCTATTCGTGGAACCCCAATTTTCGCGGCGTTCCAAACGGTCAGCCATTCTTCACCAACGTCGTCATCGAAGGAGGCGGCGATCCCGAGGATGCAGCGCGGTCTGTTCTGGAAACGGAGACGGCCGATTACGCCTGGAATCTGCAGGTTGCACCCGAAATCCTGACAGAGCTGGAGAACCTCGGTCATGGCGAAGTCGTGGTTGGGTTCACGTCGAACGTCGAGCACATCAATCTGAACCAGACCGACAACCGTGCAGCCGGCGATGCCAGGTCGAGCTATCTCGGCGGAGCAAACCCCAACCCATTCTTCTTCGAGAACCGCCTGCTGGCCCGTGCGTTGTCGCTCGCTATCAACCGCGACGAACTCGTTCTCGTCGGATACGGGCCGGCCGGCACCCCAACGTGCAACATGTGGACCGTCGGCGCCGAGGCGTCAACCGCCAATGATTGGTGTCTGACACAAGACATCGCGGAAGCCAACCGGATCCTCGATGAGGAACTTGGGTACCTCGACACCGATCGCGACGGCGTGCGCGAGTTGCCCGATGGAACCCCACTAACGTTCGACTTCGTCTCGTCGACAAACGCGGTGCGCCAATCGAATCAGGCTTTGATCGAGGAGTACTGGGTTGCCATCGGCATCGACGTCACCATGCGAAATGAGGATGCCGATCTGTTCTTCGATGGCTTGTGTGAGCGCGATGCATGCATATGGAAGTTCTTCAGTGACATGGAGATGTTCACCAACGGCTGGGCCCGTCCAGATGCAGGGACGTATCTGAGTTCATGGACCACCACCGAGATCCCGGAGCTGGCGAACTCCTGGGCAGGTGGCAACATGCCACGACTCGCAAACGTCGAATATGACCGGCTGGCGGCGCAGCTTCTGGAAACTCCACTCGACGATCCAAGCCGGGCCGATTTGGTGCTTCGGCTCAACGATATCCTTTCGGCCAACAGCGGCGCCATCATCCCGCTCGTCAACCGAGGGAGCGTCGCAGCGGTCGCAAACGACATCGATGGAATCGGCGCGGCCAATGGATGGGATAGCGACTACTGGAACATCCACGAATGGACTCGAAGCAGAAGGCCGTAGCTGAATGCGACCTCACCAGGATGCGTCGCTCGCTCCGCTCGGCATGCGACGACCTAACATTCCCCTGCCTTCCATCCGGTAGGAAACCACATGGTCCTGGCTAACTTGCTGCGATATAAAACGAACCCTAAGTCGGGTCGTCGGCGGCACGATGTCGAGGAAGTCGGCGCTAGCGGCTGAACCATCGCACAATGTAAGCCGCGTCACGGAACCGGCGATCTGTGACGGGTCAATCGCACACTTCGGTACTCAGACGGCCCGTACGATCGAGCCGTATCGTTGCTGGGATAGACCTCCCACGGGCGTCGCGACGTGCGTTGTTCGGGGCGGCCGTGTCGCCACAAGCCTGGGTGTACCTTGAAGCGGTGGAGCCGAGACCATGGCAATTCGATCAAGCCGCAGGCATCGATCGGTTCAGGCAGTTCATTGCGTTCGCCGACTGGTGGTTTGAAGACCATCCTGGTGAGCGAGAGCTGTCCGATATGGATATCGACGCCTCGCTTGACGGATTAGAGATCCCGATGGTCTTGCGCGACTTCTATGAAGCAGCCAAACGATGGCCTGTCAGGCGCATGGAGCACTACTTCGGTTGGAATCAGAACTTCTTCGCATACCCAAACCAGTTAGGTGACTCTGAGACGTTTGCGCAGCACGGGCTGCTTCAGTTCGCGTATGAGAACCAAGGTGTGACCTCGTGGTCATGCCCGCCGGACGAAGATGATCCAGCGGTGTATGACCGAGAATACGAGTGGAATATCGGCGATGAGCCTCATTCCTATCCCGGCGGGCGATGCTCGCTTTCACTTGCCGATTTCCTGATCGACTTCTTGCTCGTTGAGTTCGCAGTGAACGGGCAGGCGACAGGACCGCTCCCCGCATTCGCTGAACAACTCGCCGCGGATGACTCACTCGAGAGACAGCTTCGGTGGCACGCGCTTGATGGCCAGGCTCACCTTGGTCTTGTGTGGAATGAGATCCTCACGCTTCGTCTCGGTGGCTCCGATGGTGGACCCCAGTGGACGACGCCACGTGGTGATGCTGGCAAAGCGCTGCTTCGTCCTTTCGCCGGTGCCCTTGGCAATGTCACCTTTCGCTGGACTGTGGGTGAGGCGCGCGAAAGTACTCGGTGGTCCCTATATATCGGCGCCACCGGTGCTGGTTATCTGATGGGAAGCCATGCAAGCCGTAGACGTTCCATGGACCAGATAGAGGTCCAGGTCAGCGCCGAAGAGTTGGTGTCGGTCGTAGCCGATCATGTTGACCCAGGATCGGGCTCTGCTGGTGCGGTCACGGTTGTGGCTCACTACGAAGGCCGACCGCTGCTCAACGACGATGACATCATCAGCGATGGCAAAATTCCCCGAGCGGTTTTTCGGCCAGTGCTGCAACGATGCATCGACGCAATCGCGGAGCCGTCGTTAGATCTTGCTCCACAGATTCGGGCGCTAGTCGAGTTCGAACCCAACACGTGGCCTGCCAGCGGTTCTTAGCTCGATCCGATTCAGTTCAATCGATACGCGCGACCACGTAACCGGCGTTACGAGTGACCCGATCGCTCGGTCATTGCGCCCATCCCTCCACCGACTGGTGTAGGGGTCGCACAAATATTGCTATTGATGAGGATGCTTGCCGTGATGTCATGGAGTGATACAACCTCGCTACCAAACGCGAGGCAGTCAACCTGCAGGCGCCATGCGAGGTTCCGGATGTCAGCGGTGGCGCTGATGTCGCCGGTGGTGTTGCCTAATGGGGAGAAACGATGCAGGCCGGCGTCGGGCCATCCATCTCGAAGCCAGTCATCGTCAAAGTGGAT
>JBBKWJ010000200.1:0-35916 GCA_037968895.1 Acidimicrobiales bacterium
GATGTTGGCGACCGCGTTCTCGAGTGCGGCGAGTGTTTCCGCAGCGTTCGGGTCTCCGGTTCTGCGGCGGGATTGTTCCTGCACAGGTGAATGAATCATGGTCTAAGTATGACGATCGGGTGTGACAATCAAGGCCGCGTTTCCCCTGGTCACCAAAATAATCCAAAGAAGTTTTGGAATACTTCGCGTCGTGATTAATCTCCGGCATCGAGATTGTTCTCGACGGCGTTGGCGGAAGCTGAGACGTCATCGCCTGGTGTTTCGAGTGAGGTCGCGGCTGTAGGGTTCGGGCTATGACTACCGCCCAGATCATGCTTTTGATCGGTCTCTCCTGCATCGCCGTCGTCGTCGCATTGATTCTTCAGCGACGGCGACCCGAGCCGCCGACAGCACCGTCGTATCGGGCCCCTGGCCAGGTGGACCGCAACGACTTTGCTTCGCCAGCCGCTGATCAGATCGTCATCGTCTTCACGTCGTCGAGCTGTGCTGGCTGCGCCTCGGTATGGGACCAAGTCACCGAGTTCGCGTCGGAAAGCATTGCGGTGCAGAATGTCGAAGTGTCGATCGACTCATCGCTCCACAAGCGCTACAAGATTGATGGTGTGCCTACCACGCTTGTAGTTGCTCACGACGGTGTCGTGAGCAACTCGTTCTTTGGCCCAATCCCAGAGGGCGAGCTCAAGCAAGCTGTCAGTCGTTGACCGAGGCAGCTTCAGTATCCGCTGGTTCCTCGGAATCATCGGTGTCTGGCTCTTCTGAAGGTGACGGGGTAATCGTCTTCAATGATGCGGAGGATGCTGTTCCGGCAACCGAGATCAGTCGATTGACCTCGGCCCCTGAAAGGGTCTCATGTTCGAGAAGACCCCTTGCGATCAGGTTGAGGGCCTTGCGGTGCTCAGTGAGTAATCGACGACAACGATCTTCGGACTCAAGCAGGATCCGTTGTGTTTCCTCGTCGAGCACTCGGGCGGTCTCTTGCGAGTAGTCCTTGCCACCCATCATGTCGTCGCCCATGAACATCGGGCCGCTGTCGCTGAACGACATTGGTCCGACCTTGTCGCTCATGCCCCAGTCGGTCACCATTCGTCGTGCGATATTGGTGGCCTGTTGGAGGTCGTTGGCGGCGCCAGAGGAGACAACGTCGAAGACAAGCTGTTCGGCGTTTCTGCCGCCGAGGGCCATAACAATCATGTTCTCGGCTTCGGTCCGTCGCATTGAGTGACGATCGTTCTCAGGCAGGGTCATCGTGACACCAAGGGCCATGCCGGTTGGGATAATCGTGACCTTGTGCAGCGGGTCGTAGTCGGGGAGGACGGCGGCCATGAGTGCGTGCCCGGCCTCGTGGTATGCGGTGAGCTCCCGCTCAGACTCTGTCATCACAAGAGAATCTCGCTTCACGCCCATGATGACCCGGTCACGGGCCATATCGAAGTGTTCGGCTCCGATGGAGCTTGCTCCATTGCGGACTGCATAGAGAGCGGCTTCGTTGACGAGGTTTGCGAGGTCGGCGCCGGACATGCCGGGGGTGCCTCTCGCAATTACGCCAACATCAACCGAGTCTTCGATTCGCTTGTGCTTTATGTGCACGTTCAGGATCTTCTTGCGATCGTCGAGCTCGGGGAGCGGCACGACGACCTGGCGGTCGAAGCGTCCTGGTCGAAGCAACGCCGGATCGAGGATGTCTGGTCGGTTCGTTGCGGCCATCATGACGATGCCCTCGGTTGCCTCGAAGCCGTCCATCTCAGACAGCATCTGGTTGAGGGTTTGCTCACGCTCATCGTGACCGCCACCGAGGCCGGAGCCCCGCTTGCGGCCGATTGAGTCGATTTCGTCAACAAAGATGATCGCTCGGCCCATCTTGCGGGCCTCGGCGAAGAGGTCTCGGACTCGACTGGCGCCAACGCCGACAAACATTTCCATGAAGTCTGAGCCGGTGACGGAGAAGAAGGGGACCCCGGCCTCGCCCGCGACGGCCCTGGCAATGAGGGTCTTGCCGGTTCCTGGAGGACCAACGAGCAGCACGCCCTTGGGGATACGGGCGCCGATGTCGGCGAACTTGTCTGGATTTTTCAAGAAGTCGACGACCTCGGTGATTTCGAGCTTGACCGATTCGTAGCCAGCAACGTCAGCGAAGGTTGTGCCAGGGCGCTCGGCTGAATATGTCTTGGCCTTTGAGCGGCCGATCGACATGATGCCGCCCATTTGTGATTGCTGGCGTCGGGCCAGCCACCAGAAGATGCCGAGGATGATAATGAATGGCAGGAAGATGCCGCCAAGGCTGAGGAAGATGTTGCTGGTTGGAGTTTCGTATTCGACGACAAGGTCGTTGTTGTCGAAGAAGGCTTGATCGGGCTCGGGCAGAGGGCTGGGGCCAGTGACTTCGTACTCGGTGCCATCGGTGAGCTCGCCCTTGATTTCGGCCGTTGAGTTGTCGTAGATCATGGTCTTGACCTGGCGGTCGGCGACCATTTCTTTGAACACCGAATACTCGAGCTTGTTGACGCTGCCGTCGTTGATGCTTGTTCCGACGCCAATGAGGACGAGCACGACGGCAAAGAGGATCCACATGGACCACTTTGGCCAACCGCCGTCGCCACTGCCGGGAATGCGCGGGTTTCGTCCTGGCGGCGGTGGTGGAGGTTTGGGGTCTGAATCTGACATGCGTGTAATCCTAGGGTGTGTGAGCCGCGTTCGATGGTCGGGGCGAAGCCACCGATAAGTACTTCATGGTCGATAACGTCTCGGTGTGTTCGACTATTCCTTACCGCGAGCCTTGTTCGTGGTCACTGAAGCGCTGGCAACGACGGCGAACAGACGATGATCACAACGCCGGCGGCGGCTTATGAGGTTGTGGCCCACCGAGTGTCGTGGGGCCCAAAAGATGCCGTGCTCTGGCTCTTCGTGGCGTTCGCGTCGCCAGTGTTCGTCTCGGCGCTGTACATCGGAGCCCGTTACGGTGGTGAGTTCCCCGACGAGCGAAGTGCGATCGATTTGATCGCGATTCAGCCTGCGCTTTGGGTCGCCTACCTCGCCGGACCTTGGTATACCGCAGCTAAAAAAGGAGCGGGCGCAGTTAGCGACTTCGGCTTTCGATTCAAGGCGTCTGATGTGCCGGTCGGTCTTGTGGCAGGAGTACTGACCCAAATTGTGGTTATCCGAGGGCTCTATTTCGTCATTGGCCAGTTTGCTGACGGCGACCCTTCGGCCGAAGCGAAGAAGCTCGCCGATCCGATGAGCGGCGTGTTCGACTGGGGCATTCTGGCGTTCGCCGTTGTCGTCATGGCCCCGCTGGCAGAAGAGTTCTTCTTCCGTGGCATTTTGCTGCGTTCTATCCAGCGCAGGCTGGGCCCGACACCGGCCATTCTCATCTCGGGGCTTGTCTTCGCTGCCGTGCATCTTCAGCCGTTGCAGTTTCCCGGTCTGCTCGTGGTTGGCCTACTTGCCGCTTGGTTCGCCGTTCGCACGGGTCGGCTCGGGTTGCCGATCATGTTTCATCTTGGTTTCAACGCCGCTGGGTTCGCAGTCCTGCTCGCAGATTCCTGAGTGGCGCTCGCCTCGACCTCCGACAGATAGTCCTACTAACGGACGCTGACGACGAGTCCCTTCTGCATGTTGACGTCGATGACGTCGCTCTGCAGGGATGGCGGATCAATGATGACGGCACGACTCTCGTTGTCGGGAGCGACAAGTTCGAAGTCGATCGCACACCGACCCGACTCGTCGGCGGCTCCCGTCGTCGCGACCAGTTCAAGCGGTTCGGGATCGCGAGATGCCTCTGCGAGCAGTTCTTGAGCAACGCGCAAGATCAGGTGGGATCGGGCCGGGTCTTCGACCTTGCCTGCGTCCCAGCGAACGGAGATGAAGGCACCAACGTCTTCGCGCAACGCCGCCGCTTCGATCTCAACTGCGAGGCGAAGCGGGTTGTCAGTGACAATGAACGGGCTCTCGGCGTCAGGAAGGGTGGCGACGCTGTGGCGCCACGTGCGTTCGCTTCGGCCGAGTTCAAGTTGCCAGAGCGTCTCGGCCAGGCCAGCTGCGGGGGGATCATCGCGAACGAGGCCCTCGAGCTGGGCAATCCGTTCGAGAAGGCGTATTTTCTCCTGCTCACCAGCCTCGTGAAGTTCGACTTGGGTTGCACTCTCAACTGCGCTCGCCTCCCGCAGCTGAACATTGGTTGCGACTGCCTCGTCGGTGGCTTGCCGAGCATCGTCGAGCTGTTCGGCAAGTTTGCTCGCTTCAGCGCTTCTCGTTTCGAGTTCAGCGGCCAATTGGGCGGATTTGTTCTTTAAATTCTCATTCGAGGCTGCGATGGTCTGTCGCTGACGCACGACAAGCGCCAGTAACAAGACGACAACGACGCCGAGTCCGATAATGCCATAGATCATGCGGCGATCTTATCGAACGACGACGCGAGGACCAGACGGCCTGGGTCGCATGGCTCAAATTGCTGCCGGAGGTGCGTGTTTTCTTCACGTCGGCCGATGGGAACGGGTTAATTCGTGTCCAGTGGAGGCCAATCCGTGAGCGAGAATCAATCCAGTAGCTGCCCGACGTGTGTGAAGGAACTGATATCCATCGCGATCGTGGTCGATGGCCGCGACCTCGTCATGCACTCGTGTCAAACCTGCGACACCCGGACCTGGTCACTTGCCGGTGAGTCGATCGAGCTGGCGACCGCGTTGGCGCAGGTCGGCGAGCACAGTGGCCGTCGCCGCTGACCTCTGCAACTAATTAGGGCAATGACGTCTCTGTTGCCCGCTTTGGTGCCACCATTGGGCCGTCATGTCTTCATCCCCCACGCTCAAAGAGCGGGCGTTCGCGTCGCCCCTTCAGCTCGCAAGTTTCGCCGTCGCGGTCGCATGCTCAATTTACGTGTTCCTTCAGCTCCAACCAGGGCTTATTTTCAGTGACACGACGCCTGCTGGCGGCGACATGGGCGCGCATGTGTGGGGACCCGCATTCATGCGCGACCACCTGCTCCCGAATCTCCGACTCACCGGGTGGACCCCAGACTGGTACGCAGGTTTTCCCGCTTACCACTTCTACATGGTGGTCCCATCTCTACTGATCGTTCTTGTTAATGCCGGGCTGCCAACGGCGCTTGGCATTGTGTGCGGAGCAGCTGCGCTCGGGCTCGGCGCGCTTGTTGCGGTGAAGGCCAAACGCTTCCAGTTGCTGATTCTGGTTACCGCCGTCTTGCTCGCAATCGGCTTGGTGCCAGTTCCCTACGGCATCGCCTTCAAGTTGGTAAGTGTGCTCGGGGTGGTCGCCATGCCTTTGACGGCATGGGCGATGGCCAAGCTTGCAGGATCAACCGAGCCAGTGCCTGCTCTTGTCGCACTCGCAGTCACCGTGTTCCTTTTTGACACGAACTTCACGATCTACGGCGGCAACATCCTGTCGACGCTTGCTGGTGAATTTGCCTTCTCCATCAGTCTCGCATTTGCACTGCTCGCTATTGGTTTGGTGGCGCGGGGCATGGAAACCGACTCGCACCGAGCGGTTGCTGCTGTCGTGCTGGCACTCGTGGCGCTCAACCACGTCATCCCGCTCATTTTTTGCGTCGTCGCCGTCGTGCTTCTCGTCTTCCTCGACAACAACACCCCCCGGCTCTGGATTCTCGGGCTTGCCATCACGATGTTTGTGGCGGTATGGCTGTCCGATTGGGAGTTGTCTGGACTTCTGATATCTGGCGCGCTGAGCTGTCTCATCGTCGCCGGTGCAATTTTTGCGGCCGAACCAACGGTGCAACGCCGAGCGCTTTGGCTCCTCGTCGTCGGGCCGGTATCCGCGTTGCTGTCGTTCATCTGGCTTGTTCCGTTCTATGCCCAGTCCAAATATTTCAATGACATGGGCTGGGAACGCCTCCAAGAAACGGTCCCCGCGCTTCTGACCACACCCATGAAGATCGCAATCCCGGTCGCTGTCATCGGTGCGGTATTCGCCGTCGCAATGCGCGATCGAATCGGGATGCTCTTTTCATTAATGGCAATGTTGTCGGCGGCGGGAGTGCTCAACTTGCCGCACGGTCGACTATGGAATGCTCGCCTGCTTCCGTTCTTCTACTTGTCGGTATACGTAGTGGCGGGGCTCGGTATTGCGTACGTCATTCGGTTTGTCGGTGTTGCCCTTTCTGAGCAATTCGAATCGCCCCATCAAGGCTGGATGGCCGTAGCCACTGGCACTGCGCTTATCGCCACGCTCATTGGCATAAGCATCCCGCTCCGCACCATGCCTCTCGGCTCGACCAACGTCGACGGTTCCTATAGCTGGATGGGGCTCACTAACCAGAAGAGCAGCCCAATCCCTGGCTGGTCGAGTTGGAACTACTCGGGCTATGAAGAGAAAAATGCATATCGCGAGTACCGCGATGTCATCTCGGTCATGGGCGATATCGGCACCGACAACGGTTGTGGTCGAGCGATGTGGGAATACAACAGCGAACTCGACCGCTACGGCACGCCGATGGCTTTGATGTTGCTGCCGTTCTGGACTGACGGTTGCATCGGCTCGATGGAAGGTCTCTATTTCGAGTCTTCGGCGAGCACCCCGTTCCACTTCCTGAATCAGAGCACGCTCTCCGACGAACCGTCTCGGGCTCAGAGGAACCTTCCATACGAAAGCTTCGACATCAATCTCGGTGTGAGCCAGCTGCAAACAACTGGCGTGCGTTACTACATGGCACAAACCGACACCGCAATCGCCGCCGCGAGAGGGTCTGATCAGCTCACAGAGCTAGAGATCGTCGAGCCGTGGGTGATCTTCGAAGTCGCCCAGTCCGAGCTCGTCGTCGGGCTCGACACCGAGCCAATTATCGCAGCCGGCCTCGAAGAGAACGATCCTCGAGTCGAAGACCGTTTCGATGCTGGTTGGATCTCCGAGGCGGTCAAGTTCTACAACAACGCCGACACCTACAAGGCGCTTCCGGCCGAGTCGGGGCCATCCGAGTGGGCGTCAGTCACCGAGCTCGCTGAAGACGATGGCGCGTCGATCGAACCCGCTTCGGTTAGCAACATCAAAATCGATACCGACTCGATCGCGTTCTCTGTCGACGAGATCGGCAAGCCAGTGCTGGTGAAGATCTCGTACTTCCCGAACTGGAAGGTCGACGGTGCCGATGGTCCTTGGCGAGCGGGCCCGAACCTGATGGTTGTTGTGCCAACCGAGACAAACGTCAAACTCAGCTACGGGCGCTCGATGTGGGACTGGCTCGGCGTACTCGCGACGTTGCTCGGAATCGCCGCCCTCGTTGCCATGGCACGCTCCGACCGCCGCCGAAAGCTCGCTCCGGTTCTCGTGGCCGCCGACCAAGCTGGTCTTGACGACGCAGATGGTGGTGTTCCAGACGACGTTGGTGTCGTTGCCGAGCCGACTGAGGCGGAAACCGAAACGCTGTGGGACGATCTCACGAGCCCGCCTGATACGCCGGTCGATGGCATACCGCCCATCGAGGTACTCGCTGTCCCCGAAACGACTGACGCGCCTTCCCCGCTCGACGCAGTACCCACAGTTGACGATGCATTGCCATTCGAGGGTCCCCCAGACGACTCGGCTGCGACCGCGGCCGCCCCGGTTGTTGCAGCCCCGGTCGCTGAAGTCCCGATTATCGAAGAATCGAATGTTGACGAACCGAACGTTGACGATGAGCTCGTCGACAACATCGAAATGAGCGATGCCGCCCTCGAGTCACTATTGGGTGATCCGCCCGAGCCCGATACGCCATGAGAAGTCGACTCCGGCTCTTTGCCCTCGTCGGAGTTGTCGCTACGGCGGTTGACTTTGTTGTCTTTCGGCTGCTCGCTGATCGAGGCCTGATCAGGGCCGACATATTGGCCCTTGCGCTCGCTGCGCTTCTTGCGTATGTCGGCAACCGGTTTCTCACGTTTCGCGCCGAGACGGAGGCGAGGTGGGTCAGGCAGCCCAGCCTGTTCGCCCTCACGGCAGCGCTTGCTGGTTTCGTCGACATCGCAACCGTTGTTGTCGGCAATGCTCTCGACTTCAACCTCGATCTGGTAAAGGTCGTCGCAATCGCGTTTGCCGCAATGGTGAGATGGACCGCGTATCGGCTGATCCTGTTCAAGGTGGTACGTCGTGAGATGGGCGAGCGAAGGCGTAGGCCCCCGGTTGATGCCCCCCACCGACTAACGGTTGTAGTTCCCGCCTACAACGAGGGCGAACGGATCGCTCACACTATTTCCGAGCTGCAGGCGACCCTCGAGCCAGTCCTTGGTCGAGACGACGTCGAGATCCTGGTTGTTGACGACGGATCATCAGATAACACTGTTGAGCTGGCCAAGGGCGCAGGGGCGACCGTGCTTGCCCAGCCCCAAAATCGGGGCAAGGGCGCCGCCGTTCGGGCGGGTGTCATTGCGGCGACGGGGCGGTCGGTCGTGTTCACTGACGCCGATCTGGCCTACCCACCCGACACTGTGCTCCAGGTGCTCTCGCAACTCGAGATGGGTTGGGACGTAGTTGCGGGCAGCCGCCGCCACCAAGAGACGACAACATTGGTGAAAGCACGCAGAGTCCGTGAGCTCGGTGGACGGATGGTCAACTGGCTGACCCACCTTGTTCTTCTCGGTCACTTTCGAGACACTCAATGCGGCCTGAAGGGATTCAGGGGCGACATCGGACGGGTAATCTTCGAACGTTGCCAAATTGATGGATTCGCCTTTGACGTTGAGATCTTCCTGATCAGCGAGCAAGACCGGCTCTCGCTGACCGAAGTTCCGGTTGCGGTCGAGAATCGGCAGGCTTCGTCGGTGAGGCTGATTGGCGACACCTTGAAGCTGCTGCAAGATCTGCTGATCGTCCGCCGGGCGGCGGGCAAGGGCTTCTACATGCCCAATCCTCAACAGCTGGCTATCCTGACCGAACGTGTAGATGAGGCGGAGCCATCTACTAAGCCTTCCCGCTCCCAGGAGAACTAACGTGCGTGATCTTGATCTGATTGTGAAGGCCTACGACATTCGAGGCACCTACCCCGATCAGATCGACGCCGACACGTGTCGAGCTCTCGGCGTTGGCTTCGCGGTCTTTGTTCGCCAAGCCGAACCAACCACCTCCCAGGTCGTCATTGGTCGTGACATGCGCCCGTCTGGACCCGAACTTGTCGACGCATTTGCCGACGGCGTGCAGAGCCAGGGACTCGACGTGCTCGACATCGGGCTTGCCTCAACCGACCTGATGTACTTCGCTTCCGGTTCGCTCAACTGCCCTGGTGCGATGTTCACTGCGTCGCACAATCCGGCCGGCTACAACGGCATAAAGATGTGCCTCTCGAGTGCAGCCCCGATCGGTCAAGAATCGGGTCTCGCCGAGATCAAGGCGGTCGCAATTGCAGGAGCAGCGAACGCTGCCACACGGGGGAGCCGTCGGTCAGACGATCTGCTCAGCGGCTTCGCGGCCCATGTACACAGCTTCATGAATCGAGACGGGCTCCGTCCGTTAAAGGTTGTCGCCGACACTGCGAACGGCATGGGTGGGCTCGTCGTCCCTGCGATTTTCGAGGGCCTCCCGTACGAGGTCGAGATCTTGTTTCCTGAGCTTGACGGGACGTTCCCGAATCACCCAGCCGATCCGCTCAACACCGACAACCTTCGTGACCTCCAAGCCAGGGTGCTCGAGACCGGTGCCGATATCGGACTCGCCTTCGATGGTGATGCCGATCGCGTGTTCCTTGTTGACGAGAAGGCGCAACCGGTGCCCGGCTCGCTCACGACTGCGTTGCTGGCGAGGGCGATTCTCACCGACAATCCTGGCGAATCGGTAATTTACAATCTGATCTGCTCGAAATCAGTACCCGAGACGATCAAAGAGTTCGGTGGAACTCCGATCCGCTCACGCGTAGGCCATTCGTTTATCAAGCAGATCATGGCCGAGACCGGCGCTATCTTCGGCGGCGAGCATTCGGCGCACTACTACTTCCGTGACAACTGGCGGGCCGACTCTGGCATCATTGCCGCCGTCATGATTCTCGAACAGCTCTCACGGGCGTCTGTGCCGCTCTCTGAGCTACTCGATCCGCTCAACCCATACCGTGCGTCAGGCGAGATTAATACTACGGTCGCCGACGCTGCAGCTGTGATCGAAGCCGTTGCTGCACACTACGAAGACGCCTCACAGGACCGCCTCGACGGGCTCACTGTTGACCTCGGCGACTGGTGGTTCAACCTCCGTGCCTCGAACACTGAACCGCTCCTTCGTCTCAACCTTGAGGCCGCCAATGAGGCCGAAGTATCCAGTCGCGTTGCTGAAGTGCAGTCGATCATGGCCGGTGCGTAGCCCATCGTGATCGAACGCCTCGACCCCATAATTCGCCACAACGCGTGGGGCGATTTCGAGGCAATTGCGACAATGCAGGGTCGGCCTCGAGCCGAGCAGCCAGAAGCCGAACTCTGGATGGGGGCACACCCGCTTGGACCAAGCATCGTGCGGTCGTCTGGAGAACCGCTCAACCGTTGGATCGAGCACTCGCCGAACGTCCTGCTAGGCCACGACGTCGCTCACCGCTTCGGCCAGTTGCCGTTTCTGGCAAAAGTGTTGGCGGCCGCCGAACCGTTGTCGATCCAGGCGCACCCGTCGCTAGACCAAGCAACCGTTGGGTTTGCTCGCGAAGAGGCGGCCGGTATTCCGCGTGATGCGAGGGAGCGGACCTATCGCGATGCAAACCACAAGCCGGAACTCATCTGTGCGCTAACGCCGTTTGAGGCGAAGTGCGGTTTCAGAACCTTGGCCGACTCTCGACGACTCTTTGCGCAACTCACTGACGCTGGTCTCGACCCCATTCGCGCCCGATTGGCGAGCGCTGGAGCCGACGATGTTGTCATCCGCGACGTGCTGAGTTGGCTGCTCCGACTTGACGAAGCATCGAAGGCCGAGCTCGTCGGGGCCGTTCGTCGCGGCGTCGCCAAGGCGGAGTCAGGCGAATACAGCCCTGAATTTGCCTGGGTCGAGCCAATGCATGCCTTGTACAACGACGACCCTGGTGTCATCGTTGCCCTGCTGTTGAACCATGTGGTGCTGGAGCCAGGCGAAGCGCTGTTTCTCGAGTCTGGCAATGTCCATTCCTACCTCAAGGGGGTCGGTGTGGAGCTCATGGCCAATAGTGACAACGTGATTCGGTGCGGGCTCACCCCGAAACACGTCGACATCGAGGAACTCATCGCCGTCGTGAATTACGTGCCAGGTAGTCCGCCAATTCAGCGGCCCGTCGGACCGATTCATACGTTTGCGTCGCCGGTACCAGAGTTTTCACTCACCAGAGTGACCGAGGCCTCCGGCTACCGCTTCACACCAACCGGACCCGAGATTCTGCTTGTGACGAGTGGCGAATTTGCCGTTTCCACGACTGATGCCACCGACCCCGTCGTCCTTGGGCACGGCGACGTTGTGTTTGTTGGGGCGGGGTCGGGATCATGTCGGGCCGATGGCCACGGCATGCTGTGGCGATGCACCTCCGGAAACATCTGACCAGAGCCTGACACGTCACCCCCGGAGCCGTTACGCTGCGTTGATCTATTCTGGAGAAACTATGACGCTCGACCCCAAACTGCTTAGCATCCTGGCCTGTCCTCAAGACAAGGGGCCACTGGTCTATGTTGAGAGCGAGTCGGTCCTTGTCAACCCTCGTCTCAAGGTCAGCTATCGCATCGATCAGAACATCCCGGTGATGCTTGTCGACGAGGCCGCATCGCTTGAAGACGCCGAAGTCGACCGTCTAGTGGCGCTCGCCGGCTCAGAAAGCTAGAACATGACCACACCTATCGACACACTCGCAATGCGCGAGGCCGCGCTCAACATGCCAGAGCAGATTCAGGCGGTGCTCGATGGCATCGATGTCATTGGCGGTCTGCCAGATCCAGAGCGAATCGAGCATGTACTCATTCTCGGCATGGGTGACAGCGGATTCGGCGGCGATGTCGCGGCTGCGTCGGCTCGTCCATTCTCATCGTTGCCAATCGTCGTCTACGGCGGCTATCTCCCTCCGTCTTGGGTTGGCCCCTCGTCGCTCGTGATTGCTATCTCGGCGTCGGGGACAACCGAGGAAACCCTCGAGTCGCTCGAGGCTGCGGTCGAAGCTGGTGCGTCACTCGTCGCCGTTACCGCCGGTGGCGAGCTCGAAGACCTCACTCGTCGAGCGCATGGACCCGTTCTGCCTGTTATTGGTGCTGGCCCGATGCCTCGTGCCTCACTCGGCGCGCTCGCCGTACCGCCAATGCTTGCACTCGAGCAGCTCGGTCTTTTCCCAGGGGCACGGGTGTGGCTCGCCGAGGCGGTTGAGCAACTCAAGATTCGGCGCGACCAACTCATGGCAAGCGATAGCCAAGCAACGCAGATCGCCGAGGCGCTCGGAACCAGCATCCCCCTCATCTATGGTGGCGGCGCGATCGGCACAACGGCAGCCAGACGATGGAAGATGGCCGTCAACCACAACGTGAAATCGCCAGCATTCTGGGCCGCAATGCCTGAGCTGTGCCACAACGAGCTTGTTGGCTGGAGCGAACAGATTCCAGGGCAGGCCGAACTGTTCTCGCAGGTGCATCTTCGTCATGAGTGGGAGCATCCACAAACTGCTCGCCGATTCGAATATGTCGATGAGCGCACCCGTTCCGTGATGAACGACATCCTTACCGTGCAGGCCGAGGGCGATGGTCCAATCGCTCAGCTCTTCGACCTCATCATGATGGGTGATCTCGTAACTCTCGAGATGGCAGCGGCCCGCGGCATCGACCCTGGCCCCTTGGCTGTGATCGAAGATCTTAAAGACTGGCTGGAGTAGTCAGCGTTGGCCTTCTAACGTAGGCCGATGACAGCGACAGACTCCATGCCTCAGACCGTCCTTGTTTCCGGCGCCGGCGGTGGTATCGGCGGCGCCGTTGTTCGCCAACTCGTCGCAAGTGGCCACAACGTGGTTGCGTTCGACCTGCCTGGCCCCGGGCTCAACGGGTTGGAGGCTCTTGGCCGGTCAGTTGCCGTGATTGCGGGCGACGTGACGAACGAGACCGACTGGGATGAGGCTGTCGCTCTGGCCGTCGCTCGGTTTGGCCGCCTCGATGGGCTTGTGAACAATGCCGGTATCGAGGGCGCGATTGCCCCGATCGTCGAATACGCAACCGAGATGTTCGACGCCGTCATCAACGTGAACGTCAAAGGCGTATGGCTCGGCATGAAGGCGTGTATGCCGCTTCTGATTGAGGCTGGCGGCGGCTCGATCGTGAATCTTTCGTCAGTTGCCGGTATTGGCGGAGCTGCCAATCTGGCGCCATACAGCGCGTCGAAACACGCGGTGATTGGTCTGACCAAGAGCATCGCCCGAGAACAGGCGTCTGCCGGGATTCGCTGCAACGCAGTGTGTCCGTCACCGATCGACACGCGAATGATGCGATCGCTCGAAGACGGCATGAAGGGCGAGGGTGGCCGTGAAGAGGCGAGGGCTGCAATTTCGATGGCGATTCCTCTGGGCCGCTACGGCGAGCCAGCCGAGGTGGCCGACCTCATCTGCTTCTTGTTATCAGACGAGGCCAGGTTCTTGAGCGGCGCCGCAATCCCCATCGACGGCGCCATGAAGGCCTAGCCTCACCAACCGCGGTCGACCCAGGACTGCAGGCTTGGCCGTTCGGCACCGATGGTGGTGTCGTCCCCGTGACCAGGTAATACGAGGGTGTCGGCATCGAAGGTGAACAGCCGGTGGTCGATCGATTCGATGATCGTGTCGAAATCGGCGTCTGCTGGTTTCGTGTTTCCCGGTCCTCCAGGGAAGAGGGTGTCACCGCTGAAGAGCAACGGTTTGTCGACAAGCTTGAAACACATCGAACCAGGCGTATGGCCGGGGGTCAGAATCGTCTCAAGCGAGAGGCGCCCCACCTGAATCCGGGCGTCGTCCTCGATGATGTAGTCGTAGCTCGGCAGCATGGCGGCGTCGGCCGCCGTGACCCCGACTTCATAGCCAGCGTTCCGGACCTGAGTGACGGCCTGTATGTGGTCCCAGTGGCCATGGGTTTCTAGAACCGTGCGGACTCCGAGGGTCTGACAAAGTTCAAGAAGAAGCTCATGCTCATTGGCGGCGTCGAGCATCACAGCTTCGCCGGTAGCCCGGCAACGGACCACAAAAACGTTGTTCTCGTAGGGGCCGACGACCACCTTGTGGACTTCGACATCGGTATCGGACCAGTGGAGTGTTGATGTGGGATCGGGCATAGCCAAGACAATAGATCGACCTTGGGGTCACTGCCCAGGTAGGCTCGACGGCTGGGCTGAACAGATGTGGGCCAGCGGGCCTCAGCCTTTCCGAACCCAGTTCAAAAAGGAATCAAAATGGCATCACGCCCACAGACCCTCGCTGACGGCGACTTCAAGGTCGCCGACATCAACCTCGCAGGCTACGGCCGCAAGCTCATCGAGCTCGCGGAAGTCGAAATGCCTGGCCTCATGGCCCTTCGCGCCGAGTACTACGACGAGCAACCGCTCGCCGGTGCCCGCATCATGGGCAGCCTGCACATGACAATCCAGACTGCGGTCCTCATCGAAACGCTCACCGCCCTCGGTGCCAAGGTTCGTTGGGTCAGCTGCAACATCTTCTCCACCCAAGACGAAGCTGCTGCTGCTGCTGTCGTTGGTCCAGAAGGCACCACTGACAATCCAGCCGGTGTCCCGGTCTACGCCTGGAAGGGCGAGACGCTGGAAGAATACTGGTGGTGCACTGAGCAGGCGCTTCGCTGGCCTGGCCACGACGGTCCAAACCTCATTCTTGACGACGGCGGCGACGCCACCATGCTCGTGCACAACGGCGCCGACTACGAAGCTGACGGCAAGGTGCCAGACGCAACCGAAGACGATCCTGAAGAGTGGGGCGTCATCATCGACCTGCTCAAGAAGCTCCAAGCGGAAGACAACACGATCTTCACCAAGATGGCTCCTGGAATCCGCGGCGTCTCGGAAGAGACCACAACCGGTGTGCATCGTCTCTACGAGATGATGGAAGCGGGCAAGCTTCGTTTCCCCGGAATCAACGTCAACGACGCCGTCACCAAATCAAAGTTCGACAACAAGTACGGCACTCGCCACAGCCTCCTCGACGGCATCAACCGTGGCACCGACGTAATGATCGGCGGCAAGCTATGTGTCGTCTTCGGTTATGGCGACGTTGGCAAGGGTTGCGCGGAGGCACTGCGCGGCCAGGGTGCACGCGTTGTGATCACCGAGATCGATCCAATCTGCGCCCTGCAGGCTGCAATGGACGGCTACGAGGTCACCACGATTGAGCGTGTGCTCGACCGGGCCGACATCTTTATCACCGCAACCGGCAACAAGGGCATCTTGACCGCCGAGATGATGAGCAAGATGAAGCAAGGCGCCATCGTCGGCAACATCGGCCACTTCGACAACGAAATCGACATGGCCGGCTTGTTCCGCCAGAGCGACATCCAGCGCATCAACATCAAGCCGCAGGTTGACGAGTTCCGGTTCCCTGACGGGCACTCGATCATCGTGCTCTCCGAAGGTCGTTTGCTCAACCTCGGCAACGCGACCGGTCACCCAAGCTTCGTGATGTCGGCGAGTTTCGCCAATCAGGTGTTGGCCCAGATCGAGCTACACAAAAACGCGGAGTCCTACGGCACAACCGTCACCGTGCTGCCGAAGTTGCTTGACGAGAAGGTCGCTCGGTTGCACCTTGACGCTCTCGGCGTCAAGCTCACCAAGCTGTCACAGGAACAAGCCGACTACATCGGCATTCCCGTTGATGGCCCATACAAGCCAGAGCACTACCGCTACTAGTAGCGACACCACGAGCTCAAAAGCAGCTGCTTTTCGGACCCATTTTCGGGCTGAAAAGCGGCTGCTTTTCTAGTTTTACTCCTTGAGGGCGCCGGACAGATGTCACACCCGATAGGTATTGTCGCGTCATGTTCTTTGCTCGCAACTGTCCTGTGTGCGCCCGTCCTCACCGCAGCGTTTGCCCTGGGTGTTGGGAATCGCTAACCCCTGCTGGCGATCTGACCGTGGATGGTATTAACTGGTGTCACGCGATCTTCGCTTACACCCCAGAGATTCGATCGGTTGTTCTGACGGCAAAAAACAGCGGACGACGAGACCTGCTTCGAAAAGCAGCAACACTCATGGCCGACGAGGTAGCCACCTCGCGCCAACTCCAGCCGTACGATGCCGTCACGTGGGTTCCGGCTAGCCCGGCCCAGCGACGTCGTCGAGGTTTCGACCAAGGTCGGGTCCTGGGTCGGTCTGTCGCCCGTCGCCTCGGTGTGCCTGCGCAACCCCTGCTTCGTCGCTCGGGGGCTGCCCAAACGGGTCGTTCTCGAGAGGCACGTTTAAATGGACCCGATATTCAGTCTCTTCGACCCTGTAGCGGAACACTGCTACTCGTCGATGATGTAGTGACCACTGGTGCTTCGCTTCGGCGGGCATCGGAGGTCCTCTATAACTCAGGAGCGAGTCGGGTTGATGCTGTGGCCTTTGCCGCAGTCCAACCGAATCACTCACTCACGAGTTCATTCCCGACCAATAATGCGTTGAAAGGAGCCTCCCATGGAGGTAAACGTTAGCGGCCGTAACACAACAGTCTCGGAGTCACTGCGAAGGCAGGCCAACGAGAAAATCAGTCATCTTGATCGAATCATTGGCGATATGGATCGTGCAGAGGTGCATTTCTGGGAAGAGAAAAATCCG
Source organism: Acidimicrobiales bacterium (assembly GCA_037968895.1). GTDB lineage: Bacteria > Actinomycetota > Acidimicrobiia > Acidimicrobiales > SZUA-35 > JBBKWJ01. The sequence goes on from JBBKWJ010000200.1 coordinate 16,684, forward strand.
AGAATAGGACCGGACAAAGAGTTCTGCGAAGTCACCATGGAAGGCCATGGCCACCACATCAGGACGAAGGTGTCTGCCCCCGATGGCTTTACTGCCATTGACCTGGCCGTCGACAAGCTAGAACGCCAGCTGCGAAAGCTGAAGACGAAAGTCCAGAAGCGACACAAAAACCGTCAGAAGCCAGAGATTGATGAAGGACTCGTTCCTGAATCTCTGATTCATTCCGACGACGAGGTTGAGCCGATCTACAGCATTGTCAAGACCAAGCAGTTCACCGTGACCGAAATGGCTGCAGATGAAGCCGCGCTCCAGATGGACCTTCTTAATCACGACTTCTACGTGTTCCGCAACGTCGATACTGGCCTCGGGGCTGTTGTTTACCGGCGAGAAGACGGCGATATCGGGCTCATTAACGTGAACTAGTCCCGTAAAAACCAGAACTAAAGCCGTGGCACGTCTTCACAAGGGCGTGCCACGGCCGCGCATGTATCCGGCTAGACTTTCCAGCCGGATGAAGCTCCTAAATAAAATTCTCAAAGCAGGCGATGGCAAGCGCCTCAAAGCCATCAAAAGTGTCGTCGATCCGGTGCAAGCGTTGGCCTCTGATTACGCCGCGCTCACCGACGATGAGCTCCAAGCAAAGACCGTCGAGTTCAAGACGCGGATCGATAACGGAGCAAGTGTTGACGATCTGATGGTCGAGGCATTTGCAACCGTTCGGGAGGCGGCCGACCGAGTTCTTGGGCTGCGCCCATACGACGTCCAGGTAATGGGCGGCGCCGCCCTCCACTGGGGGTGGGTCGCCGAGATGAAGACCGGCGAGGGCAAAACCCTCGTTTCTACTTTGCCTGTGTATCTCAACGCGCTTGCGGGTAATGGTGTCCACGTCATCACTGTCAACGACTACCTGGCAACCCGAGACAGCGAGTGGATGGGCCAGGTCTACAATTTTATGGGTCTCACGACCGGACTCATCGTTCCCGGCAACAACGATCAGGCATTCAAACGAGCCCAGTACGCAGCTGACATCACCAACGGCACCAACAACGAGTTCGGTTTCGACTACCTCCGCGACAACATGGCTCGCAGCGCTCCAGAAATGGTCCAGCGCGGCCATAGCTACGCGATCGTCGACGAGATCGACTCGATTCTGATCGATGAGGCTCGAACACCGCTCATCATCTCGGGCAAGGTGAAGGGGGCTGCCGACCTCTATGTGAAGTTTGCTGGCGTTGTGCGCAAGCTTGAACGCGACGAGCACTATGACGTCGACGAAGAGAAGCGCATGGTCGCAATTACCGACGAGGGCATCTCGCGGGTCGAGGAGATCCTCGAGATCAACAACCTGTACGACGGCGTGCAAGGCGACCTCGTCCACCAACTCAACGCAGCCCTGCGGGCAAAAGAACTCTTCCATCGCGACAAGGACTACCTCGTCGGAGACGGCGAGGTCCGCATTGTTGATGAGTTCACCGGCCGTGTGCTCGACGGTCGTCGCTGGTCAGATGGCCTCCACCAAGCAGTTGAGGCCAAAGAGGGTGTTGCGATCAAGGAAGAGCAACAGACACTCGCAACGGTGACGCTTCAGAACTACTTCCGCATGTACGGGAAGTTGGCCGGCATGACGGGCACGGCGCTCAATGACGCAGCCGAGCTCGAAACGACCTACAACCTGCCAGTCGTGCAGATTCCGACGAACATGCCGCTTATTCGCGCTGACCAGTCTGATCTGATTTACAAGACTGAAGAGGCGAAGTTCGCCGCTTGTATCGACGACATCCAGGAGCGCGTCGAGAAGGGACAGCCGGTCCTTGTGGGCACGGCTTCGGTCGCAAAGTCTGAGGTTCTGTCAGACCTTATGAAACAACGTGGCGTTGCCCACGAGATCCTTAACGCCAAGCAGCTTTTCCGTGAGGCCGACATCGTGGCCCAAGCTGGTCAGCCGGGAGCAATAACCGTCGCCACGAACATGGCTGGCCGTGGTGTCGACATCGTGCTCGGAGGCAATGCCGAGAAGCTTGCAGAGCGCGACACCAAGGAAGCCGGCTACGAACTCGATTCCGAGCTTGGCGCACCCTTCCTGGCCGACCGATTGGCCTATTGGGAACCAATCTGCCACGAGCAAGGAGACGCCGTTCGGGATGCAGGCGGCCTCTATGTGCTTGCCACCGAGCGTCACGAGAGCCGACGAATCGACAACCAGCTTCGAGGTCGATCAGGACGCCAGGGCGATCCGGGCGAAACCCGTTTCTACCTTTCTCTTGAAGACGACCTCATGCGTATCTTCGCCACTGGTGCGATGAGCTGGGTCATGGACCGGGCACTGCCCGAAGATGTTCCGATCGAATCTGGCATGGTGACCAAGTCAGTCGAGCGAGCTCAGAACACCGTTGAGCAGCGCAACGCCGAGATTCGCAAGAACGTGCTCGACTACGACGAGGTCTACAACCAGCAACGCAAGGTTGTGTATGGCCGTCGCGCCCAAATCATCGAACAGGGCGACCTCCGCGATACCACGTTGGCATCGATCGGACAGGTCGCCGATCTGCTCGTGTCCACTCACTGCGTCGAAGAGCTCGACGACTCGTGGGACCTCGATGGCCTTGTCACGGAGCTGCATAGCTTTTGGCCGTCAACGCTAAAGGCCGACGACTACGCCAAAGCCGATAGCACCACCGAGATTCGTGAAATGGTTGAGGCCGACGGCGTTTCTCACTACGAGCAACGAGAAGCTGAGCTCACGCCCGACGTTCTTCGTCAAATCGAGCGTCAGATCATGCTGCAGCTGATCGACCAGCGGTGGCGAGAGCATCTGGCCGAGATGGACGAACTCCGGAGCGGCATCAACCTTCGAGCAATGGGTCAGAAAGACCCGCTCATCGAGTGGCAGCGTGAAGGATTTGACCTATTCGCCGGAATGATGACCGGGCTAAACACCGACTTCGTTCGCTACGTCATGCATGTGCAGGTTGTGCAACAGCCCCAACCAGAAGCGCCCGAAGTGACGACAGAGTCGGCGGCGGCAGTGCCCCAGCCGAATCTTGGTGGTCTTGCCGATTCGAAGAGCGGTGCGAACACCAAGCCAGCAGCTCAAGTTCGTCAGGTGGCGCAAGCCCCTGCCACCACCAATGTCCAGGCGGCTAAGGCCGACGCGAGGGCTTTGACCGGTCGAGGCACCACCATGGCGCAAGAGCCCGAGAAGGCTCAGCCTGTGGTGAAAGACGAGTGGGACAAGACTCCGCGCAACGCTCCGTGCCCTTGTGGCAGCGGGAAGAAATTCAAAAACTGTCACGGCAACAAGTAGCCGATGGCCGACCTCCCTGGCGACCTTGTGTCGCTTCGAACCGAGCTTTCTGAAGCCGCGGAATATCTGCGTATCGATGAGATACGGGCCCGGCTTCCTCAACTCGAGACCGAGATGGGTCGCCCCGACCTTTGGGACGACGCCGAGCGGGCCAGGGGGGTTCAGACCGAATTTACCCAGGTAAAAGACGACATCGACCTCTACGACCGGCTCAACGAGCAGATCGAGGACGCCGAGACGCTGTATGAGCTTGGGCGCGAAGAGGGCGACGAGGCGGCCGTTGCCGAGGTTGGCGGTTTGGTCGACCGAATGCATGCAGAGTTTGCCGAGCTTGAGCTTCGAGCACTCTTTACTGGCGAATACGACGAAGGCGACGCCGTCTGCGAGGTGCACTCTGGAGCAGGAGGCACCGACTCCCAAGACTGGGCCGAGATGCTCTTCTTCATGTACAAGAAGTGGGCTGCAGCTAAGGGCTTCTCATTCGAAGTGACCGATAGTGCCCAAGGTCAAGAAGCTGGCATTACGGCTGCCACTTTCGTGATCAGGGGCCGATTCGCATATGGCTTCTTGCAGGCCGAACGGGGAGTGCACCGTCTGGTTCGCATCTCGCCCTTCGACTCCCAGGCCCGCCGCCACACCGCATTCGCCTCGTTCGGAGTTGTTCCCTACATCGAAGACGCAACGAACCAGGTCGAGATTGACGACAAAGACTTACGAGTCGACGTCTTCCGTTCGTCTGGTGCAGGCGGTCAGCACGTCAACACAACCGACTCCGCAGTTCGAATCACCCACATTCCGACCGGAATCGTCGTGTCGTGCCAGAACGAACGAAGTCAGCACCAAAACAAAGAACGCTGTATGCAGATGCTGGCGATGCATCTTGTCGTCCTTGAACGACAAAATCGAGAAGACAAACTCGCGTCCGAAGCGGGCGAATCGAAGAAGGTCGAGTGGGGTTCACAGATCCGCTCGTACGTGCTCCAGCCGTATCAACAGGTGAAAGACGAGCGCTCAGGCCTGACCTCTGGCCAACCCGAAGTAGTCCTTGGGGGAGCGGTAGGACAGTTCATGGAAGCATGGCTTCGCTGGCGTCGATCAAGTGCAGCCGATTAACAGACCGAACGCGATAGTCTGCCGAGGCTTCCGCGACACGCTTACGAGGTTGCAATGATCAAGCTCGAAAATGTAGTGAAGGAATATCCCGGCCACACTGTGGCTCTTCGCGATGCCAACGCCGACATCGACAAGGGTGAGTTCGTGTTTTTGGTCGGCCCTTCAGGTTCGGGCAAGAGCACATTCCTTCGCCTTGTGAATAAGCAGGAAGAGCCCGATGAGGGCCGGATCTTCGTCGCTGGCAAAGACATCGGAAAGCTCAGCAGCTGGAAGGTGCCGATGCTGCGACGAAACATTGGCAACATTTTCCAGGACTACAAGCTGCTCCCGACCCGCACGGTTGCAGAAAACGTGAGCTTTGCGCTCGAGGTAATCGGCCGGCCTCGGCACGTGATCAAAACCCAGGTTCCTGCCATCTGTGAGCTGGTTGGCCTCGGCGACAAGACCGGTAAGTACCCTCACCAGCTTTCGGGCGGCGAGCAGCAGCGTGTTTCGATCGCGAGAGCGTTCGTCAATCGGCCGTTGATACTGCTGGCCGACGAGCCCACGGGCAACCTCGACCCACAGACGGCTATCGGCATCATGCGGTTGCTCGATCGCATCAACAAGACCGGCACAACGGTGCTAATGGCCACCCACGACCGTGGCATCGTCGACACAATGCGGCGCCGAGTGATTGAGCTAGCAGACGGAAACATCGTGCGCGACCAAGCGCGCGGTGTCTACGAGTAGGACTTCATGGCTATCAGAGTCGATTACCTTGCGCGCGAAACTGGCAACAACCTCATTCGTACCCCATCGCTGACGATTGCAACTGTGCTCACCGTGGCTGTATCGCTTGCGCTTCTCGGTGCGGCGCTTGTCATGATGAAGGGCGTCGATGGGCTTAACGCTCGGTTCAAGGGCGATGTTGAGTTCATCATTTGGGTTGATAAAGAGGCAAGCGAGCAGAACGTCCAAGGGATCCGAGCGGCGCTTGACTCATCGCCAAACGTCCGAGATTCGATCTACATCAACCGAGACGAGACCTTCCGAGAGTTTCAGGATTTCTGGGCCGACTCCCCCGAGGTTCTTGCTGCAGTAACTCCCGAGCAACTGCCGACCTCGTTTCGAGTATCACCTTCCGTCGCCGATCTGAGCCTCGTCGAAGCCCTCGGCCGTGAATTCGACACGCTTCCAGGGGTTCTAAAGGTCGACTACGCAGGCGAATACATCAAGAAGCTCGACTCCTTTACCAGAACTGCGTCGACGGTCATGATTGTGACCGCGATTGTCTCGGCCGTGTCCTCGGCCCTTCTGATGTACAACACGATTCGGACCGCGCTCTACGCCCGTCGACGCGAGGTTGAAGTCATGCGATTGGTTGGCGCGGCCAACTGGTTCATCCGAATTCCCTTCATGCTCGAGGGCATGATCCAGGGGCTGCTCGGGGCCGGCCTTTCGACGCTTGCCGTCTATGGGCTTAACCGGGTGATCACCCAAACCATCGAGTCGTCTGACTTCCAACTCTTTGACCCATTCGCGCTCGAACCCTCACAGCTGACGCCGATTGCCCTCATCCTGCTGGCGGTCGGTGCGGGAATTGGCTTCCTTAGTTCGGGCATCGCGGTTACCCGCTACCTAGATACGTAGCAGCCTAGATTCGTAGCAGTGCAGTGGTCGCCCCGGCCAAGGTGACGACCAACCAGAACGGGGCGTTTCGCCACGCTGCCAGCATTCCGACGGCGACGCCAGCCAACCGCTCGTCGATTACGAGCTGGTTCGTGTTGACGGCGAACGTCTGAGTTACGACAAGGGCGGCCAGTAGGGCGGGCGGGAGCAGGCCAGCGATATTCTGCATCCGCGGCCCAGAGAGCACTCGCCCGAGTCCGAACCAGCCGGCAGCCTTGAATCCGTATGAGCCAGCGGCGATGACGGCGACGGTCCACCAACTCACGGTGCCACTCATCGTGCACTTCTCGGCGTGTGGATCGCGTATGCACCCAACGCACCGGCGGCGGCCAGTATCACCGGAACGCCTGGCCGGAAGCCGAGCGTGGCAACCGCGGCAATGGTGCCGCCGAAAATGGCGGCAGTTCGCCCCGCTGGGGTGCGAAGCGCTGGCATAGCGAGGACGACGAAACCTGCTGCGAACGCGGCGTCGAGGCCAAGCGCTTCAGCGTCGCCGAATACCTGACCGCCTAGTGCGCCGGCGAGCGTTCCGAGATTCCAAAAGACGAAGACGGCGAGTCCTCCAGCGAAGAATGCGCCCTCGACGTCGGCCGGATCAGGCTGCCCAACAGCGAGGGCGGTCGACTCGTCGATCGTGAGGTGGGCCGCTCCCGCCCGTTTCCACAGCGACCCCGAGATCTTGCTTGACATGGTCATGCCGTAGAGCCCGTTGCGGGCAGCGAGGAGCAAGGCAGCCCCGATTGCGGAAACCGGGTCACCACCAGAGCCGATGACCGAAGCCGCGCTGTATTGGGAGGCACCAGTGAAGACGAGCAATGACATTGCACACGCTTGGAGCGTGCTGAATCCGCTGTCGACCGCGAGTACGCCGAACCCGGCGCCAAAGATCCCGACTGCAGCGCCCATGATGACCGCATCTTTTGCGTATTTCTTGGCAGTCAACCGGATTCTCTTTTTCACTCGCGACGATCGTGTGTGACAGAATGACCCGGGCACATCTGTGCCAAAAGCCATCTGTAAGGAGACAAACTCTATGCGCATTAGCGTTGATTCCGAGAAGTGCGAAGGCCACAACCGTTGCTACTCGCTCGCTCCAGGTCTTTTTGACGTCGACGACTACGGGTATGCGACCGCGTCAGGCGACGGCATTGTTCCAGAGGGCCAAGAAGACAAGGCCCAACTGGCCGTCGACAATTGTCCTGAATTCGCAATCACGATTGAGGACTGAGAGTGACCGATTCGCCGACCACGTCGCCGGTTACTGACTGGACTACCGACTACGACATTTTCGATGCGGACTACATCGCCGACCCCTTTTCGGTATGGGATGACCTCAGAGAAGAGTGTCCAGTAGCTCACACCGAGAGGTGGGGTGAGTCGTGGTTGCCGACCCGCTACGAAGACGTGGTCGCCCTGGCCCGAATGGTCCCGGAGCTGTCGTCGAACGACCCCATTGTCGTCCGGCCAGCGGAAGACACCGACGAGAATCTCGTCGACGGATATCGGGTCGTCAACGCGCCGCCAATCAGTGCTGACCCGCCAGTCCATACGTGGTCGCGGCGCATGATCTTGCCTGCGTTCTCGCCTCGCATGGTCGAGGAGTACGAGGTCGCCACCCGAACGCTATGCAAGGAGCTCATCGCCGGGTTTATTGACAAAGGCGAGCTCGACGGCGCCGTCGACTACGCCCAGCAAATACCGCCCCGGGTAATCGCCATCTTGCTTGGCGTCGATGCCAACAAAGCAGACACATTTGTCGAGTGGGTGCGAGGCGTGCTTGAGATCGGGTTGTCCAACCCAGTCGTGCGAAAGGCCTCAAGCGAGAAAATCCGCGAGTTCTTTTTCGCTGAGATTGCCGACCGCCGAATTAATCCTGGCGACGACATGATCAGCGATCTGCTCAAGATCGAGATCGATGGTGAGCCGCTTTCCGACATGCACGTGATGGGAACCTGCAACCTTCTTCTGGTCGCTGGCATCGACACGACCTGGAGCGGTATTGGTTCTGCCCTTTGGCACCTCGCAACTCACCCAGAAGATCGTCAGCGGCTCGTCGACGAGCCCGAACTTATCCCAACGGCGATTGAAGAGTTCTTGCGGGCCTACGCGCCAGTGACCATGGCCCGATTGGTAAAGGAAGAGGTCGAGTTCAACGGCTGTCCCTTTAAACCAAACGACAAGATCCTGATGAACTTCCCAGCGGCCAATCGTGATCCTGAGCAGTTCGAAGACGCCGACAAGGTCATCATCGACCGTGAGAAGAACCGCCACATCGCTTTTGGCGTTGGCATTCACCGTTGCGCCGGCTCAAACCTTGCCCGCATGGAGATGAGGGTTGCGGTCGAGGAGTTCCTCGCTGCAATCCCCGAGTTTTCTATCAAAGAAGGCGAAACAACCACATGGTCGGGCGGCCAGGTCCGCGGACCTCGCCTGATGCCGATGGTTTTTGAAAGCTAACTGACGAGCGCGATCTTGGCCATTGCTGCGATGGCCGAGATCGCACACGCCACCAATACGACTATGCGGAGTCGTTCGTCGAACCACGGCACGACCTTTGGAGCGAACATCACGCCGGCCACACTGAATGGACATAGGGCGAGCCCAGTCCGGATGTCGGTGCTGCTCATTTGGCCGCCGATCGCGAGCAGGGTCAGGCTGATGGGTGAGCCAAGAAGCATCAGAACCGAGACCGTCGAGCGGAGTCGTGGCCCGGTCTCGTGCTGGTAAAGCAAGCCGAGCGGTGGACCACCGACACCGATGGCGGTGCCGAAGAGGCCGGAAACCACGCCAACGGTGGCGAGGTTTGTCCGGGTACGCGAGACGGGGGGAGCCCAAAGGCCAATCCCAATCGCGATGAGCACCGATGTGCCGCCGGCGAGAGCAAGCGTGGTTGAGCTGACGATGCTGAGTAGGTAGACGGCGAGCACCATGCCGGGCAGCCGTCCGACCCCGACCCACCCGACCTCTCGCCACACCACCCCATTCCAGTTTCGTCTGACCATGATCACCATGATCGGCACGCCGGCGATGAGCGCTGACTGGGGGATGAGTTGATCTTCAGCAAGTACGAGCACTGGAAAAGCGAGGGCAATCATGCCAAACCCAATGACGCCCTGCATGACGGCGCCGAGGAAGAGGGCAAGGGCAACAATGGCGAAAGCCATTCCGGTGACGTGCACGTGCGCTCCCTTGCAGAATGGACAGGTTTGTGGACTCGGGCCATCTGACGCTAGACCATGTGAATGAACGTCCCAACCTTTGAAACCATTCGCCTCGATGTCGCTGACCACATCGCGACTCTGACCTTGAACCGACCCGACCATCTCAATGCGTTCAACCACAAAATGATGGACGAGATGATCAGCGCATTCGACTACACCGATGCAAACGACGAAGTTCGGGTGGTTGTGGTGACGGGCGAAGGCCGAGCGTTCTGCGCTGGTGCCGATTTAGCTGCTGCCGGCGGCGACACATTCAATGCCGGGGCAAGGGGTCGAGATTCACTGCAGGCTGGCCGCGACGGTGGTGGCCGAGTCAGCCTCCGAATCTTTGATTCGCTGAAGCCAGTGATTGGCGCAATCAACGGCCATGCGGTCGGCGTCGGTATCACAATGACGCTGCCAATGGATATCCGGTTTATCGACGAGTCAGCGAAGATCGGCTTTGTCTTTGCACGACGAGGGATAACCCCTGAGGCTTGCTCGTCTTGGTTCCTCCCACGGTTGGTCGGCATCAGCCAAGCGGCCGAATGGTGCATGACAGGGCGTGTCTTCAGCGGCAAGGAAGCGACCGATGCCGGGCTCGGCAAGTATTGCGCTCCAGGAACCGCCCTTGAGCAGGCACTGAAGTTGGCCGAAGAGATCGCCGTGCACGCCGCTCCAGTGTCGGCGTCGCTTAGCCGCCAGTTGCTTTGGCAGGGTTTGACCTTTGACCACCCAATGGAATCGCACCGAGCAGACAGCCGAGCCATCCATGACCTCGGGGCCAAGGCTGACGCAGCTGAGGGTGTCACCAGCTTCCTGGAGAAGCGCGACCCCGAGTGGTCGCTCAAGGTTTCGGAAGACTCGCCCGAAATTTTCCCGTTCGTCTCCCAACGATTCTTCTCTTGAAGCAGTGGTAAATCGGTCACGCTGACGTGGTCCGACCAGGAAGTTCGGGTTAGTATCTCCCTCGTCGGAGCTTGCTCCGGAAGGGTGTAAGTGGGGAGAGTCGCCCCTTCTCACTTACACCCGCCTTATTTCGCTCAGGTCGCAGCGCCTACTCACCGATAGTCGGGTATGGAAACAATAACGCAGCGAGCGATTGTCAAGATTGCTTCGATCAGGGTCGTCGACGCCGTCATTGGTGACGTTGTCAACAGAGACCCCGATTCGAACCGAGGATGGTTCGAGATCGACAATATCGAGCCGTTGCATGATGGGAGTTGGGCTCTCCTCAACGATGCGACGAACACGTCGATCACAGCCGGCCCACTCGACATCGTCGGACTCCAGGTGTTGAAAAAGACCTCCTTCGACTGAAGCTGTCTCGCAGGCCCTTACAGTCGTTGCATGATTCGTTTGCTCCGTATTGTGTCAATCGTTGAAGCCACGTCATACCTTCTTCTGGTCGTGGCCACGATTGTGAAATACACCGCAGATAACGAGCGTGGGGTCACGGCAATAGGCCCTGTTCACGGCGTTCTCTTCCTCGTTTACGCCGCGCTTGTCGTCATCAATGCCAACGACTTGCGGTGGAACTGGCAACGCGTCGTAGCGGCCTTGTTCCTTGGATCGATCCCGTTTGGTGGTTTCTGGGTCGAGCGCACGTGGCTCCGAGACGCGGAGCTTGCAAGTAACTAAGGCAGGCAGCCGGTGTGGGCCATAGCCAGCCGCAGCAGGCGATCATGACCACCAGTCATTTCGCTTCTGACCTCGGGGCTGTAGGCCTCATCTGGGGTGAACCAGGCGATGTCGAGCGCGGCCTGCGACGGCTCGCAATCACCATCGATCGGTACGACATAGGCCATGCTGACGGCGTGTTGGCGCGGGTCGTGGAAACCCGAGATCGATGGATCGGGGAAGTACTCGGCCACGGTGAAGGGAACCGGGTTGGTCGGGATTCGCGGCAGCGCCAAGTTGCCGAGATCCTTCTCGATGTGACGAAGTAGGGCGTGGCGAATGCGTTCTTGGTAGAGCACTCGGCCACTCACGAGCGCCCGACTGATGGTGCCGTCTGGCATTGCTTGCAGCAAGAGCCCGATGTGGGTTACTTCGCCGAGCCCATTCACCCTGACCGGAACAGCATCAACATAGAGCACAGGCATCCGGCCCCGCATCGTGTCGATCTCGTCTTCACTCAGCCATCCTGGCTTCGTTTCGGTGGGATCAGTGACGTCGGTTATGTCGCTCATTGGCTATTCCTACGTAGCGGGAGAAAGGTCGATACTAGCCTTTGACTGGTGCGGCAGGGTCGAATCATGCCAGCATCGCCTTGTGAACCGTTTCACCCGCAGACTGGTGACTATCCCTGGGGTGGTGTGCCTCGCGGTGCTCATGGTTGTAACCGCTCCGCTCTGGCTCGTCGTCGGCCTTTGCGTCGACATCGCTGGCGGCCGAAGGCAACTTCCATCGGTCCGTCTCGCGACCTACGCGACATTTGTGCTCGTGGCCGAAGTCTTCGTCGCAGCGTTGGCGCTTGTGTTATGGGTTGTTTTCTTGGGGGGTCATCGCGACGGCCGGCGCATCTACACCGCCGTGCAGTCCTGGTGGGTCCGAATCCTGTTTGCTGTAGCCCGCCCATTGCTTGGCGTTCAGCTACGCGTCGACCAACCGCCCGACTGGCCTGAGGGCAATGCGATTGTTCTTAGTCGGCACACAAACCTCGCCGATGCGCTTCTGCCTGGCCACCTGTTGCTCAACTCAGTCGAGCGGCCAGTTCACTATGTGTTGAAGCGGGAGCTGCGCTGGCTTCCGAGCATCGACATTTATGGCCACTGGCTTGGCAACTTCTTTGTGTCGAGGGGCGCAGATACTGAACACGAACTCGAGGGGATACGTGCGCTGTCAGCCTCGGCGGAGCCAGACGCGGGGCTCGTAATCTTCCCCGAGGGCACCTATGCCACGCGGGCGCGCCGAGCCAAGATCGTGGCCTCGTTTCACACTGCTGGGAAGGACGATTTGGCCACCTATGCCGAGGGTTTAGGCGAGCTACTTCCGCCGAAAAATGCGGGAACGCTCGCACTTCTTGACGGCCAGTCAGCGGCGCCCATTGTCGTCCTTGGCCACACCGGGTTCGATGGCCTGGCCGAACCAGGTGGACTGCGTCGACTTATTCCGTTGCAGCAACCAGTCCACGTCTCGTGGTGGCTTCACGATCGCGCCGCCATCGAGTCGCACCCAGGTGGCCCAACCGAATGGCTTCGCGACACATGGCAGCAACTTGATAAATGGGTCGCTGCGGACCGCTAACTCGCGCTAGTGGAGGCGTCGCTGCACCTCGGCCTCGGCGCGGGTGAGGCTCCGCGGCACGCCAGTGATGGCTTCGAGGAAGATTGATCGGCTAACCGAGTATGTCTCTAGGCCATCGGGGCCAGCCTCAATGCCAGCGGTCCTCGGGATGCTTCGCATGATTGCGATTTCTCCCATATAGGTTCCGACGCCACGTTCGAAACGTGTGCCGTCGTCGAGAATAACCGTCGCCGTTCCGCCCGCGACGATGTACATGCAATCGCCTTCGTCGCCGATCTCGATCACTGTCGTCCCTGGAGCGAACGCCTCTGCCTTGGTGTTCGCTAACACCTGCTCGAGCGAATAGGCCGGTAGGGGAGCAAAGATCGAGATGGAACGGAACAGTTTGAGCAGGGTCGGGTCGGTTGGCTTGCGGTTGGCGTCGATGCGGGCAAGGGCAGGCCATTGCATGAGCACGAGAGCCGTGGAGGCAAGTCCAAGCACAACGAGAGCGGTCTCTAGATCCGTTACGGCGACGAGTGTTGACACGGCGATGCCGCCCAACGCAAGGCCACCCATCTCAAGACTCTCGACGACACCGAACATACGGGCCATGGTGTCGTGCGAGGCGAGACTCTGGATCATCGTTTGGCAGCCGACGAGAGTCATAGAGATGCCCGCCCCAAGCACGACGAGAAGCAGCACGGTGAGACTCGTCGATACCGACCGGCCAAGCAGGGCGAGTGACCCGGTGGCGGCGATCGTCGTGCCCACAACCGCAAGGCTGAGCCGGCGGCGCCCGATCAGTACCAGCGTGAGTGCAGAACCCAGGATGCCCCCAATGCCAAAGGCAGTTGCGAGGATGCCTACCGCAGTGTCCTCTTTGCCGAGCAGCTCCACAGCAATCGCCGCGAGCGAGACGTCGATTGCTCCTGCGATCAGGGCGACGATGCCAACGATTGAAACGAGGCGCAACGCCCGCGGTTCTCGTCGCAGTTGCGAGAAACCTTCGCGAAGCAATTGCATGGTGTTGAGGGCTTCGTCGTCGTCGCTCGACTCGGCGTCTGGCATGTGGCGGCTCCCACTTATTGAAATGAGAGCACCGAGAAGAGTGGCGACGGCCGCTGCTGCGAGCACATACTCAACTGGCCGGAAGACCAGAACGAGTCCGACTAACGCCGGTCCAATGAGTTGGCCCGTCGTCTCTGCGAAGCCGGCTGCGACGTTGGCAGCAGTGAGTTGGTCTGGGGTCTTGGCGATTCGGGGGAGATGAGATATCACCGCCGGTCGGGCGAAACTCTGAATTGTCGATGCGATTGCCCCGCCGGTGTAAAAGGCGACCGGACCCCAGTCAAGGAAGATAGCGACCGCGGAAAGTGAGAGGAAGAGAGCGATGGCGCCGAGTCCCCACGCAATGACTGGTCTGTTCGGATACTTGTCTGGGAGCACCGCAAGGAACGGGGCGAAGAAGATTGCACCGATAAGAAGGCCGCTTGCGGCGATGCCGGCTTCGGCGACTCCGCCTCGCTTATAGGCGACGAGCAGCATTGCGATCCAGCCAGCTTGTTCGCCGATGCTGAATCCAAGAAACCCAAACAGCAGACGCCTAATTGCCGGCTCGGCCAGCACTGTCTTTGTGACTTGAAGCGACCGAAACTGCACTGGTCGCACATTACTTGGTGCCATAGGGGCTGTCGCTCGCGACGCGTTACTCCCTTGCGTGGTTCGTCAGACTCCATGACAATCACGCGATGAAGCTCGTCGATGGTGATCTCATAGTCCGACCCCCCACAGCCAGCGACGCCGCTGAAATCGCAGCGGCGGTACGGTTCTCTATCGAGGAGCTACTGCCGTGGATGGTGTGGGCGAGCTCGGACTACGACACCGCAGATGCGGAGACGTGGGCGGCAAAGAAGCTCGATCCGTATCCGTTTGTCATCACGTCTGAGGCGGGCGAGATCATCGGGACGACTGGACTAAACGGTCTGGACGAGGTCAATCTGCGAGCAAACCTTGGGTATTGGCTTCGCAGCGATCAAACGGGCAGAGGCTACGCCACACGAGCGACCAAGCTGATCGCCCGGTTCGGGCTCGAGGTGGTCGGACTAGAGCGGATCGAGGTGGTGATGTCGGTCAAAAACGCTCCAAGCCGTGCAGTAGCTGAACGTTCAGGAGCGACGTACGAGGGCGTCGCCCGTCATCGTTTGCGCTACAACGGCGAGCCCCACGACGCGTATATGTATAGCTTCATCAAGGCCGACAGGGTCTAGTCTGGCCGGACGACTGGGACCGGAAGGAAAACTGAATGTCCGAGGCCAGCCAGTTAGACGAAGCGCATAACGTGGCGGCCTGGCTCGTTGACCGCCATGTGGCCGTCGGGCGAGGTGACCGCGTCGCGGTTCGCTGTGAGGGCGTGGACACCACTTATCGAGAGTTGCTCGACGAGGTGTATCGTGCCCAACACGCGCTCGACCAGCTTGGAGTAGCCGAAGGCGACCGCGTCGCTCTCGTTCTCAAGGACAACCTTGCCTTCACTGCATGGTTTCTTGGAGCGCTACGTTCTGGGATAGTCCCCGTACCGCTGTCGACGATGTTGACCGGGTCCGAGCTGGGTTCGATCGTCGCCGATGCCGGAGCGTCAGTCGTAGTCCTCGATTCCGCCTACGCGGCGTTGGCTAGCGAAATAACAGGCGCCGCCCCGATGGTGACGGGGATTGTGGTGTGTGGTGAGGTCGCAGCAGGGACGACTCCTGCTGCTGATCTTCACTACTGGTCGATGTTCGACGATCGCAGCGAGCATGCGACGGCCGGGACGACGGTCCGAACCCCAGCATTCTGGCTCTACAGCAGCGGCACGACCGGAACCCCCAAGGGTGTCGTGCACGTGCATGGAAGTGTCAGGGCGACGGTCGAGAGCTATGCCCTTGGAGTCCTCCAGATTACAGAGAACGACCGCTTCCTTTCCGTGGCGAAGTTGTTCTTCGCGTATGGCCTTGGCAACTCGCTGACCTTCCCACTTGCGGTCGGGGCGACTGCCATCTTGAACCCTGAGCCGCCGACCCCTGGATCGTTCGTCGATCTGATCGCCGCCGAGGAGCCGACGCTTTTCTTCTCCAGTCCAGGATTCTGTGCTGCGCTGCTCGATTCAGCGCCGAGCCCAGAGAACTTCTCGTCGATACGGGCCACTGTGACGGCGGGGGAGTCACTGCCAGCCGATGTGCAAACTCGATTCCAAGCCCTCACCGGAACCCCGGTGCTCGATGGGATCGGCTCGACCGAGCTACTGCATATCTTCATTTCGAATACGTTGACCCGTCAGATGCCAGGCGCGAGCGGTCGCCCTGTGCCGGGTTACGAGACCGAGATCCGAAACGATTCTGGCGACGTTGTCAGCGAACCAGGCACTCCTGGATATCTATGGGTTCGAGGGCCGTCGGCCGCAATCGGGTACAACGAGCGGCCCGATGCCTCCGCAAACGCGTTTCGCAACGGATGGGTTCGAACCGGCGACGTGTACATCCGCTCGACCGACGGCGACTGGACGTTCCTCGGCCGCAACAACGACATGATCAAGGCTGGCGGGATCTGGGTGTCGCCGGCCGAGGTCGAGAGCGCACTGATCGAGCATCCAAGTGTGCTTGAGGTGGCCGTGGTCGGCGCACGCAACGCGACAGGCCTCGAGGAGGTCGTTGCCTTTGTCGTTCCGGCCACCGGGATGACACCGAACCTTGATGAGCTTGAGCGCCATTGCCGAGAACGCATGGCGGCATTCAAACGACCGAGGCGAATCATCGTCATCGACGACCTCCCAAAAACTGCAACCGGCAAGATCCGACGGTTTGCGCTGCGCGATCAGCTCGGGTCGTAGCTCGACAACCACCAACCTGGTCGCGCGCTAGAGAGCGGTGGCGACCGGAATCCCGATCACGTTGATCGCGATTATCACAAGGAAGATCGATAGGTCGATGCCGCCCATCGGCGGAAGCGCTCGGCGGACTGGGGCAAGTATCGGCTCTGTCACGCGATAGAGCGCGCTCCATGCCGGGTAGATGCTCGAGTTAGGGCCGATATTGAACCAGCTCAGGATCGCCCTCGCGATGAACGCGAATGAGAAGATCTGGAGGACCAGGAGAAGAATCGGACCCATTACTGTTCCTCACCGTTCGTGCCCCGGATGGCCATGACGAGGCGGAGCACAAGGCCGGCCGCGAACAGGATGAGGCCGATGATCGCGACGGAGACGGCGAGAACGACGGCGGTCGCAACTGCGGCAGCTCCGATGAGAACGGCCAATGCAGTTGCGGCCCATCGAGAGCGGCGATCAGGGAAGCCAAGGCCGCCCGGCGAGCCAAGCTGCGCTGATCGGGGGCCGTCGATGATCTCGGAGATTTCAACTTTCTCAGCGTGGTTTGTAGTCATAAGATCCATTATGGCCATCGTCGCTGAACAGAAGCTGAACGGTAATCTGACCTCTTGGTCGCCGAGTCGCTGACGCGAATGACTCTTTCTCGTCTGGTCGCAACGGATCACAGTAAGACCGAGTGCCAGCCTCTGCGTGGCGCTGTTGGATTGAGACTGGACGCGACAATGGCAAAGCTTGTGGTAGATCCCCCCGAACTGGTCGGCTGATGTTCGGGCGGAATCGAGATGGTCTTTTACCCGGCGATGAACGGGCGGTAGCAACCCTCGTGCCGAGGTGGACGGTTATGTCCGAAGCCGAACGAAGTCACCTGCTGAGCAACACCGACGCACTACTGAGAACGAAACACTGGGAAGCGGCCAATGGATTCGATCTGACGCACGAGATACGACTTGCGATCGCAGCGCAGGCCTCGGTATTGCTGCTCGGCCTCGACATCGACGTCTACCGCCATGTGCACACGATTATCGTGCACCCGAGCACGATAATCCGCACCGGTCAGCGCCCAGGCCCGGTTCGTGGTGTCGTGTCCGACGGCCCGCTTCCACTTCTCGGTGAGACCGCCCACGGCAATGGACCGGTGTCAATTGCATGGGACACCGCCGTATCCGAAGCTCGGCATCCTGAGTTGGGGCGCAACGTGGTGTTCCATGAGTTCGCCCACAAGATCGACATGCTCGATGGAATAGTGGACGGTACGCCTCCCTTTCTCAATGCTCTCGACCGCGATAGGTGGATCAGCGTGTGTACCGATCTGTTCTCCCGGCTGCGTGACGGCAAACCTTCGATCCTTCGACCATACGCAGCGGTCAGCCCTGGTGAGTTCTTTGCCGTGGCGACCGAGGTGTTCTTCACGACCCCGCAGGAGCTTGCGGACAGCGAGCCTGCATTGTACGACCAAATGCGGGCCTTCTACTGCTGGAATCCGCCATTGACTGACGAGACAGGACCAGCGTGAGAATACTGTGGAGCTGACACCGCCGGAAGCCGAACCGGGCGCCAACAAACTGGCACAACCGGCCCGCAAGATCGTCAAACTGCTGATCTTCGCCCTCATCATTCACTTGTTCGTGATTCCGCAGATTGGTGGCGCACGACGAGCCCTTGCGGTGCTCGGCTCAGTGAATCCGCTCCTGCTACTGGCTGCAGTCGGGCTGGAGGGTGCCGCATTTTTGGTCTATGCGCGCCTAACACAACAATTGTTGCCACGTGATGAACGACCGTCGTTACCGATCACCTTCGGGGCGGTCATGGCATCAACGGGCGTCAACCACGTTGTCCCTGGTGGTGCCGCGACAACAGCCGCGGTCAACTACCGACTGCTCGGGGGAGCCGGTGTTCCAACGTCGTCGCTTGGGTTTGCGCTCACCACGCAGGCAATCGGATCTGCCGCGGTTCTGAATCTGATCCTGTGGATTGCATTGCTTATTTCGATTCCAGGCAGCGGGTTTCAACCGATCTACGCGACTGCTGCTGGCGTCGGTGCACTCCTCCTCGGAGGGTTCGCTGCTGGCATATTCGGGATGCGACGTCACGGCGAGAAGTTCGCCGATCGTGTCGCCAGCGCGCTCGGTCGGCTACCGCGAATCGACGCCTCGCGTATCAGCGCCGTGCTCGTCCAGGCATCTCAGCAACTCGACCGACTCCTTGATGATCGCAAGCGACTTCGATTGGTCGTTGTCCTCGCAGCTGCCAACTGGCTGCTAGACGCAGCGGCGCTGTGGGTCTCATTAGCGGCGTTCGGCCACCGTCCCGGCATCGACGGGTTGCTCGTTGCCTACGGCTTGGCGAACGTGATGGCGGCGATCCCAATCAGTCCAGGAGGCCTCGGTGTTATCGAGGCAATCCTCATTCCTACGCTGGTTGGTTTCGGGACGCCAGCGGCCGAGGCTTCAATTGGTGTCGTCGTCTACCGCTTGGCCAACTTCTGGCTGCCAATCCCCGTAGGCGCCATCTCGTACATCGCCGTCGAGCGCTCGACCACGCCGGACAAGCTGCGAACGTTCCGTGAGGAGATCAACGATCGGGCGGGGGAGTGGAGCGCACCGAAGAAGCCCGAACGCTCCGATTAAGGAGACCGTTTGCTGGAAAACGCGAAAAGCAGCTGCTTCTACGCACCAGAATCGGTGCGTAGAAGCGGCTGCTTTTGAAGGTATTTCATGGGTGTGGCTCGCTATGACAATGGGGCGCCGGGCAGCTCCAACAGTGATCAAGGGGAGCCTTGATCACCTGAGCGTTTTTCGCTCTGCGAAAAAGGCGTTTTGGCCGAAGGCCAAACGTGGAGCTGGGGGGAATCG
>JBBKWJ010000201.1:0-18291 GCA_037968895.1 Acidimicrobiales bacterium
CCGATGACGAACGCAGCGATTGCGCCTGCGGTGACAAGGGCTGAGACCATATCGCCGAGCTCGCGATCGTCTGGGTAGTTTCCGGCAAAGGCGAACGGGTCGCCGGCGACGAGTGTGGCGGCGAACTCCTGACGAAGTGTGGTGTCAAGTCGAACGTTCCAGCCGACCGTCGCAGCATCTGCCACATCTGCGGGGGGCACGATGATCCCCGAGATCGACTGCGTGGAATCGGTAGGCCATTGAGCGACGAGGACAGGAAGCTTGTAGGACGGTGGCGAGTCGAAATAGCTGAGCTCGAATGGGGAGCCATCGACACAGGTGGGGAGAGATTGGGCTAATTGGCCTTCGAGTTGGTCGCAGGTGGCCGCGTAGACTTGAGGATCAGCATCGGCTGGGAGGCCGTAGGCGTCGGTGTTGATGGTGACCTGAGGGATTGCAGACGCGACGCCGGGGAGGGAAGTTATCTCGGCCCCGCTGAGACTCGAGTTGATCCAGGTTGTGGCGTCGTCGACACCAAAACCGGACGCGTCTCGGAAAGCGCCGATCACACCTTGTCCAGCGCCGAGGGCAAAGGTGGCCACTAGGACGCCGGTGAGGATTCGTCCGGAGGCAGAGGGTTCGTGGCGTAGGCGCCGAGCTACGAGCATGCGGGTCGTGCCTGAAGGCCGTTTGCCAAGCCAGGTTCCCAGCACTTGCGACACCACCGGGGTGGCAAGGGCGGTCCCAATGGCGGACGCGAAACCCCCGACAACGAGTAGCACGAAGAACACATTGTCTATGTCATCGCCATGGCGTCGACTAGCGGCGATGAGGAGTGCTGCACCTACGCCAATTGCGGCGCCGCGCCAGTGAACACGAACGGTTTGCACGTCATGGCGTTGGGTTGCGAGAGGTTCATCGATTGCGTCGTTTGCGGTAACGGTTCCTACGGCAACGGCGGCGAGCGCCGCTATCGCGGTGACAGCCACCACAGTGAGGGGACGGAGCGGAGCATCAGCGGCGAACCAACTGAAACCGCCGACTCCTCTCCTTCCAAGGGAGGGCTGGGTGAGGGCCCAGAAACCACAGCCAACCACAGCGCCAATCGCGGCGACCACAGCGGTCTCGACTGCGTTGACGGTTCGCACCGCTCGTCGCGACATGCCGAGCAGGCGAAGCGACGCCAGGCGTTGGTTTCGAGCACGGGCTGACAATCGGGAAGAGGTCGCCAAGAATATGCCAGCGGGGAAGGCCAAGAACGCAGCAGCGAGGACTAAGGCAATATTGATCTCGCCCTGCTTAATCGGATGCCAAACGTCAGTTGTCCCAAACGCTATTGGATAAAGGCGATCGTCTGGCTCAACTCCGACGTAGGCCACCAGGTCGTCAGGCCCGACCAGGCCCTCGTCAGTGATGGTTCCAATGCGTTGTTGAGGGAACCGTTTGGCGACGAGCGGGTCAGCATCCACGAGCTGTATCAACTCGGGCGACATAACGATCTGACCAGCCGTCGGCAGATCGATCACCCCTGGGGGGAGCGCGACTTCCGTCGATGAGAGAGAACTGGAGATGAGGATCCGCTTGAGGATGCCGTGGGGGAGTTGTTCTTGAAGATTGGCGCCAGTTAAGCCGGCGTCCGAAGTTGCGCCGTCAGCCTTGGTTGAGTCGAATCTGGGGGCCACGATCTCAGTCCGGGTATTGCGGCCTTCGAGGATCGAGGGAAGGCTGAAGAAAGCGGCGGCGACGAAACCAGCGAGGACCATGCCGAGAGCCATCGAAGACGTGCGAGCGAGCGATCCGCGCCACGATCGTTTGGCAAGCCGCCAACCCAGGAAGAGTGATCTCATGCCACCGCTCCGTCGCGCATGACGATCTCTCGGTCGCAGTACGACGCGAGTCGAGCTTCGTGGGTGACGACGACAACAGCCGCTCCGTCGTGGCGGGCGGCCGCGAGAAGCGCCTCCAGTGCCAACTGTCCAGTGACGCTGTCGAGCGCGCCGGTTGGTTCGTCGGCAAAGATGACTCGAGGCCGATGCACAAGTGCCCGGGCGATTGCGGCGCGTTGCATCTGGCCTCCCGAGACCTCGGCCGGCCGGCGCTCTGCAAGTTCGCCAATATCGAGGCGTTCGAGAAGCTCGCTCGCCCGTGTGTTTGCCTCGGCTACTTTGGTGCCGGTCACCATCAACGGAAGGGCAACATTTTCAACCAAACTGAGTTCGGGTACAAGGTGCCCGAACTGGAATACCAAGCCCATATGGGCCAAGCGGCGGGCTGATCTCTCGGTGTCGCTGGCGTTGTCGAGGCGTTGGTCACCGAACCAGACCTCACCCTCGTTCGGAACGAGCAGGCCGGCCAGGCAATGCAGCAACGTTGATTTCCCCGAGCCGCTGCGACCCATGATGGCGACGGTCTCGCTGGCGCCAATACCAATAGATACTTCTCGCAAGGCAGGAGTTGCGCCGAAGCTGTAGCTGATTCCTTTAGCTTCGATCATCATGAACCCGCTGCGAGCTTGGCCAGCCGTGCGCCAGCGAGTTCTATCCATTCGAGATCGGCCTGGAGGTGGCCGATCAATAGGTCCAGCGCTAGTTGACGCTCGATTCCTCCGTCGCTGTGCTGGGCCCGCAGTTCGCGCATGCGCTCGAGGTGAACAGCCCGTTGAGCAGTGAGCACATCGTCGACCCGGCGACCCGAGACCAACGCAACAACCACCTTTGCATACAACGGTCCGAGCGCCATCTCGTCGGGGGAGACCGGCGAGTCGAGCCAGGACTCGAGTTCTTCGACGCCGTGGCTAGTGATCGCGTAACTCTTACGGTCAGGTCCGTCGCCCGACTCGATGCTCACCGACGCTAGGCCGTCTCGTTCGAGACGGCCTAGCGTCGCATAGACCTGACCGAACTTGAGGGTCCGCCCCTCGGCGAACCAGTGGTCGTAGTCGTGCTTGAGGGTGTAGCCGTGCTGGGGGCCCTTTTCGAGTAGCCCAAGGAATGCGTGTCCAACGGTCATACTCGAATGTATACATTGAGAGTATACTCACCGTCAATAGATAATTTTACGAAACGAGTGCGGCCACCAGTTCGTCCTTGGACATCGAAGACCGGCCCGGAATATCTGCTTGCTTGGCTCGTTCGTAGAGGTCTTCCTTGGTGAGTTCGTCGAGTGTTGCGCTGGTGACCGCTTCAGCCACATCGGTCGCTCGCTCGACCGCATCCTCCGCCGCCGTTTCCATGGCCTCGAGCGTCTTTGCCGACTGGACCTTGGCCTGGCCTGCGACCTCAGCGACACCGTTGCGAGCCGCAGTCACAGTCCGTTCGAAGGCAGAGCGGGCTTGGCCCGTAGTCGTCTTGGCCGAGGTCGTGGCTTGGCGCTCGATTGGTCGCAGCGCACCGGCCATTAGCTCGAAACCGGAGCGGACAATCTGGTATCCGGCTTGCGCAGTTGAGCGCTGGAGTCGGAAAATATTGCGAGGGCAAGTGGGGAGACTTTCCTCGATGCGGTCAAGTGTTGGTGTGATAAGTGTGTTCATGGAAGACGTCCTACCCGCGAGTTCGCCAGCTAAACGTGACAGTGATCACATGTTGGCGACGAGGGCCTTGAGGTGATGAAGGCCTTGAGGTTTAGATTCCTACGTTGCGGGTAACTACTAGAGAATGCAAACCGATTCAGCCAGCGCCACCGACTACAGCGATCTCAAAGCGTGCCTTATAAATTGCTCGCTGAAACCCGATGGAGCTGACTCGCACACGATGAGACTCCTCGAACGGGTGCGCCACATTTTGGCAGCTCAGAAAGTCGACGTGGATGTGATCCACGCACGAGACCACCAGATCGCGTTTGGCATGGCGAAAGACTTGAATGACGGCGCCGTCGTCGACGACTGGCCCGACCTTCAAAGGCGGATTATCGATGCCGACATCCTCGTCATTGGGACACCGATATGGCTCGGTGTGAAGTCGAGCATCGCAACGCTCGTCGTGGAGCGCCTATACGCGTATAGCGCCGACTTGAACGACAAGGGCCAATACCTCTACTACGGAAAGACCGGCGGCTGCGTGGTGACAGGAAATGAGGATGGCGTGAAGGCTGTTGCGATGGAAACGCTTTATGCGCTGCAGCACATCGGCTACACCGTGCCGCCGCAAGCCGATTGTGGGTGGCTAGGCGATATTGGTCCTGGCCCGAGCTATGGAGACGTAGTGGAGGGCAGCGCTGTCCCGGCCGGCTATGACAGCGAGTTCACCAACAAGAACACCACTTTCATGACTTGGAACCTCCTGCACATGGCTCGTCTACTCAAAGATTCCGGTGGAATACCTGCCATCGGCAATACCGGGGAGTCCTGGCAATCGGTCGTCAACGCTGCGGATGCCACTCCTACGGTTGCCTCCTAGCGTGGCTAACATCGGACATAACGCCGTCGTGTTCCGACAGCTAGAAAGGACAAATCGATGACTGCCGAAATCACGATGACGTTGCCAGCGGAGTCCCGCTTTGTCGCCACTATCCGTGTCACGAGTGCGAGCCTCGCGGCCGAACTTGACTTCGCGATCGATCGAATCGAAGAGTTGAGAGTCGGAGTGAACGAGCTTGCCGCAGTCCTGATGGAGTGGGCTCATGATCATGGTGCTGATCAAATCCGACTCACGTATTCCGTGGCCGAAGGTGAGCTAGCGGTCGTTGGTGAAGTCCTCGGAAGCGATGACGCCATATCGCAAGCGGGCGATCTCGACGACTTGACTAAAAAGATCTTGGCGAGCGTCACTGACGAGTTCGAAGTGGCCGGGGGAAGAGGCCGCATTCTGAAGCGGCGGGACCCTGAGTGACTGGGCGTCTCTCTGACGCCGAAATCGACCGCCTCTTTCAGACGTACCGAGAAAGTCGTCGCCGGCGTGACCGCAACACATTGGTCGAAGCCCACATTGGATTCGCTCGCCACATCGCCAAACGGTTCGCCAACCGTGGCGTCGCCTCTGACGATTTGCACCAGGTCGCGTTGCTCGCCCTCGTGAAGGCCGTAGACCGGTTCGACCCAGAGGTCGGGGCTGCATTCACCAGTTTCGCCGGGCGCACGATCGAGGGTGAGATCAAACGTCATTTCCGCGATGCCACCTGGGCGTTGAAAGTGCCCCGATCGGCCAAAGAACTTCACCTCAAAGTGAGGCGCGCCTCTGATGACCTTTCGGCCACATTAGGCCGGGCCCCAACAGTTCCTGAGGTCGCCAGGCATCTTGAGATCGACACCGATGAGGTAGTCGAGGCATTCGGGGCCTCAGCCGCGTTCTCAACGACGAGCCTTGAGCCACCGGGCGCCGACAACGACTCGCCGTCGCTGGATAGATCGGCGCAGTTGGCAAGTGACGACAAAGAAATTGAAGCGGCTCCCAATCGTCTCCTCGTCACTCAGCTGCTGGAGCAGCTGCCCGAGCGCGAGCGACAGATCGTTGAGATGAGTTTTTTCGAGAACAAGTCTCAAACAGAGATCGCAGACGAGGTTGGCGTAAGCCAGATGCATGTGTCGCGGCTACTACGTCGATCGCTCACTCTCATGCGCCAGATGGCTGACGGTCCAGATGGCTGACGGTAGCGAGTGAGAGTCGACGAGTCAGGTAATTGCTAGCACCACCGTGATGTCGATAGTGCCATCGTCATTCGCACTCGTGCTCACCGATTCACTCACTGCGTGAACAATCGCAAGTCCTCGGTGCCGAGTCGCAATCCGCCCCTCGGTGTCGGCGGGAAAACGGCCGTGCCCTGGCACGTCGCTGGGTTCTCCCATGCTTCGGACGGTGATTAAGATCTGCTCTGCTTCGCCGGTTCGCTCGGCAGCAACGGCGTAGTCGGTATCCGGGGCAAACTCGACTGCGTTGGTCGCTAGCTCGCTCACGATGAGACGTGCAATTTCTGAAGACTCGGTGCTAGCGCCTTGTTCGGCGACGAAGTCCGCAACCAGAGATCGTGCGGACTCTAACGTGCCGGTCCTGCCGGCAAAGGTTCTCGAAACTCGTCGTACCAACATGGCGCTATCGCTTTAGTTTACTCCGTCAGGTGCAGGTGATCCCGAAGGCCGGTGATTTCTAGGAGCTTGATAACAGACTCGTTCGGTCCGCCAAGGACCAGCCGGTTGCCCGCATCGCTCAGTTGTTGATGAAACGTCACGATCACACGAAGGCCTGACGAATCAATAAAGTCGATCGAGCGAAGATCAAGCGTGATATCCCCGTCAGTTCCCTGTCGCGTAAGCGCTGTCTCGAGCGCCTCGGCGGTATGGGCGTCAATGACGCCTGAGACACGGAGCTCGCGGGGCGAGATTTCGTCGATAGAGAGTCGAGACGCGTTCATAACAAATGGATGGTACACGACCTCTTCGTTTTACGTCTCCACCCGCTGACATCATGCGGCCGATCGCCTGGTTCTGCACGGGCTCTATTGGACGCTGAATGCTGCAGAAACCGTCACCCTATTGTGGTTCCAAGTCACCCTGGTTGCGTCGGCAACAGCGCCGACGACGGCCAGACCACGACCAGTAGCGGATTCTGGCGCCGGAAAACTCCAAGCCGATGGCGGAGGAACTGATCCAGGACTCGCCGTGTTGGTTACCCGTAACTCGATGAGCTTGCCGACGCGAACTATTGCGACGCACGCTCGGACACCGTGCTCACATGCATTGGACATGAGCTCGCTCGCAGCAAGGGTCAGGTCGCCCAGTCGCTCATGACTAACACCGGCATTCACGGCCGCGTTCCGTATGCGTTCACGAAACGCTCCGAGATCGGCCGGTCTAATCGACATGCATGGCTGTATCAGCTCCTCCTCATCTGTTGAATTTTCCATACGAAGGGACTACCACAGCAGCGCTGGTTTGAAACCTATAAGAACTCGGAGCGCGGGACTAGACGTTATCTGGCACGCGAGAGAGGCCCAGAGCGCTCAGACTCTGGACCTCTTTTGCTGGAGGGAGGGTATTTCTAAAAGATTACGACAATGTACGTTCAGCACCTCGAACGAAGAATGCAACTACCCATAGGGCTGCGGCGATAAGCGCCACCCAAAGTAGTGCCTTCACAACGAACGACAGGCCGAACAAAATGGCGATGACGAGGGCTAGTACAACCCAAGTAGCAGTACTCACAACGTCTCTCCTCTCCGCCCCAACCGGGTGTCGAAGCGATAGCTACGGGATACCCACGAGCACGAAATCTAAACATGATCTGCTGAATATATTTTGCCGGAGCGACACGATCAGTCTCTGCGTCCCAAACCAAGGCGGCCCGTTGTTGGGTGTTTACATTAGGTCGTGCTGGGTAGAGCATCCGCATGACCAACGAAACAATCTTTGAAGCTCTACGTTCCGACCACGAGACGCAGCGCACGCTCGTCGATCTTTTGACGAAAACCGAAGGGGCGAGCGAAGGACGCGAGGAGCTCTTCGCGAGGCTTAGGAACGAGCTGACTGCTCATGCTGCAGCTGAAGAACGCTATTTCTATGTTCCGCTGATGCAGCACGATCTCACGCAAGACAACGCACGTCACAGCGTGGCGGAGCACAAGGAACTCGATGACTTCTTGGAGCAGCTAGAGGGATACGACATGTCGGCTCCTCAATGGCTAATTACCGCCCGAGAACTCGCCGACCGGCTGGTGCACCACCTCGATGAAGAAGAGAAGCAGGTCTTTCCTGTCGCTGGCAAGGCGCTCAGCGAACGTGAGAAGACGGAACTCGCAGCCGACTATCGGTCTGATATGGACCGCCACCTCGGCCGGAGCTGATCTCAGCCACGAAACCCGCGAGCTCAGAACTATTGATCGTTCGGCAACCGACGCGCCGGTGCAGACACGGCACAGAACGCGCCGTAGGCGACAAACCCGATACCGACGATGGCGATCGCAACACGGCCCCACGTCGTATCAGTCAGATCGTAGAGTGACCGATCGAGCCCCTGTGCGCGGTCGCCATCGTTGTAAAGCCCGGCCAGAACGAGGAACGACCCGACGATGACGAGCGAAAGCGCTCGTCCAACTTCGCCAAAGCGCCCGAGGGTCTCGACTGTCGCCCGATGTCTCGACGACATCGTCGATTCCACGAGTGAGTCGCCGAAATCTCCGGTCGCCGTCGTGCGCCCGCGGCGGACGGCGACTGCCATCAGCACGACTCCTGTCGCGCCGACTGCGACCCGGCCGAGCGGATATTCAAGGGCAAATCTGGAGAGCCGGTTAACGGTAGAGCCCGAATCGGACGTCGCCCCTAGAGCCGATTGGATTGCTGAAAATGCCAATACGGCATAGAAGCCAACCCCAATGACTTTGCCTGCATGGTCGAGCCAGTCCATGGCACTTTCTCGTTCGCCTTGAAACAGTGTTGTCAGCTCCCAAAGCGCGAATGTGGCCAAGCCCAGTGCAAGCACGATGAGCAGGAGTCGTCCGAACATCAAGTCACCGACGAGTTCCAGTGCGCCTTTCTGGCTTGGCTCGCCGTAGATGCCGAGTATGCGAGTAGAGAGGCTGAGCGCGAGGAGTCCAGCGCCGATATAGCTCACGCCGCGGGCGACCCAACCTGCTCGGAACCAGAACGAGGGATCAGAAGCCGTGAGCTTGTGCTTGCCGCGAGCAGATCGGCCGGTCATTGTGTTTGGGATCGATAGGGCACACGTCAAGCGTAAGTTCTCCGGCGCCAGTTGCGGTGGTCTCTACGTTTGGTTGGTGGCCCGGACCCCTAGGCTTTGTCAGAACTCAGAACAGAGAGTGGGGGTGACGCTGGATGGTCCGCATCCGCCAGATTTTCAATGACGCGCGTTACCGCCTGATGTACGTGCCCTTGGTTTCGATTGTTCTGGCCATTATTTTGTCACAAGCCACGTTGCGGCTCGACGCCCAGCTCGACGGTGATCAATTACCTGCGGTGCTGCAGACGACAGTCGAAAGCGCTCGCACAATGCTTTCGGCGTTGGCCGGTGGACTCATCTCGTCTGTCACGCTGCTGTTGTCGCTCATGCTTGTTGCCGTTCAGTTAGCAAGCTCTCAGTTCTCGCCCCGAACTATCCGAAACTGGATCGGCGACAAGACTCTGCAGCGGGCAATCGGTGTCGTTGTCGGCACAGTCGTCTATTGCCTTGGGATTCTGCGAGAGACCCGAACCCTTAGCGAGGGCAACGCCCTGACCCCGCACTTGTCGGTGATCGTCGCTGTTGTGCTCGGCGTCGTGTCACTGATTGCTGTTGTGCGCTCTGTCGATCACCTCACTAACCGCCTTCGGGTTGGATCAGTGGCGTCAGGGATCATGAACGAAACCGTCGCAATGATTGAGTCAGATGAACGACTCTCACCCGTTGAGACTCCGACCCGGGTGCTGCCCGGCGCTTCGGAACTTGATCCCAGCCCGCCGTCGGATGCAACACCGATCGTCGCTGGCAAGTCAGGTTGGGTCCAGCAAGTTGACGAGAAAGCGATCCTCGCCGCGACCCCTAAAGGATCGACTGTGTACATTGCGACCGCCGTTGGGTCATACGCCTTCCCGCATGCTCCGCTTGCTTGGGTGGCCCCAAACCGAGATCCAGACGACGAGTGCATCGGCGCAATACGTGATGCGATCGCGTTGGGCGATTCTCGAACCATGCAGCAAGACATCGGTTTTGGAATCCTCCAGATGGTGGATATCGCTCTTCGAGCGTTGTCGCCTGGCGTGAACGACCCCAACACGGCCAACGATCTCATCGTTCACCTTGGCGTAGTTCTGTTAGCCCTGTGGGAACGGCCGATCGCAGGCCGGGTTGAGAAAGACGACGGTCGGACCATCGTCCGCGACAATTTGACCCACAGCGACTACCTCCATGCGGCGTTCGACCCAATTCGCATCTATGCCGTTGCCGATCCTCAGGTCGCGGCGACCATGGTCCGCACATTGGCGACACTGAGTAGTGAGACACAGCGTCGCGGATTACACGGTCCAATCGCCCCAATCGATGAAGTGATCAAACAGATAATTAGTGATGTCTCGAGCAGTGACCTCTCGGCCTACGACAAACAGCTCGTGACCAAACTCGCCCCTTGAAGGCCGCTATTTGACACCGGTGTTCGAGCGATGAGGCCCGCGCGGTAGTAGTTCGCTCACGAGTGCGGTGTGCTCATCGTTTTCTCCGAGCGCCGTGACCCGCAGCTCGGGACCACCTAACTCGAGGGCGACTTGAAGGCACGCGCCGCATGGAACCGTGAGTCCATCGTCGGTCGACGGCGCGTGGAGGACGAGATGGACCGGACGTTTGCCGGCTGATGCGCAATTGAACAAGGCGACACGCTCCGCGCACATGGCCAGTCCAAGCGAAATGTTCTCCACGAGTGCACCAGTGTGGATGTTTCCGTCTACGTCTAGGACGGCGGCTCCGGCATCGAATTTGGTATAGGGGGCGTAGGCGTTTCGCCGTGACTCAGTCGCCGCGTTTCGTAGACGCTCATCTGTCGTGTCGCTTGTCATCGATCAACTCTCCGTTTTGTGTCGAGCACGAGGCGTGACCCGACGCATATTGGTGTGCCCTTCAACGGCTCTGACCAAACATTGTGGACGCTTTGCTGGCGGAACCCCAATGCGCAAAGATGTGATCTTATGACAGATCAGCTCTCTCAACCGCTCGTTCTCGCCGGGCAGTACGGGTCGCCGTACTCGCTAAAGATGCGCGGAGTGCTTCGCTATCGGCACATTCCGTTCCGGTGGATGCTGCGTGACTCGAAGTGGGATGATCTGCCAGCACCGCCGGTGCCGATCATTCCGGTGATCGCGTATCCAAATCTCGATGGAGTCGGCTACCGCGAAGTGACCGTCGATTCGTCGCCGCAAATAATGCGACTTGAATCTGACCAAATGGGACGAAGTATCGTGCCGACCGACCCAGCGCTCGCGTTCATTGATGCTTTGATCGAAGACTTCGCCGATGAGTGGCTAACGAAGGCGATGTATCACTACCGGTGGGCCTACGAGGCGGATATTCACAAAGCAGGGAAGCTGCTTCCGATCTCACGTAACCTCCAACTCGACTCCGATCAGTCTCAACAAATGTATGACTTCATTACGCAACGTCAGATCGAGCGGCGACCGCTCGTTGGGTCGACCGAGTGGAACACACCGATTATTGAGGGTTCGTACCATCGAGTGCTGCAGGTGATGCAGTCACGCTTTGCGAAGGGTGATTTCATGCTCGGCGATCGACCGGGCCGCGGTGACTTCGGGCTGTATGGACAGCTAACCCAGCTCACCCGATGGGACCCGACAGCAATGGCCGTATCGGTTGAGGTCGCACCAAAGGTGGTCAACTGGGTAGAACGAATGGACGATTTGTCCTGGCTCCCCGTCGCCAACGACAACGGCTGGGACAATCTCAAAGAACTCGATGCAGCTACTGGTCAGTTGCTCGATGAGGTTGGGCGAACCTACGCACCGTTTATGGTCGCGAACGCGCAGGCGTTGATCGCGGGCGATGACGAGCTGTTGTGTCAGATCGATGGACAGGAGTATCGGCAGACGCCATTTGCCTACCAGGGCAAGTGTCTTCATTGGCTGCGCGAGGGATATCAGGCGCTTGACAAATCCGACCGCGACCGTGTCGACGGCGTGCTAGTAGGAACCGGCTGCGAGCAGCTGCTCATGTGAGCCTGGGCGACCTCTGCGAACGGCGGGGCGTTTTGGAGCGGAGCGAGAAAAGGCGGTTAGTGAGCGAAGGGAACGGCGGAGACTGAGATGTCTGATTTCCGGCAGCTGTCGTTTCGATCGTTTGATGTTAATGAGATGATGATCGATGCTGCGGTCATTGAGGGTGGCCAGCTCGACGACACCATCCTCGGTTTCTTCAATGACGAGGCTTCAGATCATCTGCACGTCCACAACGCGATTCGAGGTTGCTGGGCCGTCGCTGTCAACCGATCCTTGCGAGTTGTCCGCCGTCAACGGGAAGGATGACACCGGTAACAAAGCGTGCCTCAACAGATGCGAGGTAGAGCGCGGCATACGCGGTGTCCCACGCGGTGCCTTGTCGTCCGCCGAGCGGAACCATTCGATCCCGAGCGGCACGCAGTTCGTCGGGATCGATGTCACGTGCCGCGCTGTGTCCACCGATTGCCATCGGCGTGTCCATCAGGCCAGGCATGATGGCGTTGACTCGAATTCCGTGACGGAAATTGGCGGTCGCGAGGTGATGGGTGAGTGCATTGACCGCTGCCTTCGACGACTTGTAGGCCGCAAGATTCGTGGAGGCTTCAGCTGCGACGGACGAGATGTTCACTATCGATCCGCCACCGTTGGCTCGCATCGCGGGAATCACGTGCTTGCAAGTCAGATACATGCCGGTCACGTTCACTTCGAAGATTCGATCCCAAACTGAGCGGTCCATATTCGTCACGCCACCATCGCCGGTACCGATGCCCACGTTGTTGTGGAGGATCGTTGGCGGCCCAAAGGCTTCGGCGCAGGCATCGGCGAGCTTGGCCACGGTTGATTCATCGGCAACGTCGGCCTCAAACGGGACGGCCAGGCCGCCAACGGCCGTGATCAGATCGGAAGTTTCGGATGCGGCATCGAGGCTTCGGTCGACTGCCAGCACCGAGGCTCCTTCGCGAGCGAAAAGCATGGCGACAGCCCGTCCGTTGCCGATCGTGGTGTCGTCGGGGCCGCTGCTGGGTGACTGACCCGCTCCAACGACGATCGCCACTTGCCCCGTGAGGCGTCCAGATCCCGGTCGGTTCGCAAGCGTGTCGTTCATGAACAATGAACTTACGCGACTGTCGCCGGTAGGAGCCAAACGGGGAAGGTCCGAACGCCTCGAAGGCCAGATCGATGTTTGTTAGAGGTGGCGCACGGCGGCAAGTGCCTCGGCCAGGGTGAACCGCCCGGCGTACAGGGCCTTGCCGATAATTGAGCCTTCGAGGTTCGCTCCCGGCGTCGCAGTCTTGGCAAGAGCAATGAGATCGTCGATCGCCGAGATGCCGCCAGACGCAATGACTCTCGTGGACGTAGCGCTCGTGATCGCACCGTAGAGCTCCAGGTTTGGGCCAGCGAGCATGCCGTCTCTACTCACATCGGTGACCACGTACGTGAAACAGCCTTCGCGGTCGAGGTAGTCGACGGTTTCCCAAAGGCCGCCGACGTCATCGCTCGACCCGCGTGCGGCCAGTCGATACTGCGGCGACCCGTCGGCTTGCGCATGTAGGCGCACGTCCAGGCCGACGGCAATTCGTTCACCGTGGACGGCGATCGTACGGGAGCACCATTCAGGGTCGGCGAGGGCGGCCGTGCCGAGGATGATTCGTTCGCAGCCGGTGTCCAACGCCCGCCTCAGCGCTGCGTCGTCTCTGATTCCGCCGGAGAGTTCGACCTTCACGTCGAGGCGGCCGATGATCGATGCGAGCAGATCTGCATTTGATCCTCGGCCGAACGCAGCGTCTAGGTCGACGAGGTGAACCCAGTCGGCTCCCTCGGTCTGCCACTGGAGCGCGGCTTCGAGCGGGTCGCCGCGGACGTCGGCGTTATCGGCTTTCCCTTGGGCGGGTCGTACGCAGTGGCCGTTGGCGATATCGACGGCAGGCAGGAGCGTGAAGGTCATGGGCCGCTTATCTTAGGCAAGCTTCTCGAGGGCCAAGTGGCTAGTCCGTGACGCCGAGTGTCTCCTCCAGCCATCTCGCCAGGAGCATCACGTGATGTTTGCTCGACTGTTGCGACGGGATGAGGTGGTAGCTCGTTGCCGGGTTCTCGACGGGGACGCCGACCGTAACGAGGCGTCGGTCGGCTAGTGCCGGATCGACAAGGCCAGACCACCCAAGCGCTACCCCCCGACCGGCCATGGCCCCCTCGATGATAAGCGCGTGGTTGTTGTAGGTGATTGAGGCTTCCTTCGACGACCAGGCCAAGCCATTTGCAGCAAACCACTCTGGCCATCCGAGCCACTGTCGATCGCGGTTATCGAGGTGTAGAAGATCGAGTTGGCGGAGTCGGGCCGGGTCAGTCGTCGTCGTGAGGCCATGGTGCTCGGCGAAGCCGGGCGAGGCCACCGGCTGAACAGCTTCACCGAATAGGTGAACGGCGTCATCGGGGACCTGATCGTTCGCCGACAGGTGAATCGCCGCATCCCACTGGCTGTCTCGTAGTTCTTGGTCGCGATCGAAAAGGTGCAGCTGAAGCTGCACCTCACCGAACGCGAGCCGCAGCGAGTGAAGGCGCGGTACAAGCCAGACGGCAGCAAACCCAGGGTTCGCGGCCAGAACGAACGTCTCGGGCGACGGAGCTATCAGATCGAGTCCTCGGTCGATCTCGTCGAAACCAGCTTCCACGGCGACGAGTAAGGCCCGTCCGTCAGGGTTGAGTCGAACCTGGTTCGCCGATCGGTCAAAGAGCCGCCGGTCAATGACGCGCTCGAGTTCGGAGATCTGTCGAGAAACGCCAGATTGGGTGAGCCCAAGTTCTTCGGCTGCCGCGGTGAACGAGACGTGACGGGCCGCTACTTCGAAGATAGCGAAGAGCTGGATTCGTCGCACCCGTTGCAGTAATCGATGGGACTTGTTGGGTCGACTCATGGTCGTAGCATGACTCAGAGTCAGGCTCAGGTCCACAAATGATGGCATGTTCACGGCTTCGCTCAGGCCTCATGCTGTAGAGAATGTCAACGAGAGCAGCGGTTCGACGGGGTAGGGCGGTACGAGTTGCAGCGCGGGCTCTTGCCGACGACCCTTCCGACGCAGTCACACTTCGGCGCATGGTGCCTACCTATGAACTCTTGGGTGACGCCGATCTTGACCGCCTCGAAGCGCATGCCGACTGGATTCTCGAAGAGATTGGAGTCGACTTCAGGGGCGACGAGGAAGCGCTTGAGCTGTTCGCTCAGGCTGGAGCGTCGGTTTCCGGCGACCGGGTTCGTTTCCCAAGGGGCCTCGCGAAGCAACTATGCGCGACGGCGCCGAAGCAGTTCGTCATGCACGGCCGGACTGGACTCGAAGTCACCATCGGGGGCGACAACGTGGTGTTTCTTCCGGCGTACGGTTCGCCCTTCGTCACTGATCTCGATAACGGCCGCCGTTACGCCACCCTTGAAGACTTCGAGAACTTCGTGAAACTCGCCTGGAGTTCTCCGTGGCTACATCATTCTGGTGGCACGGTGTGCGAGCCGGTTGACGTTCCCGTCAACAAACGTCATCTCGACATGGTCTACGCCCACCTTCGTTATTCGGCGAAGCCGTTTATGGGATCAGTCACCGCTCCAGAACGCGCCGATGACTCCATCAAGATGGCCCAGATCGTGTTCGGGGCCGAGTTCATGGAGAGCCATTGCGTGATCCAGGGAAACATCAACGTCAACTCGCCGCTGGTTTGGGACGACGTGATGACGGGAGCGCTGAAGACCTATGCCAGGGCCAATCAGGGATGCGTCATCTCGCCATTCATCATCGGTGGAGCGATGGGGCCGGTCACGCAGGCCGCGTTGATTGCTCAAGCTCACGCTGAAGCTATGACTGGGATTGCCCTCACTCAACTCGTTCGTCCCGGTTCGCCGGTTGTGTACGGCAACTTCTTGACAACGATGGATCTGAAGTCTGGGGCACCGACGTTTGGCACGGCCGAGTCAACATTGGCAACCTACGCGATTGGGCAACTGGCCCGGCGCCTCGGATTGCCGCTTCGTTGTGGAGCTCACTACACAGCGTCAAAGAGCGCAGACGGTCAGGCGATGCAAGAGTCGGCCGACGCAATGTCAGCCGGCATTCTCGCCGGAACCAACTTCGTGATTCATGCCGCTGGTTGGCTCGAGGGTGGGCTCACCATGGGCTACGAGAAGTTCGTGATGGATCTCGACCGGTGTGGCATGCTTCATCGCCAACTCGCGGGCCTCACTATCGACGACAATCAACTCGCGGGCGACGCGTATCGGGAGGCTGGCCCGGGTGGCTCGTACCTCGGCACCGCGCACACGCTCGCCAATTTCGAAGCAGCCAACCACACCTCACAGCTCTGCGATACGACTTCGTTCGAGCAGTGGACCGAGGATGGAGCGCTCGACATGGAACAGCGAGCCAACAAGCGCTGGAAGGCAATGCTCGCCGACTACGTACCACCACCCATCGACGAGTCAGTCGACCAGGCACTCCTTGCGTTTATCGCAGAGCGCAAGAACTCGATGCCAGATGCCTGGTACTGATCCGAAATTACCCTTGAAGGGGATATCGCTATGACCGAAGAACTCTCTCGTACTTCAGCCCTTGCTAGCCGCCATAGTGCTCTCGGTTCCGGCCTAGAGGATTGGAATGGAATGGGGACGGCATGGGAGTACAGCTCCGATGCCAACGATGAGCACGACGCCATTCGTGATGCGGCTGGCATGTTTGACATGTCGCCATTGAAGAAGGTGAGGGTGACGGGCTCAGACGCGCTGGCCGTGCTCAACCATCTGCACTCTCGCGATCTGACCCGACTAGCACCGGGTCAGTCGGCGTACGGCGCCGTCCTTACTGAGAAGGGAACCGTTGCCGACGACGCCATAGCATTTTGCGACGGCCCAAACGAGTGGCTGCTCGTGCACGGCTCCGGCGCCTCGATGGCGCTCCTCGCCGAATCGGCGGCTGGGCACGATGTCGATTTTGAGCTCGACGACGACCTGCACATCATTTCGCTGCAAGGGCCGAAGGCACTTCCGCTGCTAGACGCCGACAGTCCTGCCGACCTGGAAGCGCTTCGCTACTTCCACCATCTCGACACCACGTTGTTTGGACACACTTGCATGGTGTCGCGAACCGGATACTCAGGAGAGCGAGGCTACGAGATCTTCGCCTCGGCCGAAGTAGTCGGACCAATCTGGGACAGCATTCTTGAAGCGGGCGCAGATCAGGGTGTAATGCCTGCCTCATTCACCGCACTTGACAAGGTGCGGGTCGAGGCTGCGCTTCTGTTCTACGGCTACGACATGACCGACCAGCACTTCCCGTCCGAAGTTGGTCTTGGCTGGGCGCTCAGCAAAAACGGCGCCGACTACCGCGGTAAGGACGCGGCGTTAGCTGCGGTTGGAAGCGAACGGTTTATCCTCGCCGGAATTGTCATTGAGCACAGCGACCTTGTCGGGGGAGGCGAGATTCTCAGGATCGCCGGAAAGGATGTTGGGGTTGTGAACAGCCCCGCGTATTCCCATCGCCTCGGCAAGTCACTGGCGCTCGGTCACATCGAGCCCGCAACTAACGTTGAGAACACCGCTATTGAGGTCGTTGGCGACGGGGTGGCATATTCCGCCATTATCGGGACGCTTCCGTTCTTCGACCCAGGCAAGACCAGAACCCATTCGTGAGCTCATGGCCCGTGCGCATGACCGTCCACAGACTGAGGTCGATCTGATCGACCTAGTCCTCGGGCTCCTGCAAGGTTGAGCACAGCGGCTGTGGATTGATGATGAAGACAGAGGCGGATGCCTCTGCTCCTTCTACGGGGGTAGCGGTCGCCGTTACGATTGGCCCTGGAGGCGGTTCCATTATCCCGCACTGATAAAAGATAGGTCCAAGGGAGGGATTCTGGAGCTCGAGCGGACCAATTCCTAGTCCGGTAAGCACGAAGGTAGCGTCGTCGCCGCAACCATCGTGCAGAAAGAACAACGTCAATTCGAGTACGGATGGATCGTCAGCGTTCAATCGCCACGAGTCGCCCCTCGCCGTAACCACGCACTCGACGGGAGGAGGAGGGCAGATGTCAGGGTATTTGCACCCGATCGGCTCGCTGCTCACGATCGCCGTTTGTGCGTTGGCACTGAATGCTGCCGGAGCCAGCGTGTCAATCGGTGTTGCGGCCTCGAGTTCGGCCGCGTCAGTCGTTGGCAAAGCTGATGTCACCACCGCTCCCAGAAGCACCACGCCGAAAAGTACGATTACAAAAAATGCCCGCTTAATCATTTTCTTGATTCCCTCCACCTAGAGGCGGCTTTTCTATCACGCACTAGCGGGCACCGCAAATACTCGTAGGCTCTTCGCTATGGCTAACCAGTTCTTTCCATACAAGCTCGACAACCGGTGGGCACTCATGTTCCGGGTGCTTGGTGTCGACGACACTCAGGGCGTCGAGGTGACAACTGATGGGCTGATTCGAGCCACCTATGGTCGCAAGCGCATCGAAACCACGGTCGATAACGTCGACCACACTCTCGTGACTGGCCCGCATCGGTGGTACACCGCAGTTGGTTTGCGGCTGAGTTTCGCGCCGAGTGACGACGGTGTCACATTCGGCACCAATCACATATCCGGTCTCTGCATTGCCTTCGTCAACAAGGTTCCGAAGGTCATTGGCCTTCGCGACCACTCGGCACTGTG
>JBBKWJ010000202.1:0-61341 GCA_037968895.1 Acidimicrobiales bacterium
ACGACGCGGTGTTGTCTCGATGGCTTGGCTACGACGTCGAACTTCGTAAGGCGGGTGAGGTCGGTGGCACCTACGAGGTGCCGCTCGACTTCGAGACCGACGAGAACTGGGTGTCGTGGACCGGCCCAGGTGGAGCGTTCCACGACTCGCCGCGATCTAGGGTCTCGCTCGTGTCGACGACGACGCTCGGCGACTGGGATGAGCGCAGGTTCAGGACCAACATAATTCTCGATGGTGCTGGCGAAGAGGAACTTGTTGGTTCAACCGTCACCCTTGGTCAGTGCACTATGTCGATTGTCAAGCAGATCGACCGCTGCGTTCTCGTGACTCGGCCACAGCCCGATCTTGAGCGCAATCTCGAGATACTCAAGACCATCAACCGTGAGCGAGAAACCCACCTAGCTATAGGCGCGGTGCCAACAGTTACCGGCCGAGTCGCCGTTGGCGACGTGCTCACGCCGCCGCTCGCCGGCTAGCGCCTCCTCTCCAAAGAATTCTTCCGAATTCTTTTCTGACCAGGCGAAACACACCTAAGAATGTCACACCCCCTGCGTAGTGTTTACTCATGAACTACTCACCAGTGCAGCTTGCTGCACACAAAGAAAACAGCGATCCGGACGCTGTCACAGTGTTGGATGATCTGGCTTCTGTGATGGCTCGCGTCGCTGATCTACCCGTGAGCACGAACGGTGCCAAGCAAGCCCAACGCGAACTCTTCGAACTGTGGCAAGCAGCCGATCGGCTACGGGTCGAAGCGTTGCGCCGGTTGACTGCGGTCACTGAATCTGGTCTATCCGCAGTTCTGTATGCCTCCGACACTCGTTATGTCGCTCATCAGCAAGGCATCACGAACAAAGACGCCAACATGCAACTGCGCCTGGCGTCGTTCCTTGCGTCCAACACTGCTTCCGGGAAGGCGGTGATGAATGGCGAGATCGGACTTGGCCACGCTGATGCCCTCGCCTCCGCTTGGCGATCACATCGGGAAGAGTTCGAGGATATCGAACAACAGTTTCTGGACGCCATCCCTGGTCGTGACGTTGATTCATTCAACCGACTGGTGAAACAATGGGAATGGCGCATCACGAAAAACGGCACAGACGATGTCGAGAAGGCATTCGACCGGCGTTCGATTTACGCCCAATCGACGCTCGATGGTTCTGTCACCGGGTCGTTCTCTTTTCCTGGTGACATGGGTGAAGTGTTCCTCGATGGGATTTTCTCTACGCCTGACTCCACCAGCGGTGTGGTAGAACCCCGCACATTGCGGCAACGTCAAGCCGACACGCTGATCGAAAACCTGACCGGTGAAATCGTTAGTGAGGATAACGAAGGTTCGACGGATACTGGTGCGTCAGGAAGCGCTCCAAGAACCAAAATCGATGCGGTAATCGATATCGCAACCTTAGGTGGGATCATTGACGGTGTCGGCAAGCAATGGTCGCTCGAGGACCTCCGCAGCGAGTTGCATCGTTCAGGCCAGTTGCCGCCGACTGTCATTGAGATCCTGGTCTGTGATGCTTCGTTCCGGCGCATCATCTTTGATGGTCCGGATGTGGTGCTGGCCTACAACAGGGCGACGCCACTGATACCACCAGCGCTTCGCCGGACGATTCAGATTCGTGACGGAGGATGTGTGGTCGATGGATGCGATCGATCCCATCAGTGGTGCGATGTTCATCACTTAGTCGAGCGATCGAATGGCGGGGAAACTACCGAATCGAATCTTGGACTTGTGTGTCGAAGACATCACACGATGCTTCACCTCGGCCAGATTGTGTTGAGTCGGGATCAGCAAACCGGTTCGTTTTCGACCAGCCTCCCCTAACCGGGTAGAGGCAGGGCCGTGCCAATTGTGC
Organism: Acidimicrobiales bacterium; assembly: GCA_037968895.1. Classification (GTDB taxonomy): domain Bacteria; phylum Actinomycetota; class Acidimicrobiia; order Acidimicrobiales; family SZUA-35; genus JBBKWJ01. Next base: position 1,860 of record JBBKWJ010000202.1, read on the forward strand.
TTCTGAGTACCTGCACCTCACGGTGCGGGTAGAAGCGCGCTTGCCGAACAAAGCTAGCTCCGCGGGTATGCGGCGAAGACCTCGATGACGGTTTCGACGTCGGCAGCCGAGACGTCGAGATGGGTTACAAGCCGAACTGACGTGCCCGGCCCGCCGAGAATGCTGATGTCGTGCTGGCTCGCGTATGACGCAAGATCGTTGGCCGTGCCGTGAGCGAGGGTGGGGAAGAGCATGTTGGTCTCAACCTTTGTCAGATCAACCTCGAAGCCCTCGAGCCCGGCCAATCCCTCGGCGAGACGACGGGCATTGGCGTGGTCGTCAGCGAGACGGTCGACGTTGTTGCGGAGCGCGTATTCGCCTGCGGCGGCGAGAACCCCGGCCTGGCGCATGCCGCCTCCGAGTTGCTTGCGGATCCGTCGAGCCTTTGTTGTGAGTTCTTCACTGCCGACGAGCACTGAGCCAACTGGGATGCCGAGACCCTTGGACAGGCATATCGAGATCGAGTCAAATGGTTCGGCCATCTCTTCCGCCGTGCATCCGAGCTTCTTGACCGCGTTAAACATGCGGGCGCCGTCAAGGTGGAGTTGGAGTCCGTGCCTATCGACGAGCTCGCGAGCTTCGGCCTGATAGGCCAGCGGGAGCACCTGTCCGCTGAACGTGTTTTCTAGGCAGAGAAGTCGCGACATGGCGTAGTGGATGTCATCTGGTTTGATGGCGGCTTCGACCTCGTTGAGGTCGAGCGTGCCGTCTGGCTGGTTGGCTATGGGCTGAGGTTGGACGCTGCCAAGAACTGCTGCGCCGCCGCCTTCCCAGCGGTAGCAGTGGGCCATCTGACCAACGATGTACTCGTCGCCCCGACCGCAGTGGCTCATGATGGCGAGCAGATTTGTCTGGGTTCCTGACGAGGCGAAGATGGCTGACTCTTTGCCGAGAAGTTCGGCGGCGTACCTTTCGAGCGATTGGACTGATGGGTCGCCGCTCAGCACGTCGTCACCGAGGGGAGCGTTGCGCATTGCCTCCCACATCTCGTCGGTCGGTTTGGTGACGGTGTCGGAGCGAAGGTCGATCATCGTCGAAGTATTGCAGGTCTCGTTGTTGCTGCAATACTCGTCGAGCTGTAATGCTCGGGGAATGTCGATCTCTCCTTTCACTATCGCTGTTCCCGACGAAGTACTTGTCGATCTGAAAGCACGCCTGCTGAACACGCGCTGGCCTGAAGCTGAGCTCGTCGACGACTGGTCGCAGGGAACACCGCTGGCGTACATCAAGGAGGTCTGCGAATACTGGGCTAACGAATACGACTGGCGGGCTCGTGAGAAGGCTTTAAATCGATTCGACCAGTTCGTGACCACCATCGACGACATTGACGTGCACTTCATTCATGTCCGGTCGCCCCATCCTGATGCAAAACCGTTGCTGCTCACGCACGGCTGGCCCGGCTCCGTCGTTGAGTTCCACAAGGTGATCGAACCGCTAGCTGATCCGACTGTCAATGGCGGCGACCCAGCCGACGCCTTCCACGTCATCTGCCCGTCACTTCCCGGCTTCGGTTTCTCGGGCAAGCCAGCCGAGTCGGGTTGCGGGGTCGCCAAGATCGCCGACATGTGGGCTGAGCTCATGGCCCGTCTTGGCTACGACCGGTACATCGCCCAAGGCGGCGACTGGGGTTCGTCGGTCACTAGTTGCATCGGTCGCCAAGACCCAGATCACTGTGAGGCGGTCCACATGACGCTGAACATGGGTGCTCGCCCAACGCCGGCCGAAGACGGCTCGTGGACCGAAGAAGAACAACGGGCATTGGCCAAGATCGCCTATTACCAGAAGGCTGATACGGGGTACTCGATTCAGCAGGCGACACGGCCCCAGACCGTCGGGTATGGCCTTGCCGATTCACCGTCGGGACAAGCGGCGTGGATCATCGAGAAGTTCTGGGCGTGGACTGATTGTGATGGCCATCCCGAAAACGTGCTCAGTCGTGACGAGATGCTCGACAACGTCATGCTCTACTGGGTGAGCAACTCAGCAGCTTCGTCAGCTCGTATCTACTGGGAGAGCTTCGCCAGTCGGGCCGGCAAAGATCCCGTCACGGTTCCTGCCGGTTTCACCGTCTACCCGGAAGAGATTGTGCCCCCGGTGCGGAGCTGGTGTGAGCCTGGTTTCACCGACCTCATGTATTGGGCTGAACAAGACAAAGGCGGGCACTTCGCCGCATTCGAACAGCCTGAGATTTTCGTGAACGACATCAGGGCCTTTCGTCGGGCCGTAGCGAAGCACACTCCCTAACACTGGGGTCAGACCCCGGTTGTACGCCTTTGTCGCAGGTATCGGATGCGTACGACATTTGGGCCGAGCCAGAGCGCAGTGAGCGTCAGCGCCACGAGGGCACCGATGAAAACAGCTGAGTTCGGTGCGAAGCTTCGCTGCTCGAGCACATGGACGATGAGCCACGTAGGTCCGGCAAGCAAGGCAATTACGGCGACGCGGGCGCTCCAGCGGCGTCCCAACGCCGGAGTCCACGCGGCACCTAAAGGAGCGATGCTTGCCGCAGAAACAGACGCGTGGAACATGGCGAGAGAGACTGCAACCCCAATTGCCCATGGACTCGCCGCGGCATCAACACCGGCCACCCAGTTAACGCCGACGCCAAGCACAACCAGCAACCCGACATGGCTGTCTGGGTGGAACGCGCACAGAACGGCCAAGGCCAGCACGGCGATCTCAATTGCGTAGAAGGGCTCGCCTGCAACTCGGGCGAATCCGAGAGCGACAAGTGCTGTTACGAAAATTAGGCCTCGGACAAATAGCTGCGACAGCGCCAGTTCAGCGCGCATGATGGCTCGCCCGTGACTGGCGGTTGGATTGGAAGCCACGCATGACCTTGTCGAGACTGCCCAGTCCGACCCAAGGCACGACAGTGACACCCGCAGACTGCAATTCTCGAAGCAGCGGTTCGCGCTGCAAGCGCTCGATGCGACACGCAAAGCCGGCGTATGGGTCGCTCGGGAATTGCTCGGCGAGATCGACCGGCAAACAATCAATGGCCACAACGGCGTGGCCCATTGCAGCCAAGCTGCTCAATCGGCGTTTGACCCCGTCGGAGAGCAGCGGCGACAGCAGAATCACTTGCGCATCGCGGCTAATCCCCGCTGGCACATCGCCCCGGTCGAACTGACCTGACGAGGAAATCGAGCGTATCGACGCGCCAAGAATGCGGCGCAGGTGATTTCGTCCTGCCCCGAGGGGGACTCGATGTACACCGTGAGCTCCCATTGTGATGAGTGCGACCCGGTTGCCGAAAGCGATGTAGTGCTCGGCCAGCGTCGCTGCTGCCCTGACCGCGAGATCGAGACTTGACGAATAACCATTGACGCCTTCGCTCTGCCCGACATCGTCGAACGCATCGACGATCAAGTAGAGAGGTCGGTCTTGGTCGGCCCAGGTTGAGGTGACATGCAGTTCTCTGCTGCGTAGCGACTCCGGCCAGTGGATACGACGCAGTCTGTCGCCAGCGCGAAATGGACGAATGCTGGCGAACTCTGACCCCGATCCCGGTCTCGGAGAACGGCGGTTTCCAACCAGCCCCTTGCCCTGATCCAACCCCATAACTGATTCTGGTGCCGGCACTCCAGGAAACACGAGAATCTGTTGCGCCTTGGGCGAACGGTCAATGAATTGAAAGGCGCTCCAGGCGCTGCTCGCGACTATGAGTGGCGGCTCAATCCTGAAGGTGCCCCAATGAGTCGGTTGGATCTCGACCTGTAACCCACCTGCTTCGGCATCGTGAAAACTCGCGAACAGCTGGCCTCGGGAAGGTTGCATCAGGATTGCATGAGGCGATCGAAAGCAGGTGGTGACCGCATCAACACTGCGGGCATCGTTCTCGATGGCAACCGACATTGTCGTGACGTCGTTTTCGCGCAAGGTCCGGTGCCCAATACTCGATGTGGTTTCTAAGGGCGCTGTTGGGCGAAGCAGCGTAGCCCAGACCGCCGCGGCGAGGAGTGGAACTGCGATTATCAGGAGATCGGGGCGACCGAGCGCGATTGCTCCAGCGGCAAGGAGCAATCCGCCGAGTACTGATCGGGCATAGGCCGCGGTTGGCGCCCACCCCTCAATGTCGGTGCTCACGAAGGTTGCCTTCCTTCGGGAGCAGGGGTCGGCACTTCACTGAGAACCTCGTTGACGACGTTCGTACTTGACACGCCGCTGAGCCAGAGATCGGGGTTAACCGTGAGCCGATGTGACAACGCTGAAACGGCGACCACCTTGATGTCTTCAGGCGTGACGAAGTCGCGGCCGACGACGACCGCGTGAGCTCTCGCGCAGAGCATCAAAGCCAGGGCGCCTCTTGGAGAGGCACCAACAGAGATCTGCGGGTGGTCGCGCGTCGCCCTGGCGAGATCAACGCAGTAGCGAACAAGATCAGCGTCGACCGTGACTGTTTCTACCGCTGCTTGCATCGCCAAGAGAGTCTCAGAATTAACAATTCGGCTCAGATGCTGTTCTTCGGTCTGCCGATCCATTCGCCGGATTAGGATCTCGCATTCGTCGTCTTTAGTGGCGTACCCAAAACTCGTGCGAAGAATGAAACGGTCGAGTTGGGCTTCGGGGAGCGGGTAGGTGCCCTCGTACTCGATCGGGTTTGAAGTTGCCAGGACGTGGAACGGGGCCTCAAGCTGGTGTGTTTCTCCTTCTACTGTTACCTGGCGCTCCTGCATGGCTTCCAACAGCGCGGCTTGAGTCTTAGGCGGCGTTCGGTTGATCTCGTCGGCCAGGAGCAACTGTGTGAACACGGGTCCTCTGCGAAACACGAAAGTGTTCGCGCTCTGGTCATAAATGTATGAACCAGTGAGGTCGGCTGGCAGCAGATCGGGTGTGAACTGAGCTCGGGTGAACTGAAGACCTAGGGTCTGTGCGAATGATCGAGCAGCGAGCGTTTTGCCCAGTCCAGGCAGGTCTTCGATCAGGACATGGCCTCCGGCGAGAATGCCGCAGAGTATGAGGGTGAGCGCATCTCGTTTGCCAACTACTGCATTCTCAACCTCATCAAGCACACGCTCCACAAGATCGGTTGTTCCTGGAATATCGAGCCGATTGGCCTGTGGTGTTTCGTTCATAGTTCCTCAATGTCGCGTAGGAGTTTTGACAGTTCGTTGGTGCTCGACGTGCGACGGTCTGGGCCATCGAGAAGCCGCTGGATTGAGGCGGGGAGCAGTTCGTTGGCGGCCTGCGGATCTGCGAGGCGGTTGACGCCGTGATTGGCCAGCAAACGATCGTCAACCAAGGCGACCAAGGTGTCATGGAGGGTCGTCGTATAGGCACCGGCAGCGCCAGACGCGTCCGCCCGCAACCTATCGGCTCGCTTCTGAAGGCTTGTATCAACGGGAGCGTGGCTCGAGTGAGTCGGCCACTCGACGGCCACAATCTCTTTGGATAAGTCGATCGCCAGGAAAACACCAGTGGCGATCAGAGCAATGATTGCGGCGAGCACGAGAAGTGATGGTTGTGCGTCGCTACGAAGGAGCTCAATCGAAAGAAGAAGCCACAGCGCCAATGCGATCGCAACGCGCCGTCGCGTCACAATCGTGAGTTCGCTGGCGTCTTCACCTTCGGGGAGATGCGCTCTAAGGCATCGGCTGCACTAGCCCGATGGGTCTCGGTCAGTTCGTGCTTGGAGAATCTGGCTTCGGTGTACAGGGCGGCCAGGTTGGCGATTGGACTTGTTTCCGCCATTTGCTCGCCCTCTATTCTCTGGACATACTCCGTAGGCGTCTCCGACCCTATGGGACTAAAGCCGACGGAGGCAAGGTCGTGCTGGACTTGAATCCAGCATCGGATAATCGCGTTTCTTGGGGTCTTGTCCACCAAGAAGCCACGAGCCCTGTTGACATCGATGTGCTCCTCGATTGGGTTCACTTCAGCGAGTCGGTGCCTGCCGCCGCGGCTCCTTCGCGTTCGACGGACCGGTTTCGATCGGCGCGTGAGCGAAGGACCAATCTCCCGGAGTGCAAATAGAGCCATTGCCACCAGCAATAGGGTGACGACGAGGGTGACCGTTTCGCCGAGGAAAGGAATTGTCAACCGGCCTGAGTTCGATCTGTCGCCTGGCACAGGGGTGAGTGTCGAATCCGAATTTTCTGAAGGCTCGATCGGTGCGCTGGTACCTGGCGCAGGATTCGTCCACACTGTCGATGGGCCAGCAGTTGACGCGACCGCCAACAACACAACCACGAGTGCGCCTATCGCGACTACTCGACTGATCACGGCGTACATATGCCGAATTGTACGCTTGCCCGCAGCTCTGTGCAGAACTCCAGCGACTAGCTGCAGATGGTCGCCGAATCGAGCGACAGTAGGCCACCTTCACCCACAGCCCGAACGGCAACGCACGGCCGTTCGTCTGGACTGGCGGTGATGACGATCGGCGAGGCCGCACTTCGTTCCACCGAGCGATCCGTGTCGACGCGGATGATCTCGTAGTCGATCGCGCCGTCGACGGTTTCCCACGAAACCTCGAACCCGTCTTCGGTTGCGGTAATTTCTACGTTCCTTGGAGTTGCCGGAGCAGCGAAGAAGACGTCGTTTCCACCAGCCGTGGTTGAGGTAGGCGCGGTTCGAGCCTCGTCATCGGTTGAGTCTCGCAAGCCGAAAAAGCCGAGAAGGCCGACGAAGATGATAATTGCCACGCTGCCGACGAGAAGGCTGCGGTTCCGCTGTGAGAGGGCGCCAATAGGTTCTTCGGATTCGGCGACCTCTGGTGGAGCAATCGCGGGGTTCGCTCGCATGATGGTGGCTGACGTGGCGTCGTCATGCGTCTCGACAACTTGTTTCCGGGGTTTCGTGATGACGGGAGGCGTTGCGGTGACACTCCCAAGAGAGGCGAGAGCTTCGCCAAGCTCGGCCGCCGTCACTGGCCTGTCACTTGGATCCTTTGCCATTGCCGATGCAAGGATGACGCCGAGACCTCGACCGGGACCGTTGCGGTCAAAGACAGGTGCGGGCTGGATGAGGATACGACGAGCGACGTCGCCAATGGTCTCGCCCGGACCCCGGGGGAACGGCCTTTCGCCCGAGACTAGGTAGTACAAAGTTGCGGCGAGCGAATAGATATCGGACTGGGCCGAAGCGGTCCCGCCCTCGATGAGTTCTGGCGGGGCGTAGTGCACCGTGAGCCCACTGTTCGAACGGGTCACTGTCCGGTCTTCCTCGAACGACGAGATCCCGAAGTCGCCAAGCACAACGCCCGAGTATGTCGAGGTGAAGAGATTCTGTGGCTTGATGTCGCGGTGGATGATGCCGGCGCCGTGGGCAGCATCTAGTGCTCCGCACAGTTTCTGGCCGACATCGATTGTTGTCGCTAGGTCAAGTGGCCCATGTTGTTTGACTCTCTCGCCAAGTGTCCCGTCCTCATAAAATTCCATGACGATGCATGGGCGACCCTCGGCGGAGAACGCAGCAGAGAAGACGGTCACGATGTTCGGGTGTCGACTGAGTGCACCCATCGCTCTGCATTCGCGTTCGAAGGCCTTCTGCTTTGCCGCAGTGTCGAGGCCCCCGTCAAGCAATTTGAGCGCAACCTCGCGCTCAAGGCCGGTTTGGCGTGCCCGATACACGCGACTGAACCCGCCCTCGCCGATCGGCTCAAGGTCGTGGTATCCGGAGACGATGACGTCTTGTGATGGGGTTTTTTGCTTCGGGCGCCGCATCACCACTCCCTGTCGGCACATTGCGCTCCGTTCTGAGCCGACGCGAAGAGTAAGGCGACCTTCTTGAACCAATTCAAACGGCGGAACATGCGATCCTGGCTAGCGCTCGGCCTCGTTGGCCTTTGTGTTGTCGGTGTCGTTGCCGCCGTGCTGCGTTCTGACGGTCGACCGGGCACCGAAGCTGCAATCAACGATGGCGGCGCATGGTTGCTCAACCGCGACGCAGGAGCTGTCGGCCACCTCAATCGCGAGGTTCTTGAGGTAACGGCCGCCGTTCGCATAACGACGAGCGGCGCCGACTTTGATATTGATCAGGGCGAGGGCGTCGTTCTTGTGCACGACCGAACCGACAGTCGTGTCCTTCTGCTTGATGAGCGAACCTATTCGCCCCGTGCCGAGTTTGTTGTTGGCGCCGACACGATGGTCAAGGCAATCGATGGGGGAGCGGTGCTGTATGAGACCGCTCCGCTGCGGGTGTGGTCGATGACAATTGACGAGCTCCTAGATGTAGCCGAGCTAGAGAGCACACCGCCAACATTCCAAAGCGACAAGGCAGGAGCGGTTGGAATTGCGCAGAACGGTGACGTCGCCATCGTCGAGTATGACGACGACGGCGAGACGGCAACGCTGACCAACGTGAGTGGTGGTGTCGCCGAACCCGAGCGTCAGACGCTGGCGCTTGGACCGGTTACTCAGCTCATCCCATTCAGCGGCGGCGCGTTGATCCTGAACGACCACGACGTGCTGTCAGTCACCGACGACGGTTCGGCAACAATTCTTGAAGACGTCGCCGTGGTGCAGCAGGCGACGCGGGGGATGGGCGACCGGATTGCCTGGATCGCCGATTCAGGCCAGGTCATGGTGACATCGATCGAGACTGGCATCTTCGAGCCACAGGGTGCGGTGTCAGGGCAATCGTTTCTTGAGCCGATCTATCACCAAGGCTGTGTGTTTACCGTTGCGTTGCAGCCTCGTGAGTTCGCGAAGTTCTGCGACGGGGCAGAGCTAGAGCGCGTCCCGCTTGATGGCACTGAAGGAGAACTTCGACTTCGGCTCGTCAACGGCTGGGTCTGGATAAACGACCTTACGACGGGTGGCGCATGGGTGACGAGTGGCGACTCGGAACTCACTCGACTCGACGATTGGGGTTCCGCCCTCGCGGAGCAGGAAACGGACGACGCCGAGGCGACGGTGGAAGATGCCGGTTCCGACGCAGAGCAGAAGGAAAACCCCGACTCAGATGACGCAGAGTTTGTCGAAGCCGACGAGCTCGACGAAGACAACGAAAACGAACCGCCCGTGGCCGTCGACGATGCGGCCGCCACCCGGTCAGAACGCCCGATCTTGATCCCAGTGCTTGAGAACGACACTGACACCGATGGTGATGTGCTCTTCATCTCGTCGGTCGCAACCGACTCAGTCACGAACGCAATCGTTACGTTGCCGCCGGGTAGCGACGCTATTCAGATCGTGCCGGACGCTGGATTCATTGGCGCGGTTCAGTTCTCCTACACCGTGAGCGACGGCCGCGGAGGAGAAGCGAACGCAAACGTCACCGTCGACGTACTGTCGCAAAATGAGGCAGGGAACCAACCGCCAGTAGCTAAGACTGACATCGCGGCGGCGAGGGCTGGCTCCCCGGTCTCGCTCAATGTGCTCGACAACGACACTGACCCTGAAGGCGACACCCTGATTCTTCTGGGCGTCGAAGGCCCATCTGGAGTTGTCTCGAGCGACCCGAGTGGGCAGATCACTTTCACTCCAGACACCACCGGCGATGACGGCATCATCGATCTCACTTATGTTGTCGAAGATGATTACGGCGCAACGGCAGAGGGCCGGGTGCGTGTGCGGGTCCGAATCGCCGACTCGAACAACCCGCCTGATGCACGGAATGACCTTGTAATCACCAACGTCGGCAGCTCCGCTCGAGTCAACGTGCTCGACAACGACAATGATCCAGACGACGACCCGATGTATGTGGCGAAGCAACCCGAGGTGAAGGGTGTGCCAGCTGGAGTCAGCGCCGACGACCTAGTTGACGTGCGATTAACGCCAGATGGTGATTTTTCGTTTAACCCTCCCGTCGCGGGAACCTACCGGTTTGAATATCTGATATCTGACGGTCAGAACAACGACCGGGCCCAGATCAGGATCGAAGCCCAAGTTGCTGAAGCCGATCAACCTCCAGTCGCGGTGCGAGACGATGTCGCCATCCCGATTGGCGGCACTCGCATGGTCTACGTGCTCGACAACGATCGAGACCCGAATGGTGATGTCGTTGGCATCGTCGAGTGGGACGAGGCCGAGGGGCTTCAGATTCGCGAGGTCCCTGGCGTCGGGTTCGCCGTTACGGTCGAGGTTGGTGCGCCAAGTCGAGTTCCGTTCCGTTACGCGATTAGTGATGGGAAGAACGAGGCAGTCTCAGCCATGGTGATTGTCGCTGTCGCCGATGTTTCGGCGTCGAACCAGCCGCCACAGCTCGCACCTGACTCGTTTGAGGTTCGGGCTGGTCGAACAAGCCGGCTTCCTGTGTTGCTCAACGACCACGACCCCGAAGGGGGATCCCTTGAGATCGTACGCGTCCCTGAGCTGCTGACTGAAGACTCAGACTTCGCGATCGGTCCGCTTGGCCAGACGATCGAGCTCACCGTTCCAGCCGGCCAAGTACGCGGTTTCACGTTTGGCTACGACGTTGCCGACGTCGACGACTCGACTTCAGCAACGACCGTCGATGTGAGAATCATCAATCCAAGCGAACCGAACCGACCTCCAATTGCTCGTGTCGACGTCGGCCGCACAGTTGAAAATCTTGCCTTGGCGATTGATGTGTTGCTCAACGACTCTGACCCTGATTCGGACTTCATCCAAGTCGAGAGCATCTCGCAACAGCCAGCCTTCGGCGCGGTTGCACTCGAAGATGATGGACGTGTCGTCTACACCCCCGTTTCCGGCTTCACCGGGACAGACAGATTCTCGTACGTCGTCATTGACACCGAAGGCGGCCGCTCGATCGGCGAGGTCGAGATTGGCGTGATGCCCCGCCCGTTAACGAACCGAGCGCCAAAGGCCAACCCCGATCAGTTCGCCGTGCAGGCGGGCGAACCGGCCGTGACATTCGACGCGTTGAGCAATGACGTTGACCCCGATGGTGATCCGCTGACGATCGTCGAGGTCGGCGGCGCAAGCGTCGGAACCGTATCTACCGACGGTGGTGTCGTCACCTACGTGCCGCCGTCGCCCGAAGCACTCGGCCCCGATGCAGAGACCGAGATTTCGGTGTATTACCAGATTTCGGATGGGGCTGGACATACAGATGAATCGGTCATCACCATTCGCGTCCAGGCGACGCCCGAACCGATTCCGCCGGTTGCGAACGACGACCAAGCTGGTCCAGTCGTTGCCCGAACCACTGTGCTCGTGCCCGTGCTTCTCAATGACTCGGACCCTGACGGCAACGGTGCTGCGCTCCGACTCTCGAGTAGCGATTCCGCTGTCTCGGTTGTCGGTGAAAGCCTGCAGATTGTGGCCGGAGTCGATTCCAGCCAACACGTCTACACCGTGACCGATACAGACGGCCTCACTGACACTGCGACTGTCACGCTCTTCGTTGTCGACAATCAAGCTCCTGTTCTGACCCCGCTGGTAACGCAGACAGCCTTCGGCCAGCCGCTCGCCATCAAGCTGGATACGCAGGCGTCCGACGTCGACCAAGATCCGCTGTTCTTTGTGTGCTGTGATTCGCCCCAGGGTGGCTCCGTCGCGATCGATTCGAGTAGTAGGGACACCCTTTCGGTGACCTTCACGCCGAATGATGGCTTTAGCGGCGAAGCGAGTTTTTCCTACTCTGCGGATGATCAGCAGGGCCACCTCGTGAGCGGCTCGGTCACTGTCGTCGTGCTGCCACCGGACAACCGCCCACCGGTGATCGCCAATACAGGTGCGGTTAATGTTGAAGCGGGAACGATCGTCCCATTCGACCTTTCGACGCTGGTTACCGACCCTGACGCCGGCGACACGTTCTCCTTCGAGATCACCGGCACAACAGGCATTGTCCCCGTCACTCGGTCCGGCTCTGTGCTTTCGATCGACGCCCCGCTCACATCCGCTGGTCAAGTGTCGACGGTGACGTTCGCGGTGACCGATGCCGCGGGTGCACGAGCGACGGGTGACGTAGTCGTGACAATCGTGCCGACATCGCACCCAAAGCCGACGGCGGTCGCCGACACTGTGCAAACAAACCAAGGTCTCGCGGTCCCAATCAACCTGACGGCGAACGACATTGATCCTGTTGGCCGAGGCCTCACCGTCACCCAAGTCGGGGCAACGCCCGCTGGGACCTACTCGGCGTCGACGCCAGGCTCAATCTTGTTTCAGCCAGCCCCTACCTTCTTCGGCACGGCAACCTTTACGTACACCATTGGCGACGCCACAAACGATGTGTCGCGTCAGTCGGTTGGCCAAGTCACGCTCGACATCATTGGCCGGCCTGGTCAGCCGCAGGCCCCAACGGCAACGGCCAACAATGCGGTTGCCGCTGTGACCTGGACGGCCCCGGCCGCCAACGGTGCCGCAATCGATGCGTACCGCATCGAGATCAGGGATCTGACAGGAGGTTCGACGGTTGAGGTCGATCTTGGTGTGCAGAACAGCCACGTCGCATCAGGCCTAGTCAATGGTCGCGAATACGCGTTCCGGCTCCAGGCGAGGAACAGCGCAGGGTGGGGAGACTACGGCCCCTGGAGTGCGGCGGTCCGCCCCAACACGATTCCCGGCCGGCCCGCTTCGCCGACTGTTACCTTCGCCGATGGACAACTCAATGTGAACTGGGCGCCACCGGTAAACGACGGGTCGGCGCTCACCGAGTACAAGCTGGAGATCGGTGGCGGTTCGTCAGCCATCGTCAGCCTCCCGCCGTCCGGTACCTCTTACGCGTGGACTGGTCTAAGCAACGGTGTGGAATATCAGTTCCGTGTGGTCGCCACGAATATTGCCGGTGACTCCACCGCGTCGGGCTGGTCGACTTCCGAACATCCGCTTGGTGCACCGCTGGCACCTACTGCCCCAGTCGCCCAGCGGGGAAACCAATTCCTCGACATCAACTGGACACCACCCTCCAATAACGGCGACCCCATCGCTACCTATCAGGTTGAGGTCGAAGGCGGCGCAGTCGTGACCGTCACCGGTGGCGGAACAACGAACTATCGCTGGGCCCAGTTGGTTAACGGCGTGGAGTACCGATTCCGAGTTCGAGCTGCCAACCGAGCACCCGCACCCGGCAGTTGGAGTGCATGGTCGACTCCGGTGAAACCGTGTGCCGTGCCGAACGCAGCAGGAGCGCCCGGGGCCATTCGAGGCGACCGTCAGGCCACGATTTCTTGGTCGGCGCCGAACAACCAGGGTTGCGCCATATCTGGCTACAACATCCGGGCCAACGGGGGAGCGGTTCAGTCAGTAGGGGGCGGCTCACTTTCCCATACATTCACGAGCCTGACGAACGGCACTGGATACACATTTGAGGTGCAGGCGGTCAACGAAGAAGGCGTCGGACCGTGGAGCGCGGTGTCGGCATCTGTGGTGCCAGCGGGCCCTCCAACCGCACCAACTATCTCGAGTGTCACGGCGAGTGGCGTTGGCCAGCTCACCGCGGCGTGGGGCGGAGCAAGTCCTAATGGTGATGCCATCTCGTCATATAACTATCGCCTCAATGGCGGCAGCGCGGTAAGCGTCGTCGGGACGAGCGTGGTTCGATCCGGACTCAACAACTCAACTGCCTACTCGTTCCAGGTGCAGGCCTGCAATGCAGTTGGCTGCGGCGCGTGGAGCGGTTCAGCAGGTGCGACAACGTGGGGTCCGCCCGGCGCGCCAGCATCGATTAGCTTGACCCCGAGCGACCGCGCCGTTTCGTTGTTCTGGGCGAATCCGACGAGCGACGGAGGCCAACCAATCACGAGTTGGCAGCTCATCGAGCCGAATGCACCTTCCTTAAGCGGCTTGAATTCGCGGGTCTACAGCGGTCTCACGAACGGCACGACCTACACCGTTCAGGTTAGGGCATGCAACGTTGTCGGCTGCGGCCCGTATGCCTCCGCATCGGCAACCCCAGTCGCTCCACCGCCCTGGGTCACCGTTTCTGTCGGGCGCCAGTACGCCGGTGGTCCAAACTGCCCATCGGGAGACTGTCAATGGATCCAGGTCACCGCTGCGAACTTAACGCCGAACAAATCGATCCAGATTCAGTGTCATTCGAGTGGGGCCGGTCTCTTCGTGACTTACACACGGACGGTCGCCAGCGACGGATCCCTTTCTACTGACGGCTGTTTCTTTGGCAACGCGGGACAGACGGTGTGGGTCTTCGCCGACGGGGTGCGGTCAAATACCTTTACTTGGCCTTAGGGTGCCCCGCTTTGGTGCCGATAGCACTGCAAAGCGACTGACTTTGAGGTGCGACGATGGGCCATATCACGGCAAACGAGGCTGAAGCATTCAGCCGCCAGTTCAATGAGGTGCTCGGCGAGATCGGGCGGGTTGTTCGGGGCAAGGAGAACCACATAGCGATGGCGCTGGTTTGCCTGTTCGCCGAAGGCCATCTTCTTATCGAGGATGTGCCTGGCACTGGCAAGACCGTGCTGGCCAAGTCAATGGCCAATGTATTGGACGGTAGTTGGAGTCGAATTCAGTTCACTCCTGATTTACTGCCCGCTGACGTCACTGGCGGACTTGTATACAGCCAGAAGAACGGCGAATTTGAGCTGAGAAAGGGCCCAATCTTCGCAAACATAGTGCTCGCCGATGAGATCAACCGTGCGTCACCGAAGACCCAGTCAGCGCTGCTCGAAGTTATGGAAGAGCGCCAGGTCACCATTGGAAATGCAACCAATCCAGTGCCGCGCCCGTTCATCGTAATCGCCACCCAGAACCCGGTGGAGCAGGCGGGAACTTACCGTCTTCCAGAGGCTCAGCTCGATCGCTTTCTTATGAGGCTTTCGCTTGGCTACCCCGACTTCACCGCTGAAACTTCGGTCCTGGAGAATGCGGCGAGCGGAATTGACTCGTCGACTGTTGATCAGGTGCTTTCGACAAAGGCCGTGGCATCGATGATTTCGCTTGCCGCACAAGTGCCAGTGGCGAACGAGATAAACGAGTACATCGTGCGCTTGTGTGCAGCTAGCCGCGTGCTAAGCCAAGTACGGCTCGGCGTGTCGACTCGCGGCGCAGTTGCCATGATGCGGGCAGTGCGTGCGCTCGCGATTTCGCAGGGTCGGGACTTTGTTAACGCCGACGACGTGAAGACCGTGGCCCCGAGCGTGATGAGTCACCGATTGCTACTTACGCCAGAGTCTGAGCTCAAGCGTGTGAGCTCCGATGATCTCGTCAATGAGTTGCTTGAGATGGTGGAAGCACCGACCGCGGTGCGGGTCTAGTCAGAATGCCGTTTACCAAGACCGGTGCAGCAGTGCTGATACTTGGTATTGCCGCGTATGTGGCCGGATGGTGGTTTGGCTGGATTGAACTGATGGTGTTGTCGTGCGGGTGCCTCGTTGGGCTGCTTCTCGCCACGCCGTTTATCATCGGTCGCCAACGACTCACGGTCGAACGCACTGTTTCACCGACGAAGGTTGAAGTCGGGACTCCGGCGCTCGCAACCATTCGAGTTGAAAACCCGACCCGATCGCCGATCGTGTGGCGCGTGATTCAAGAACGGGTTGGATCTCAGATCTTCCCGATCGAGATTGATGGCCTCGGTCCCGGCGGTTCTCTTGAACGCGTCCTGAACCTTCCGACCGGCCGTCGGGGCCGAATCATGATCGGGCCATCGGTCATTTCTCGGGCGGACCCGCTCGGCCTCATGCGCCGTGACGTTGTTCAGACTGGCCAGGACGAATTGTGGGTGCAACCACGAGTTGTGCCAACGATGCCTGCTCCGATCGGTTTCGCGAAAGACCTCGAAGGCCCAACGAACGACACCTCGCCCGCAGGCGACGTGTCGTTTCATACGCTGCGTGAATACAGCGTCGGAGACGATCCTCGCCATGTGCACTGGCTGTCGACCGCCCGCACGGGCAACTTGATGGTGAAGCACTACGTCGACAACCGTCGCCCCCATCTCACTGTGGTGCTCGACGACGCTCTTGGCTCGTATTCTGACGACGAATTTGAGGTCGCCGTAGATGTCGCCGCGTCACTCGGTGTGAACGGCCTTCTCAACGAACAACCGATCTCGATTTACCATGGGACCGAGCTGCTTCTGTCTGAGCGTAGGGCGCTTGGGCCATCGGATCTGCTTGACGCGCTGACTCTTGTCGAAACGAGGCAAGGCTCGTCGCTCGATGCCACTTGCTCCTTTGCACTCGATCACGAACCGGAAACTTCGGTGTTGGTCGTCGTGACAGGGGCGCTTGACACTGGCCAGCTGCTTAGGCTCGTCGAGCAGGCGAAGCGTCGGGCCCACGTCATGTTGGTCAGGGTGTGGCCAACGTCCGAGATGGATCCAGTCAACCTTCCAGGGGCCACCTTGCTCGATGTCGACGACGTCACGCGATTCGGTGTTGTCTGGAACCAGGCAATGCGATGAACCAGGCAATGCGATGAACAGAGCACAGCGATGAACCGACTACGTCCGGATTGGATCCTTCGGGCACTCCTCTGCGGCGTGCTCGTTGTCGTGGCGACGATCGGCCTTCGGGGTGCGTTCGATGGCTGGGGCTTTCTGATTCCCGCATCGATTGGCGCCGCCGTTGGGATCGGCGCGGCGACGATAGGTAAGCGGCAGCAGTTTCTACTGGGCGAAACGCTGGCGATATCACTCGTTCTGTTCGGTATTGCCGGGGTATTCCTCGGGGGAATCTCTGCGCCTGCAAGTTTCGTTGACGGCCTCGTCAATGGCTGGGCCGACTTGCTCTCGTCCTCGCCGCCGGCGCAGCTCACGCCCACGCTGCGGATCGTTCCCTTTGCCATCGCGTGGCTCGGCGCTGCGCTCGCTGGCGAATTGCTGCGGCGCGATTCGGGCCCGGTCGTGGCCGCAGTTGGACCCGTTGTCGCTCTTATCCTCACTCTGCTCGTCTCGATCGAAGACCGAGGCTTGGCCGTTGCTCAGGGGGCGACGCTGGCGGTCGGTGCCGTGCTTCTCGGCTTCATTGCCCAGCTTCTTGGCCCCCTCGATCTCGATGGGCCGGTCGCAAGTGCACATACGGCGACATCGGGAACGTCGCGTGGTCGGCGCCAGGCATTTGCGATGAGTGCAGCGATGATGCTCATTGTCGCTATTGCCTCGACATTTCTCGGGCCACAGATGCCCCTCGTTGGTACCCGTGATCGATTCGACCTTCGGCAATACCAGGACAGGCCATGGGATCCACTCGACGAGCCAAGCCCGCTCGTCACGGTAAAGGCCTCGTTGAAAGAGGGCCAACGTGAACGCGAGCTTTTCGTGGTGCGATCAGACACGCCGGTAACGCGTCTCAACCTGGCCACGCTGAGCAGCTATGCCGGCACGGTCTGGACCGTCGCTGATGCCGAGGAGTCGTCGAAGAGCCGCTTTACCCCTGTCGACAACCAGTTCCCGCGCTCGACGACGCCAACGACCGATGTCGTGACCTACCAACTCGAAATACTTGACTCGAATCAGCCGTGGTTGCCATTGAGCGGCTGGCCTTCAGTAGTCGAACGTTTGAATAGCGGCGCGTCGAGCGAACGTCTCCGCTTCAACTCAGCGACAGGAACTGTCGCCGACCCAACCGGCCTGGCACGCGGCGAAGTGTTTCAGATCACTGCATCGGTATCGCCCGAAGTTTCGCTCGCCGAGCTTGGTCAGCTAACCGCCGTCTCGAATGCCGAAGATGCGACCGAGCTTGCGCTCGTGCCGCCCTCATTGCGCAATGTTGCTGGTGACGTCTTTGAGGGCGCGGACGCCGGTACGCCGCGAATCGTGGCCTTGTCTCGATCGTTCGTTGACAACGGCTTCTACGACCACACCGAGTTGGCTCGTCCCGGTCACTCACTCGCCAGGCTCGATGAGTTTTTCGCCGACCCAGACAGACTCGTCGGCTTCTCCGAACAGTACGCGGCTGGTGCTGCCGTGCTGGCCCGCATCGGTGGCGTGCCAGCTCGAGTTGTTGTCGGCTACGAGATTCCGCCCGAGCGCTATATCGATGGTGAAGCGATTGTGATCGCTGACGACCTCAACGCCTGGATTGAAATCGAAACCGCGGAGCAAGGCTGGGTTCCTGTTGTAGTGACGCCTGATCGTTCTCGTGAACCAGAGCAAGACACAGTCGGCCGCAGCATCCAAGATGTTGCGATTCCAAACCCACCGCCGCCGCCAGC
The DNA here is from genome assembly GCA_037968895.1 of Acidimicrobiales bacterium. Taxonomy (GTDB): domain Bacteria; phylum Actinomycetota; class Acidimicrobiia; order Acidimicrobiales; family SZUA-35; genus JBBKWJ01. The sequence goes on from JBBKWJ010000202.1 coordinate 19,892, forward strand.
ACCGCCACCCGAGGTGCAGCCGCCGAGCCAACCGGAGGCGACTGAAGAGGAGTCCGAGGATGAAGCCGACGACGATGAACCGTCCACTCCGCTTTTCGGCAGTTATCGATGGGTAGCTGTCGCGTCAGTCGGCGCTGTGGCCCCTTTAGTTGTGCTGGGAATTAGCGGGCTTGCGATTGTTGGGCTGAAGCGGCGTCGACGTAAGCGCCGTTCGACGACGGGCGACTCGCGTGACCAGGTGGCTGGTGCCTGGCGGGAACTTTGTGACCGGTTCACCGAAATCGGAATCGACCCCCATTCGACGACGACCCCAACCGAGATTGCAAGCGCAACGCTTGCTGTCCTCGAGGATCGCGAGACGATTGGGGTTCCTGTTCGTCGCCTCGCTCGCGCCGTAGATCGCGCTGCGTTCCACCCCACTGAGCCAGACAACGACGCCGTAGCGGAAGCATGGGATGACTATCGCGAAGCCGCCTCGTGTCTTAACGGATCTCGTTCTCGTAAAGCACGCGCCCTGAGCGCATCAGACCCTCGCCCCTTGCGTCGCCGTTCCGCTCAGCGTGGACCGCGGCGCGACCAGACAAAGGACCTCACTCGTGTTCGATGACGATGACGACGACATCACAATTGACGGTGTCGCACTTCTCGAAGAGCTCCGCGCCGTGCGCCCGGTCGACGACGACCTCACCATCGATAGTTCCGTGCTCACCGCCAAACGCTGGACACCCCCGCCCTCGGTCGCAACAGACACCGCAGTTCGGGTCACGGCTGGCCGGTCGAGACTACGCGGCTCGGCGACTGTGCTCATCGTCGCTGCAATCGCCATCGGTTTGTCAATCGTGGCGCTCGCGATAGTGGTCGTGCGGCCCGCAGATCAGCCCGAACCGTCGGTTGTTGATACCACCTCGGTCGAGGAGGCAGGACAATGAAGAGTGAGGACGACACGGTGTCAACGCTCGACGGTCCAGTTTGGGAAACGCTTCTGGCACAGGTCAACGCGCCATTGGCGAGCGTCGTCGGCTGGGGAGCAGCAACGACGCAAGGGCTTGTGAGAAGTCGAAATGAAGACTCCTGGGGTAACGATCGTGAGCGACTCTTCGTTGTGGCCGATGGCATGGGGGGATTCGAGGGCGGCGACGTCGCGGCCGAGGCGGCAGTAAGGACTCTGGTTGCAGCCTCATCGGTTGGAGCCGACGTCGACTTCGAACGCTGGATGTCGAGCGCCAATATCGCAATACGCGCCGCTTCTCGTCAACATGGATTCGACCGCTCAGGGGCTGCCGTTGTTGCCTGCGCCATCCGAGGCGGCCTGGTCATCGTGGCCCACGTTGGCGACGCTCGTGCGTATCGGTTGCGAAATGGGGCGCTTGCGGCCCTCACCCGTGACCATACGGTCGAGGCTGAATTACAGGCGGAAGGCCTTGAATCGCTTGCCGCCACCCGATCTCGGCGTGAGATGGGCGCACTGACCCGCTACCTCGGTGGCGCCGATGAAGTCGGTTCTCCGGTAGTTGATTCGCATGTGCCGGCCGTTGGTGATCGATTGATCTTATGCAGCGATGGTGTGAGCAGGCAGTTATCGGTAACAGAGATGGCAGAGGCCGCGATGTTGGACGACCCTGCTGGCGCTGCTCACCAGTTGGTGCAAGCGGCCGATGAGAAGGGTGGTCGAGATAACGCGACCGCACTGTGCGTCGACTTTGGAGTTGGCGCTGAACACGACAAGCAAGGCACGCGATCAAAGAAAGGCTGTGACTGACATGGCGGCATTGACAGTTCGAGTTGGAACGGGCACTGGACTAGTGACCCGCAGAGGCGAGGCGGTGCTGTATATCCCCGAGCCCGGCGAGAACAGCAGTGCGTTGCTCGAATCGTTCCGAACCGGAGCGCCAGCCACCATGTTGGATTCGATCGGAGAAACCGTCGTCGCCGAAGGTTTCAATGTCGCTCCCTTCGCGCTCGTCGTTGTTGCTGACTCGAAGGTGCAACTGCGTGTCTTCGGTGACCTAGAGGTGACGACCACCTTGCGGACCGCGCCGATGTTGTCTGGAAGAGGGTCTGGAACCTGGGTCGATCACTTCGGTGCCCTGATTGATGATGTCACTGTTCATTGCGGCGAAGGTGCAGACGAACGTACCGACCTTGTTGCGGGGACGGTGCTAGGCGGCGGCATCGAACTGATCGTCGCAGAAGCTTCGCCAGCCTCAGTACGCGAACCAGCGTCTGAGCCCGAATTGCCCGTAGAGCTTGCATCAGATCCAGTCGCACCCGCAGAGCTTGAGCCAGAACCAGAGCCATACAACCAGGCCCACTTGCTGGAAGCGTTCGAGGACGAACCGCCGATGCCGCAGGCGGACTGGGCACCGCCAGCTCCTCCCGTTTCGATGCCGCCTCCGCCGGGCGCCACAGACCTCGTGACCCCGGTTGGATCACACACACTTGCGCCCGAGATGGCAGGAGCGCTCAGAGCGGAGCTGACCGGCTTCGTGCTTGCGTTCGACGACGGGTCAGTAGTCGATGTTGCGGGCTCGCTTGTTCTCGGTCGAAAGCCAATTGTTGAAGATGTGCGAGAGGTCGGTGTTCCTGTTGAGGGCGATCGAGTGTCGCGCACACATATTCGAGTTGGCGTGACGAACGACGAGCTCTTCGTCACCGATCTGAATTCTCGCAATGGTTCAGCCGTCGTGTGGGCACAAAACGGTGAACCTGAGCAGCTGATTGCCGACACCGCGATGCAGATCGGAATCGGCGATCGAGTCGTCTTCGGCTCGCAGGCCTTCACTGTGCAAGCTCGCGAAGTAGTGAGTGATGACTGACCTCCACATTGATTTCATTGGTGCTCTGACCGAGCTGCGTCCAGGCGATCAGCTCAGTTTCGGTCGCGAAGCCGAATTGGTGATCGACGAGAACCCGTACCTCCATCGCAAGCTTGGTTTGGTCCATTCCCGAGAGGCTACGTGGTGGCTCACAAACACAGGAAGTCGCATTCCGATGGAAGTCCGCGACCTCGAGAGCCGATCTGTGCTGATCGTCGCTTCGGGTCGCGAGGTTGCGATCACGTTTCCATCATCGGTCGTGCAGTTCGAAGCTGGCGGCTCGAAGTACGAGCTAGCGCTCAGGCTTGATGCCGTCGACCACGGTAGGGAATCGCCTGACGTCGCTGACGAAGATGACGACTCATGTGCCACGATCAGTCTCGATCAGCTACCGCTTACTGATGACCAAAAACGGGTGCTGCTGATTCTGTGCGAAGCCCCGCTACGCAATCCGGCAGCCGACATCGATATACCAACGAGTCGAGTCGGCGCCCAGCGGTTGGGATGGACCTTAAAGGCATATGGTCGCAAGCTCGACAACGTGTGCGACCGCCTAACCCGGACCGGTGTCCGCGGGCTGCGCGGCGACCAAGCGGGCGTCGCTACAGATCGCCGGACTGTGCTCGCCGAGTACGCGCTTACGGCTGGACTTGTCACCGCCGACGACCTTCTCCTTCTCGAATGACGGCGCCTCATTAACGAATGGCACCCATGGGGACCGCGCCCCATTCCCCGATCGTCGTATGGATCGTAAAGTTCGAAGTATCAAGCAACCAGCAGTACCTGCCAACCAAGTACTCCAAATGAAATGAGAATCAAATGAGCGAAATCCTTCTCCGGGCCGACGATGCACGTGGCCTCGCCACCAAAGTCACGACTGCCGCAAACAATGCGCAGTCCGACTTCAGGACTCTTCGCAGCGAGCTCGGCGCCTTGGCCGACAGCTTCAAAGGAAAGTCAGCTGACGCATTCGATGCGAAGTACACCGAGTGGGAAACCTCAGCAACTGCGTTGATCGATGCGCTTGACGGACTCGGCATGTTCCTCAATGGTGCAGCCGACACGATCGAAGACACTGACAGCCAAATCGCCGGCCAGCTAGCGTAGGCGGATGGACCAGGGTTCACGTGTCAGGTGAGTCAGCACGGCGGTCGTGGCGCATTGAAGTCACGCCGCCGGCTGGCGATCCGGCCGAAGTATTTCTAGAAGCAGAGGCCGGGTCGTCTACGGACGACCTTCTGCGCGAACTCGACCGGTTGGGTTTTGACTCATCGAAGGCACATGTTGGTGACGCTGCGGTGGTCGCAGGAGCAACTATTGGCAGCCTCGGGCTACGCCACGGCTCGACTATCACCATCGGCGGTCCTTCGGGTGATGCAGCCAGGGACGAACCGAACACGGGTCATTGGTTTGTGGCGCTGTATGGGCCTGATGCCGGGGCGTGCTTTCGACTCGGCGAGTCGGAAAAAATTGTCGGCCGTAATCATGCGGCTGCCATTTCGCTTGCAGACCCGTTGCTTTCCAACCAGCACCTCAGCGTTCGAGTCCGGAATGGTGTCGTAGAGGTCGAAGATCTTGGTTCGACCAACGGAACGACGATTGAAGGCGAACCGATTCTCCCAAGCGATGGGTGGGTCGGCCTCGAGGTCGATGCCTATCTCCGAGTCGGGTCGTCTGTCTGCACCGTTCTTGAGATTGGCGACGAAGAAGTTGCCGTCCTCGGCGACGACCAGGCACCGGATCGTTCGATCCAGCGCCGGTTCCGGCAGGCCGAAGAACGACTCCCGGCCAGGCTGAACCCTCCGACGGAACGCGATGACGATTCGACGATGTCGACGACATGGTGGCGTTCGCTCACCCCAGTCGTGTCTGGTGTCGGGTTCGCAGTGATCACGGGGCGATGGCAGTACCTCCTCATTTCGGTGCTTGCCCCTGTGGTGTTCACCTTCGATGCGCTTCGTCGCAATCGCAAGACCAAAGAGAGGCGAGCTCAGCTCGCAAAGCGATACGCCCTTGAGCTTCAGGTGTTCGAGGACAACCTCGCGGTCACTAGGCATCGAGAGACAGAACGCTCGCGACGGCTAGGCGTCGGCGGCGGCGTCGGGACGATGCACTGCCTTCTGAGTCATCAGCGACTTTGGGAGCGCAGCCCGTCCGACGACGACTTTGCCTCGGTCACCGTTGGCCTCGCCGCACTGCCGTCGACGGTGCAGGTTGGCACAGAGGACGACTTCAATCGGCATCACCTCGTCGACGTGCCTTTGACGACGCCATTGCTCACAACAGGATCCCTTGGCGTACTCGGTCCCCAATCACGGACGACAGCGGTTCTTCGCTCGATGCTCGTTGGTCTTGCGGCTTCACATTCTCCGTCCGACCTACATGTCTGGCTTTTCAGCGATGGTGTTCGTTCGTCTGGGTGGAAGTTTGCTCGCTGGCTACCCCACGCCTATGTAAGCGATACGACGGCGACAATCGCAACGACCGCTTCGGACCGAAACGAGCTATGGCAGAGCGTGCGACAAGAACTCGCGACTCGGCGGGCGGCCGTCGAAGCCGCTCATGAGGCGATCGCATTACCTATTCACCTCATCGTGTTGGATGACAGCGCCCTGGTCGGCGAGGCCGACCTGACTGACCTACTCCGCAACGGCCCGGCGTACGGCATTATTGCCATTGTTGCCGATAGTCGGCGCCTCCCCGAGGGGGTCGCCGCCCAGCTGACGATTGGCGAGTACGCCGACGATGCGACGTTTGAAAGCCGCGAACGACCGCATGTGGCAGCCGTGCGAACGGCCGAGATGTCTACTGCGGTCGCCGAGCGAGCGGCTCACGCCCTTTCCGACCTCCGTCCCGCTACCTCAGCCGGTTCTTCGGCCATGGAGTCGGTCGTTAACCTTGTCGACCTTCTAGGAATTGAGTCGATAGACAGCGACCAGCTCGTGAACCGGTGGCGTCAGCTTTCGCCTCATACGGGTGCGATGGTCGGGGTCGCGACAGATGCGCCGCTGCGAATCGATATCGCCGACGACGGTCCGCACGGGCTCGTTGGCGGAATGTCTGGCTCAGGTAAGACCGAATTCTTGATGACGTTCCTCACCTCGCTCTGCCTCGACAATCACCCTGATGACCTGGCGATAGTCATTGTCGACTTCAAGGGCGGTGTCGATCACGCGCTTACCAGCACGCTGCCCCACGTCGTTGGTCTGAGTACAAACCTGCAGATCGACCAGTTCACTCGAACCATCACGTTGCTCGAAGCAGAACAGCGGAGACGGCAAGATTTGCTGGCGGGCGTAGGCGGCGACCTCGATGCCTATCGAAGCGCTCGGACGTCCAGACCCGAGCTCCCACCTCTGCCTCGCTTGCTGGTCATCGTTGACGAATTCAGTGAGCTTCTTGCGTCCGATGAAGGGCGAGCTCACCTAGGCGAACTCGTTCGCGTCACCCGCATCGGTCGTGCGCTCGGGGTCCATCTTTTGCTGGTGACGCAGAACTTTGAGGGCCAGCTGCCACCTCAGGTTGAAGCGAATGCTGGGCTAAGGGTGTGCCTTCGGGTCATGAAAGAAGGACACTCGAAAGTCGTCCTCGACTCTGGCGTTGCGGCGACGATTAGCGACCGCGATATTGGGCGTGCCTATGCACGTCTCTCTGGTGGTGACCTGGTCGAATTCCAAACCGCCCGAGTCGCCGGTCGTCGAAGTGACCTAAACGAAGGCACTCCACCGGTCTCGCTAGCGCTCGCTCCCTGGCAATCAAGATGTCGTCAGCAGGCGAAACGTCGTGAGGCGAAGCCGCCGGTCGAACAGACCGATATGTACCGCCTTATCGAAGTGATGACTGAAGCTGCGGCGGCCACCGGTTGGCAGTCGTCGGCAGTGCCGTGGCCAAGCGAGCTTCCTGATTCGCTGTCGCTCCGTTCGATACTTGACTCCAAGCGGCCGAATGGTGGAGTTCAGATTGGCATGCAAGATGTGCCCGAACGACAGACACAACTTCCATTCTCAATTCCAGACTCAAGTGAGCAGCTGCTCATGATTGGCGCGGCGAATTCTGCGGCAACCGAAGCGGCGCTCGCCTTCGCGACGTCAGCGGCACTGACCGAGAGCCCGACTTCGCTTCACATCCATGGAATCGATCTGGAAGCGGGAGGACTCGCCCGACTGTCGTCGTTCCCTCACGTCGGGACGATTGCAACTCGCAACGAGGCACTCGCGCTCAAGGTGGTGAAACACCTGCTTGGCGTGGCTGCATCGCGGCGGGCGTTGCTGATGTCGTCGGGAGCGACCACCGTCGCCGAGCACGAGCGCCAGACAGGCACCCTGCTCCCGACTCAGCTTCTCATTGTTCTTGGAGCCGATCGGTTGGCCCGGCGGGTCGACGACGAGCTCGCTCAGCTCGCAAGCTCGCTGCAGTCGCTGATGGCCGAGAGCGTCGGCACCGGGATTCGGATCATCCTGGTCGGTCAGCCAGTGATCGCCGAGACCCGGCTCGGATCCGCAGTTGATCACCGTCTTCTGTTCCGAATGCCTGGCGAGACGCGGGCATCAACGTATGGCTCGCCCCGCGAGCTCGAGGTTGAGCTGGAGCACCATGGTCGGTGTGTCGATTCGCTCTCAAAGCGGCTTGTTCAGATCGCGCACCCGACCGGTTCCGATGATGTCGCTGGCAGCCTTCAGAAGCTTGGCGAGCGTCTTACCTCGGCTACAGCTTCGCTTGAGGGAGAGCGAGCGAAGCGCCAGATTGATGTGACGTGGCCATACCCGATGGCGTCGATTCGCGCCGCCGACCTACGTTTGCCCCACGACGTCCCGATTGCGGTCCCAGTTAGTGTCGATCTAATTGACGGCGCGATCGAGTGGTTTGATGCTGGCGAGGACGGACCGGTTTTGGCCATTACGGGTGGGCCAAAGAGTGGCCGCAGTTCTGCGCTTGCCGGTATCGCTCACATGAGCCGTCAGTCTGGGTTCACCACCGTCGGCGTCGCAACAAGTAGACGATCGCCTCTCCTTGACCAACTCGCGCCTCACTTTGATCTCGTCGTTGAAGCTGTTTCGACCGACGAGATCCTCAGGGCTGTGGCGAAGGCCGCTCCTTCGACCCGTTGTGTGGTGCTCATCGACGACGCAAACCGGCTCGATAGTGGAGCCGTCGATCTTTCAGCCGTGGCGTCCAACAATGCCGTTGCTGCCTTGGTGTTGTCTGGCCCAATCGATTTCTTCGATGGGAGAACTGACCTTCGTCGCCAGCTCCCTTCGAAACTGAACGGGTTGTTGCTCGCGCCGAGTGGGTTCGCTGACGGAGCTGCAGTTGGACTCGTCGGCCGCCTCGCCGAAGAGCATCGGCTCAACCCGAAGGCCGGCCGCGGACTCCTCGTCGTTCGAGGCGAGGCCAAGCCTGTCCAGATGCCGCTCGTCCCTACGTCGTCGGGACGATGAAGAAGGTCTCTAACCTCAGCTCGTCGACGGTGACATCGTGAGGAGCCCCGATGGTCGCGATCGTCGAGATGTACGAGAGGTCGACGCCGGCTGACGTGGTGACTCTGAAAGGAATGACAAGACCAGCGCCAACATCTGGACTTGGTTGATGTCGTAGCGCGGGCACGCCCTCATAGGTCAAGACTTCGTCGACGAGTTCCCGTAGTTCGCCGTCGGACGGGCGATGTCGCATCTCCTGTTCAAGGCGATGCAGGACAGTTGCTCCGAGCTGCTCCCAGTCCTTTGTGCGTTCACGAATGCCTTCGGGATGAAGGACAATTCGGTTGAGATTGACTGTCGGCAGGAGTGCGGGACTTTCTGGTTCGATGAGAGAGCCGAGCAGGTGTAAGGCAGCGCCATTGGCCTCGACCAGGTCGCCCTTCCGATCAACAACAGCAGCCGGATTTGGTTCGTTCGCGTCGAGGATGGTGCGGAGCACTCGACGAATTGTCTCCATCTCTGGATCGGCAACGTCCTTGTGTGAATAGACGGGAGCGAAGCCCGCTGATTGAAGCAGGTCGTTTCGGTCCCTCAATGGAATTTCGAGCACCGTTGAGAGGTGCACGATCATTTCGCGGCTTGGGCGAGACCGACCAGTTTCAAGAAAGCTGACGTGTCGGCTTGAGACCGCGGCCTCTGTGGCAAGCTGAAGTTGACTGAACCGCCGGGCAGTTCGCCACCAGCGAAGCGATGATCCAAAGTCGGTCAGAACAGGCTGCATCCCTTGATTGTGGCTGTTCGCTGGGTCCGTGGCCATTACCTCGGAGGTAATTGTCTTGTACCTCCAGCGCATCGATGCTGAATGGGCCGGAACCGCCGGCCGAGAAGGGACATCCAATGTCAGTGAACACCGCCACAATCGATCGCACGGCTTCAAGCAATCCAATAGCGGAGCGCACGTTTGTTGCCGATCGGGTGCTCTCTGGTGGGAGCGCCCTCGCCCTCATCGTCGGATCATCGGCGATCGCAAGCGTGCTTGATTGGTCTACAGCCGTTGTTGTAAGTATCGGCCTCGGGCTTGTGCTGAACACGCTCCTGCTCCACACGATTATTCGCAGGCGAGCATTCTCATCGTTACTCGCGAAGGTGAGTGCAGACATCGATATTGCGTGGGTGCTTGTGTCGCTCGCAATCGCGGCCGGCCTGTTCGGCGAAACCAGCACAATTGGCCGGTGGCTGATCGCAGCAGGCGCAGCGGGCGTCGGCGCGGTAGCAGTCCTCAAGGTTGTAGGCATCGGGCGGTTGTCGTAGGCATCGGATACCTACGACACAACGGCGACGCTCGTGGTGATCTGGGCCACAGAGTCAACCCGGAGGAGACGAAGTACTAAACGGACAGGCAGCGGGAATGCGTCACGAACGGACTCGAACGCGATCACCTCGATGACCACAATCGGCCGCCCGCCTCCGTCGCGAGTCTCAAACGAGGCAGGGCCCCGTTGCACATTCTTCAACCAGTCGACGCTTGGTCCATAGGTAAGCGCAACCAAGTAGACGTCCTCGTGACGGAACGCGAGTAGGGGAGTGATGTAGGTCGTGTTGGTTGCTCGGCCGGCGTGGTGCACCCGAGCGAACCCGGGGAGCTTGCCGACGAGCGGCTCGATGAAACGGTTCGTCACGCGCTTGTTGAACAAGGCGATTTGGTGGGGAAGCGGCACTCGGCAAGCCTACGCAGCTGGCATCTACGATTGGCCAGCGCCGGGGCTGCTACCGTGCGGGTATGAAAAAAGGTGATCTAGTCGAGAATTTCGTGCTCGACTCCTCGTCAGGTGAGTCGGTATCGCTCGATTCTCTGGTAGAGCACGGCCCGGTTGTCCTGTACTTCTACATCAAGGCCTTCACACCTGGTTGAACGAAGGAGAGCTGCCACTTCCGTGACTTGCGTGCAGAGTTTGATGCACTCAATGCAACGGTGGTGGGTATCAGCCCCGATCGGTCCGATCGGCTCAACGAATTTGATGAAATGCACACTCTTGGATTCCCGCTTTTGGCCGACCCGAAGAAGGTTGTCGCTGGCCAGTTCGGGGTGAAACGGTTTGGTCCGCTGCCGATTGCCAGAGTCACGTTTGTGATTGGACAAGACCGCCGAGTGCTCGGCGTCGTCAAGTCAGAAACGAACTTCAACGGTCACGCCGACGAAGCGTTGAAGATACTCACGGCCGCTGCGGAGTAGCCACCATGGCGCATCTTGTTGTTGGGATTGATAGTTCGACTCAATCGACGAAGGTCGAAGTGAGAGAACTCGATTCTGGTCGCATTGTGGCTTCGGCCAGTTCAGGCCACCCCGCAACGACGCCACCCCGGTCTGAGCAAGACCCTCGGTCGTGGTGGGAGGCCCTCCAGAAAGCGTTCGCCGACACCGGTGTGGCAGCTGGTGATGTTGCCGCCATTTCGGTTGGCGGTCAACAGCATGGTCTGGTCCTTCTCGATGCCGACGGTGAGCCAGTCCGGCCAGCCAAGCTATGGAACGATACTGAATCTTCGGCCCAGGCCGATTCGCTGGTTAGCCGGCTAGGAGCGAAAGCCTGGGCCGAAGCCGTAGGTAGCGTGCCGGGAGCTGCCTTCACCATCTCGAAACTTGCATGGGTCGCCGAGCATGAGCCGGGGCGTCTCGCTCAGGCGGCCAAGATTATGCTCCCCCACGACTACTTCAACTTTCGATTGACCGGAAACCACGTCACTGACCGCGGTGATGCGTCCGGGTCGGGGTGGTGGTCAGCGCAAGACGGCGTGCGCACTGACTTGCTTGCTCTTGTCGGCCAAGCCAGCGAACTCGCGTCGAAGGTTCCGACTGTTCTTGGACCGACCGAAGCGGCAGGAGTTGTGACCAATGGAGCCTGCGGGTTCGCCGACGACACGCCCGTCGCCATAGGTACAGGCGACAATATGGCGGCTGCTCTCGGACTCGGATTGCGGCGCGGCGACGTCGCTATCTCGCTTGGCACATCCGGCACTGTGTATGCCATAACGGCAGAGTCCACCCACGACGCGACTGGCGCGGTCGCCGGTTTCGCCGATGCTACTGGCGCATTTCTTCCACTGGTTTGCACCCTCAATGCGACCAAGGCGACCGACAGTGTCCGTCGCCTGCTCGGCGTTGGCCTAGATGAGTTCAACGAGCTTGCACTGGCCGCAGAACCCGGCAGCGATGGCATGGTGCTTGTGCCATATTTCGATGGTGAGCGGACCCCAAACCGACCATTTGCGTCGGCGACGTTGACCGGTGTTCGGTCGGATGTCTCTCGAGAGGCGCTTGCGAGGGCCAGCGTCGAGGGGGTTGCGTGTGGTCTGCTCGAAGGGCTCGACGCACTCATCGACCTAGGAGTCGAGCCGACTGGTCGCTACTTCTTGATCGGTGGCGGTTCCCGATCGACTGCGTTTCAACGCGTTGTCGCCGATCTAATTGGCCACGACATCCAGGTGCCAGACAGTGACCAGGCCGTCGCAACCGGCGCCTGCGTTCAGGCGGCAGCCCTGATCTCCGGAGACGGTTTCGGCGAAATCGCAGACCGCTGGCAACTTGGCGCTGGCCTTAGCGTCACGCCAAACGATGTTGACCGGCTCGCGATACGTGCCCGATACAAGGCTATGGCTGAGCAGAGCCAGTCGTTTGAAGAATTGGAGCTGAAACGGGCTCAGCAGCCGTCGGCTCGGTAGCCCTCGGCTGCGTGCCGGGGGCGAGGAGGAGATACCCCTGGAGGATGCAGATTCCGACTAGGGCGGCCCACTTCCCAGCTGGCAGTTCGACACCGTATCTAAGCCGCTCAACAACCAAGATCGACACCTGCACGACGACGATCCAACCGAAAGTCACCGTCGACATATCAGCGTATTTCAGCCCGGCGGCGTACACGGCGAAGAGCACGACAAATGAGATCGCGCCAGCACCAAAGAACCACGGATTGCGTCCGATACCCCACTCTTTCGCGAGCATCGATCCAATCAGATCTAGCCCTGCCAATAAGAGAACAAGCCCAACAAGGGCCGTGGTCGACACTGTTCCCGAACTTGTATCTGAATTTGCCGCCATCAACATGCCTTCCCTCCGAAATCGATGTTGAGGGGAGTATGAGCGGAGCGCGTTAACGGTCGCGTAAACAAACTGCCCAACTGGTCCCCGTGGAACAGCCTGAGAGGCTGTTGGAGCGGGACCAGTTCGGGGGGTATTGGGGTTTTGGGACTAGGTCGTGGGGATGTGGCGCGAACGGGGAAGGTATCGGTCGATGTCGCCGATGAGGTTGGTTCCCTCGGTCCAGTCGTCTGAGCTGAGCTCAAGTGGTGGTCCGTCTTTGGTGTAGAGGCAACGCTCAGACTCGCCCGTATGGACGACGGCCTCAATGTCGCGCCAGCCGACCGAAGTTACACGATCGCCATGGTCGTACCGAATGCCGGCCTCGCTAAGCGTGATCTGGTCGCTCCCATTGACGCCTTCAAACAAGACGCCGACCATCGTTGGGATCTCCGCGTCGTCAGGAGAAAGTTCCACCGATGCGCTAGTCCACACAATGCTCGTCCAGGCCGCTTCTAGATAGTCGGCAAGGACGGCGGGCGTAACCGCTGAGTAGACGGCGCTTCGCATGATGGGCACCGGCGTCGGACGGTCACAAAGTCGATTGAATGCGGCGCGGGTTGCGTATGCAATGTGGCCAGACGGCTGATTGTCTCGTCGCATTGACTCTTCGACTGCGAGGTCGAGGTCAATCTGTCGGCACCCACCAAGAGCGAGGTTGCTCAGCATGTTACGAAGCTCGCCGAGGGCGTCATTCAGGCTGTCTCGCGCCGTCTCGACAGAAAGATGGAGTTGGCCGAGGTCGTCGCCGACACTGTCGAACGAGACGATTGGTTCCAAATGAGAGATTCCCGCATCGTCGAGAGAACGTGAAACTGTGGCCTCGAGCACATTTCGGATGACGACAGTCTCAGGCTTGTCGGCGAGGATCATCGAGAACGAAACACGATTGTCGTCGTCGTCCGTAGTGGGAACCCACTGTGGTGTACTCCACGGACCCTTACGGACAATTGGAACGACGGGAGCACGAGTGCCCTTTGGCAGGCGAGCGGCTGTCATGGGCGCTGACGGACCAACGAACCACGGGCATGAGTTTGCGTCGTTGAAATAGCGAGCGAGCCAAGTCTCGACCTGCGTCGACCCGATCCAACTCAGGCCTAGTTTGGGAAGATTCTGGCGGCCGGGGCCAACGTTGCCAAACCGGGTGCGGAAGTGCTCACCGATAGGGGTGAGGGCGAGCAGCTTTCGTTGGGCGGTGTCGAGTGATGAGTCGAGATCGGTGAAGTCAGGCTGAGCAAGCCAGTCGCCGAGAGTGTCGAAGAACAGCACTGGATCGCCGAGACTTCGGAGCGTGGTTCGCTGGGTGCCGATCTGGAATCTTGACTCGATCCCCGCGGTCTTCAACGCGTCTACAAGAAGGGTCATCGTGAGTCCGGTGATGCCACGGTGGGTCAGCGGTTCATCGGCGAGACCGACTCGGAACGTGATACCCGCGGCATCGACGCCTGGGGCCTCGACCCACACGGTCGGCGTCGAGGCGACGGATCCAGTGTGTAACTTCATCCCTGAGTATCGGTCAGGTGTCATGCTCGGTTTAGTCCAGACCGCCGTCTTGTTGATCCCCATGAGGCACCATTCCGCACATTGGGGTCTGCGTCAATAGGAAGATTCATCATTTGGTGGGGGGTCAAGGCTTGGTCAGCACACACGCTGGCCAAGCCTACGCCACTCCTTAGTCAGTGCCGACGACAAAGCTGCAACTGGTGGTTCCACTGCCACCGATATTAAGGGTCTGGAAGTTTTTGGCGCCCTCAATCTGATAGTCGCCTGCGGTGCCGGTTACCTGCTTGTGGGCATCGAGTAGCTGGCGGACACCCGTTGCGCCGACGGGGTGGCCAGCTCCGATGAGGCCGCCACTTGGGTTGATAGGAATGTCGCCATCAATGTCGATGCGGCCCTCTTCGATCGCCTTCCAGCTTTCGCCTGGAGCGGTGATGCCGAAGTGATCGATCGCCATGTACTCAGAGGTGGTGAAGCAGTCGTGTGTTTCAATGCCGTCGATGCCGGAGACATCGGCAATTCCCGCTCGCTCCATGGCCTTTGTGATCGTGCTTCGCACGTGTGGCAGCACATACTCGGCCTCGCGGCTTTCACGCACCTTGTCTTCGAAACGGAGGCGAGCCGTGTTGTGGCCCCAGCCCTTGATCCGAGGAATGTCGTTGATCGAAATGCCGTTGGCCGCTGCGTACTTCTCGGCGTACTTACGGGAAGCCAAGAACACGGTGACAGCGCCATCGGTGACCTGCGAGCAATCGGCCAAGCGGATACGACCACCGATGGCGGCGTTGTCGTCGCCTCGGCTGAGCGCATGCTCTTTGTTCATGTACCAGGTACGTGTTTGCGCATTTGGATTGAGTTTCGCGTTGTCGTAGTTGATGCGGCTGATCTCGGCGAGGTGTTCGTCGTTGAGGCCGTAGCGCTTGTCGTACTCATCACCGAGTCGACCAAACAGCTTGGGAAACGGAAACTCGATGCCCTCGGCCTCTTTCTCGTACCAAGCTGCGGTGCCGAGGTAGCTTCCGCCGAGCGCAGAGTCGACTGTCTTCATCTGTTCGATGCCGACGACGGCCTGAAGGTCGTAACGTCCGGCCTCGATCTCGGCTGACGCCGCAAGGAGCGCAATGGAGCCCGAAGCGCATGCGGCTTCGTGGCGGCCGGTTGGCAGCCCCGAGAACGCAGGGTCTACTTCGGTGAAGAACGCACCGAGATGCCCTTGCATGCAGTAGAGCTCAGCAGCGAAGTTGCCGACGTGGGCGCTCTCGATGTCTTCGGCTGGAATGTTGGTCGTTTCCATCGCTCCCAGCACGCTCTCGCGCATGAGTGCGGAGAAATGCTTCTTTTCCTTGGTCCAGTTACGACTGAAGTCGGTCTGGTAGCCGCCGATTACGAAAACCTCTTGGTTGCTCATGATGAATTCCTTTTCAGTCTTCTAGGCGGCGACGAAGTAGCGGCCGGGGTTGCTGAGATTCTGGCTAAATGGGGCGGGGTCTGACGAGGCTGCCGCTTCCGATATCGCAGCAGGAACAACGACGCCGGCTTGGGACAACATTGCTGCGGTCCGCTTGGCTCCGATGAAGTCGACGAGCACCGAAGGCGGAGCCCAGTTGAAGCCCATTCCCATGATGCGATCAATGTCATTGATGCTTTCACAAACTTCGCCGACTCGCTCGAAGGAGTAGCTGATGTAGCCAGCCATAATCTTGCGTGCGATTTCGGCTGCTTCGCCAGGGGCATCCATCAAGATAGCCAGACCTTCTTTGTATCGACCTTGGGCGTAGAGATCAGCAACCTGATTGACGTAGCTGAGATCGGGCATTTCGATCGTCGACGGATCGACATACTCGCCAGACGCGACATCGAGAACGAGCCTGGTCTTGCCGTCTCGTTTGAAGAAGCCGGCTCCGGTCTTGTTGCCGAGCACGCCGTTGTCGATCATCTTCGCCATGTAATCGGGAAGCTTGTTCGACTCGTGCGCCTCATCGTTGGTGAGCGCGTAGACGTTGTCGACGATGGCTCGGTGTACGTCCCAGCCGACGAGGTCGATAGTGGCGAGCGGCGTGAGCGCTCGGCCCGTGTATGGACCGACGATGGCGTCGACGACAAGCGGGCTGTACTGCTCAGCCAGCTGGGCGGCCTCGTTGAGGACCTTGAACCCGACGCGGTTTCCCGCGAACGCGGGCGTGTCTGAGGTACGGACCATCTCTCGGCCAAGGCGGATGCGGCAAAACACTTCAAGGAAATCAAGCACGGCCGGATCGGTTTCGGCATTGGGAATGAGCTCGGTTCCCACGATCACGTTTGGCGGGTTGAAGAAGTGGAGTCCGCAGAAGTTTTTGCGGAAGCTATCTGAACGACCAGCTGCGAGTTCGTTTATTGAGAGACCGGAGGAAACTGTGGCAACGATGGAATCATCGCGGCGGTTCGCTTCGATCTTGTCGAATATCAACTTCTTGAGATCCATGTCTTCAGCCACGGCCTCAAATACGAGGTCGGCGGTCTTTAACGCCTCGGGGAGGCCGGTCTCGTAGTCGCCGACATCGGCTCGTGACGCGAGTGACGACGACCGCACTTGGCCGATTGCGGCGTCGAGTCCCGCTTGCGCCTTCTCGGTTGTTCGAGCCAGAAACGTGACCCGTGGGACCGCTTGGGTGAAGAGCGCAGCGCTGCCGAAACCCATCGTGCCGTTGGCCCCGATGACGACCACGTGATCGAGCGATCTACTTGCCAGGATTTCACGGACAGTTGCGGGCGTGGCAGCCATAAAGCACCTCAGATAGTCGTCGTTGACAGCTGTCGGTGTTCAGCCTCCAGCACAGGTAGTGACATCGTGGCGGATCTGGGCCGCTTCGTCGAATCGGTGTGACCGATTACCCACGAGTAGCTTGGCTAAGAAAATCTAGCGATTGTGTAGTCGTGGTCTCAAGAATTTGCTCCTTTGACCCGAAGACACTGTGTATGGGTTTGTGGCAGGAGGGAACACAACGAGGACGCCGCCGGGGGCACCGCCGTGCGGAAAGTGATGCGTTTTTCGTCGCAGCGGCGATGGCGACGATCATTGCAGCGTCGTTGACCCTTTTCGCACCACTCCTTGGCGTTGGCTTCGATGTTGTCGCTCTTTTGCTCGTCAGTCTGAACCTTCGACGTCATCTGAACGATCGGGCAAAAGACCAAGCAGCTCTGATTCAGGCGACCGATGAAGCCGACGTGTTGCGGCGCGTGGTTGAAGAATCGCCGCTGGCCCACCTCATCGCCCGCACAAATGACGCCGAATCATTCGACGTCATCTCAATAAATGCGGCGTGCTGCGAACTCTTCGGTGCGTCACCGGTCGACGCCTTCGGTCTCACCTTGGCCAGCCTCCTCAGCCGGCGGTCAGGGATGGAACGTTTGGTCCCATTGCTCGTCAGCGATAGCGATGTTGCGACGCTAGAAATTCGACTAAAGCCCTCACCAAATGGCGGGCGGGGCTCTCTCCGTGAGACGGTGCTGGAAGCTGTCGTGCAACGCATCGACCAACGTCTGATTGCGGTCAGTTTCGTCGACATCACAGAGCGGGTGCTCTCGAACGAACGACTGCTCAATCTTGCTCTCCACGACGTGCTCACCGGCCTTCCGAATCGTCGCTTGCTCGCCGAACGACTAACCGCAGAGTTGACCGGAGGCGAGACATCGCAACGACCCACCGCCCTCGTCGTCCTCGATCTAAACGAGTTCAAGGAAGTGAACGACGCACTCGGGCATGACACCGGCGACCACCTGTTGCGAGCTATTGCGAACCGACTCAACGCCGCTGCCCCGAGCGATGCGCTTGTAGCGCGCCTTGGTGGCGACGAATTCGCCGTTCTGCTTCCGAATACAACGCTGAACGAGGCCGAGGCACATGCCCATCGACTCGCCGCGATCACCCGGGAGCCTGTCGATATCGGTGGGCTCACCCTGCAAATCAGAGCATCGATGGGGGTGGTTGCCGCGCCAGACCACGGCTATGGCACTGCTGATCTGATGCGATTAGCCGACGTCGCAATGTATGCGTCGAAGCGAACCGGTGACGACGTGACGTGTTATCGCACAAACGTCGATCCGTTCTCAAAACGTCGAGTCCAATTGCTCGGCGAGCTTGAATCCGCAATCGGCGCTGGTCAATTTGAGGTCTTTTACCAGCCGATCATCGATCTCGTAACCGGTCGCATTGTCTCGACCGAAGGCCTCCTGCGCTGGCGCCATCCCGAACTTGGTCTCATCCCGCCGTTCGAGTTTATTGAGCTAGCCGAGCTCACGGGGGTAATCGGCGATCTAACCCGGTTTGTCGTGGGACAGGTGCTCCGAGACAACGCGGTTATGGAGCGGGCCGGTTTTCCTATTCAGGTCAGCTGCAACCTTTCGACCAGAAACCTGTTTGAGGCCGACTTCGTCGAGGCTGTCGGCGAGCTCATCGAGCTCTACGGCATGCCAGCAGGAGGTCTCCGGCTTGAGATCACCGAAGGCGATGTCATGGAAGACGTCGTGAAAGCCCGCCAGGTCATGCGGGCGCTTTCGAAGCTCGGCGCTTCGCTCGCGATTGACGACTTTGGCACGGGTCATTCGTCGCTCGAACGGCTACGTGACCTGCCAGTGAGTTGCGTCAAAATCGACCAGAGCTTTGTTCGCTCGTTGCTCGATGGGCCTCGAAGCCACACCTTGCTCCGCGACATCATCACGATGCTCGAGAACCTTGGCTTCACGACCGTCGCGGAAGGGATTGAGGAGGAGTCAAGCCGTGATTTGCTGGCCGAGTTTGGCTGTACCCACGGTCAGGGCTACTTCTGGGCTCGTCCGTTGCCACTCCCGGACTTCATTGGGCTTTTGAGTTCCGACGAAGCAAAGGCAATCGGCGTCGATCGCTTGAAGCCGGCCGTTAATTCTCCGTCGGCAGACCTGCCGCAGTCCACGAAATAATGCCACCGTCGACGTCGCTCACGTCGACGAATCCCAGGTCGCTCATCATCTCGCGAGCCTGACCCGAGCGATTGCCCGAACGGCAGTACAGGACGTACGGCACGGTTGGGTCGAGTGCTGCCAGTTGATCGGCAAAGTCGGCGCCATAGAAGTCGACTAGAACTGCGTTCGCGAGATGGACCTCGTCGTATTCCTCCTGCGTCCTCACATCGAGCACGACAAGGTCGGCGGGAGCCATATCAATTGTTGCCTTCGCTTCTTCGGGGCTGACGACCTTGATCGAGCCAGCGGTGGCGGCCGCCGCAGAGTCCGCTTCGGCTGTGGCTGATGTTTCAGCCTCGCTACAGGCGGCTAGCAGGAGCGCCGCTGCGGCCAGACCGGCCACGATGGGGTGTCGCGATCGCCAATGGCGGATTGAGCTTCGTGGCTGCGTCATGACGGTATACCTCCGGGGGTATGACTACCTCCGTTGACGATAGCGCGTTTGACTAGCTACAGATGATCGCGGGATCGGGATGGCCGGCTACTGGCTGAACCTCGTAGCTAAGGCTTGTGCCCGGTCGGTCGCTATCGGTAAAGGTGCCAGCGCCAGTTGTGGCCTGCCGACCTCGCCACCACGTTGTGCCACCGTTGACTGAGCGGTGAATGGTGACTTCATCCCACACCACGTTGCTCCACGTCACTACAGCATTCGTGCCGTTTCGGCTGACCGAGCAACTCGCCGGAACCGGTGGTGGGGGAGGCGTGTCTTCAAGGCACGGCACCGGTTGACCGTACGCAAAACCAGTGAGCGTCTTCACCTGATAGACGAGAGCGGCGCCTGCTCGATCGCTGTCGACGAACTGGCCAATCGCCGGGTCTTCGACACGGCCCCGCCACCAGAAGGGGCCTTCATTGACCGAGCGTTCAATAATGACTTTGTCAGCGGCGTTGAGGTTCGACCAGCTCACAGTGACAGCGCCGCCGCTCCGGATAATCTCGCAGGCAGGGGGGTTAATCGGTGGATCAACAGGGGCTCCAGGACGATTTGGGGAACTGTTGCCTGACGCGTCTCGTGATACGACGGTGAGTTGGTTGGCGAGCAGATTGGCTTCGGCGATCCACCAGTCGTTAGTCGATGTCGTGCCGAGGTAGACGTTGCTCTTATATATCTCATACGAAACCACAGCGACGTTGTCGGTGGCCCCGCCGAAGCGAACATTGGTCCGCCCGTTCACGGTCTCAGTCTTCTTCCAGGTTGGGGCCACTGGGGCAGCGAGGTCGGTGGTTCGTGGTGTCGGATTGATCGAGCTTGGGACCGTGAAGATCTCGACCTCTGCGATTTCGAGTTCGGTGGACTCGCCCGCATAGATTCGCATGTATCTGAACGAGTCGTTCAGATCAAACTGTTCGATTCTCGTGGTTCCGGCAGGCGGACTCTTTGGGCCTGCGAAATGGGTGTAGCCAGCTGATGCTGCTTGGAAGAATGTCGGCTCCGTAATCGGGGTGTTGCTGTAGTAGCCACGCATGATCCAGTTCAAGTGCGCAGTCCCTCCGCCTACGTCGGTGTGCGGGTAGGCCTTGACTTGCTCAACACCGGTTACCTGGCCAAGGTCGATCTGCCACCAGGAGCCAGCGACGTGGCGGTCGCCTTGGCGAGTGACCGCGATCGAACCAATAGCGAAGGAGCCGCTGGTGTTTCCGTCGATTGCGCGTTCGGCGTTGTAGAAGTCTCGTGTCGTCGATTGCGACACGCTTTTCCCGAATGCGATGTTGGTTCTGGATCCAAGCGCTACTCGTTGCGAACGACCCGAAACGCCGCTCTGATTGCCTGCCATGTCCACGGCAACGACCTGCCAGTCGTAGCTCTGATTGCCAGACAACTTCGGGTCATAGAACGTGGTGCCGCCAGTCGAGCCGACTATGGCGCCGTTCCGGAGCACAAGATAGGAAACGTCGCCTGAGTTATCGGTCGCCGGTGACCACGACAACCGGATAGATGAAGCAACGCGGGCGCTAACTGTCGGGGGAGCGGGTACTGAGGGGGCTGTCGTATCTGTTTGTACCGGAGCGGTCGCAGTGGCGACTGAGGTGCCAGACGTACCCGGTGGACAGAAGAGCATGAGGTCGAAGAGGGCTTCCGATATCCCGCCGACGGAAACCGCTTGTGTGAGTTCGCCGCCGCCGTAGACGCACTGATCAGGTCGGGTGCTCGCCGCAAACACACCGGAACGGCCCTGAACGTTCGACGTCGCCCATACCTCGTTGAACGTGTTGGCGTCGACCTGTCGAAGCCACTTCTCGTCGTTGCTGCAATGGCAGCCAATCAGGATGGAGTCGCCTTCGACATCGATGGTTTGGGCATCGGCTGAGACCGAAACGTCGCGCAGAATCGCACCGGTCGCGGAATCTAGAATTGCATAGAAGTGAGGCTTGCCGGCCACGATCAACTGTCCTTGCGGAGCGATCTCGACCGCATACACGTAGCCGGGGTACGGCTGAGCGTGGGGGAGTCCGTTGTTCCAGCCGGGGGTCAGTTCGTCGTTTGCAGTGTTGACGGTGGCGAGAAGTGCGGCAGAACCGTCGAAGTTCATGCTCGAGAAGCGACCACCAATATGAACCCGCTGGCCGTCTTGGCTGACGGCAATTCCCCAGACGCCGCCGCCTGACGCAGTCGGTGTCCACGTCGGATCAGGTTGGCCCGTTGCGAGGTTGACGCGGGCAACTCGGCTCGCCTGGATATGAGTATTGTTCGCGCCACCAGTTAGTCCAAGGAAGTTGCCGCCGACGTAGAGCCAGTTTCCGCTAATAGCGACGTCGTTTATTCGGCCGCTGTTGCCCGCGACCGAGTCGAGTTTCAGTTTGAAGCTCGGGTCTACGGCTCCCGTTCTGGTATTGATGATCGCAGCTCCGCCGGTATTTGGCCGGCCGTTGACGGTGGTGAACTCACCGACGATCAGAATCCGCTCGTTGCCGAGGGCGACTATTTCGTACACCGGGCCGTCTGGTTGGGTCCGGAACCAAGAGAGGTATTCGCCGGTGCCTTCATCAAATGCGGCGAGGTAGCGATGATCGATATTGTTCCAACTCGACCGGTCGACGACATCGGTGAACGGACCCCCGACGAAGAGCATCCCGTCCTGGCCATCCATAGCCCAGATTGACGAGTTGATTGCCGTGCCCCGCTCGGAGTCGAGACCGCTCACGCCGTCGGTGAGGAGCACGACGCCAGTTGGGGGCGCAATTGCAGCCGCTGGGTCAGGAGAATCGACGGAAATAATTGCTACAGCCGAAAGAACGAGGGCGAAGAAGATCCGCACAATGTGGCGCGAAGGCGTAGCAGTGGAAGACACACACCTCTATCGGCACCTCGCCCATCGATCTGAACTGACAGGGGCGTAGCTCTGGTCTATTTTGCTGGACTAGTTCTGCTGGTCCAAATAGCGGACAAATTCGACCCAGTTCCCGTCTGGGTCTTCCACGATCGACATCGTAACGCCGGGACGGATCTCGTTTGGCGGCACCGTGACCTTGGCTCCGGCCGCTTCGCAGGCCGCCACCATTTCTTCGACATTGGAGCAGTTGATCGTGAAGTAGCGTATGCCGAGCGCTCCGGCGAGGCCGCCGCCAGGCGATGACTGCGGGTTGGTCGCATGTTTGACTAGTTTGATCATGGAATCGCCGCACATCAGTCGGTGCATCGTTGAGCCGTTACCCATCGGTGTGTCGGCTACATGGTCGAAGCCGAGCACATCGCGGTAAAAGGCTAGCGACAGTTCACTATCGGAAATGACGATTCCGAGGTCAATCGCTTGTTTTGTCAACTTGATGTTCATTGAAAACCTTTCTGGCCCACATCGTGGAACTGTTCCTTATCGTAGAACAACCTGCTATCGTGACCGGCGTCTCACTTCGATAGATCGTGTAAGGACCACACCATGGCATTTCCCTCTGACCTTGAGATCGCACGCTCGACTTCCCTCGATCCGCTGCCAGATATCGCAGCCCAGATGGGTATCGGTCCGGACATGCTTGAACCGTACGGCTCAAGCCTGGCGAAGATCAAGCTCGAAGCGATCGACACGCTCGCTGATCGTCCAAACGCGAAATACGTTGTTGTTACTGCGGTGACTCCGACTCCACTCGGCGAGGGCAAGACAACGACCACCGTCGGACTTGGCCAAGCAATGAAGCATGTCGGCAAATCGGCCGTTATCTCACTGCGTCAACCATCAATGGGGCCGACCTTTGGCATCAAAGGTGGAGCGGCCGGTGGTGGTTACGCCCAGGTCATTCCGATGGAACTGCTCAACCTCCACCTCACTGGCGACTTCCACGCCGTCACCGCCGCCCACAACTTGTTGTCGGCGATGGTTGACAATCATCTGCACCACGGCAACGAACTCGGGCTCGATCTCCACAACATCACCTGGCGTCGAGTAATGGATGTCAACGATCGTGCGCTTCGAAACATCATCGTTGGCCTCGGCACGCGACTGGACGGCGTCACTCGTCAGACCGGCTTCGACATCACCGCGGCTTCTGAGGTCATGGCCATTCTCGCCCTGACCACATCGGTCGAAGACATGCGAGCCCGCTTCGGTCGAATTGTTGTTGGCTACACCCCTGCGGGCGAGCCCGTAACCGCTGAGCAACTCGGCGCCGCCGGTTCTATGGCCGTCATGATGCGTGAGGCAATCAAGCCAAACCTCTTGCAGACCCTCGAGCACACTCCTGTCATCGTGCACGCCGGCCCGTTCGGCAACATTGCGCACGGCAACTCATCGATTGTCGGTGACCTCATCGGCATCAAGGGTGGCGACTACCTGATCACCGAGGCCGGCTTCGGTGCCGACATGGGAGCCGAGCGCTTCTTCAACATCAAGTGCCGGGCCTCTGGCCTTGTGCCAGACGCCGCAGTATTGGTGGCGACAGTGCGAGCGTTGAAAGCCCACTCTGGCCGCCACAACATCGTCGCTGGCAAAGACCTTCCACCCGATCTTCTGGCCGAGAACCCAGACGATGTCTTTGCTGGTGCCGCCAACCTTGTGAAGCAGATTGAGAACGTGCGGGCGCATGGCGTGTCGCCCGTTGTTGCCATCAACGCATTCCCGACCGACCATCCCTCAGAGCACGACGCGATCCGCCAGATTGCAGAGGGCGCAGGAGCCAGAGTCGCCGTCTCTACCCATTTCACCGACGGTGGTGCAGGGGCAATCGAACTCGCCGAGGCAGTCATGGCCGCATGCGAAGAGGCCTCCGACTTCGATTTCCTCTATCCAAGCGACAGCTCGCTTGAGTCAAAGATCGAGGCTGTTGCGACCAAGATCTACGGAGCGGCCAAGGTTGAATACACGCCAATGGCCAGTAAGCAACTTGCGAACTACGAAGCAAACGGATTCGGTGACTTGCCAGTTTGTATCGCCAAGACGCACTTGTCGATCTCCGGCGACCCAACCCTCAAGGGCGCCCCGACGGGCCACACGCTGACGGTGCGCGAAGCACGAGCCAGTGTTGGCGCCGGGTTCATCTACCCGATCTGTGGCGAGATGCGAACAATGCCTGGCCTTGGAAAGGCACCGGCTGCGAGCCGAATCGACTTCGACGAAGATGGTGAGATCGTTGGCCTTTCATAGCGCCGAGCGACTCAGGCCGATTGGAGCTTGCGGTGTCGTCCGTACAGAGCGTTGAACGAGCGTTCCGGATTCTCGATGGTCTAGCCGGGGGTTCGAAGAAAGTCACCGAACTCGCAGACCGGATTGAGTTACCGAAAAGCACGGTGTCGCGGCTGTTGTCCACGATGCACGCAATCGGCATCGTGCAGACTGATCCTGACAATGGCGAATACGAGCTTGGGGCCGCATTCTACGCGATGGCTTCGGCTGGGCTTCCTGACGCCTCGGTTACGGCGGCGGCCCAGCCGTATCTTGTTGATCTGGCATTCACCGTCAGTGAGGCAACCGGGCTGTCGGTTCTCGAGGGCGACGAGGTTCTGTTTGTAAGCGACAATGCAGCCCGCTCCGATATCCAGATGCGAGATTGGACCGGTGAACGGACCGCTGTGCACCTGGTGCCTTCTGGTCTAGTGATGATGGCGTCGTGGCCTGATGAACGCGTGAACAACTATCTCAGCAAGCCGCTCCTGGCGACTACAGGGTTGTCTGTCACTGACCCTGATCTCATTCGCGCTCGTCTTGAGAGAATCAAGACCCAGGGCTACGAAATCGTTCGCGGTGAGTTTGTTGACGACGTCTCGTCCACTGCGGCGCCAGTTCGCAACGCTGATGGCACTGTGGTTGCCGCCATCCACATTCACGGACCGTCGTATCGATTCTTGCTTGACGAAGCCGAGAGTGTGATTCCCGATTTGCTCGCAGCAGCTGCTCGTATTTCCGTCCAGCTCGGCTGGGTCGAGCCCAGCTAACTGAGCTACGTACAGGGGAGTGGGTCGCCGACTTGGTCGCCTCTCGGGGCGAGGTCGTAGGTGATGGTCGTTCCTGGTCGGTCGGTGTCGACGAAGGTGCCGGTTTGTTGGCCGTCAACCCGTCCTCGCCAGTATGGGCCGGCTCCGTTGACTACTCGTCTGACGATGAAGGTGTTCCAGGCGAGGTCCGTGAACGTGACGGTGATGTTGGTGCCGTCGCGGGCGATGCTGCACGACGCTCCGGCAGGTGGCGGTGGCGTCTCACCATTGCAGGGGAGTGGGTTGCCGACTTGATCGCCTCTCGGGGCGAGGTCGTAGGTGATAGTGGTGCCTGGTCGGTCGGTGTCGACGAAGGTGCCGGTTTGCTGACCGTCAACCCGTCCTCGCCAGTATGGGCCGGCTCCGTTTACCACTCGCCTGACGATGAAGGTGTTCCAGGCGAGGTCCGTGAACGTGACGGTGATGTTGGTGCCGTCGCGAGCGATGCTGCACGACGGACCGGCCGGAGGTGGCGGCGGAGGAGTGACGCCGTCATTGGCCACACCTGGTGTGCCGCCGGTGTTTTGGCTGGCCGCCCAGTTAGCCGGATCATTGGTTGCCGCAGCCGCGCTGAGCCGGCTGAGTGATGGTCCAAGACCGGCCGCTCCGGTTGGCCATGGGTCGAGGTTGCTCCAGGTCAATGAGTCGACGACAGCGCCAGAGGCTGTTTGCAGCGTGATGGTTTCGCCCGAGTTGCTCAGGGCGCCGTCGAATTCGCCAATGACGTAGTGAGTAGCCCCATAACTTGCTCGGAAATCACTGTCGCTGCTGACGAGGAGCGCCTGCGTGTTTGGCAAGATGATTGTGCCGGCGGGGAGCGACATATCTATGCCGTCGCTGATCGTCCAGCCCGAGAGGTCGATCGACTCCGTGGTTGATGTATTAACCAGTTCGACGAACTCGAACTCGTCTCCGTTGACCGGGTTGTAGTTGATCTCGTTGATCCGGATCGGCGTTGCGCCACTGGCTGACGGTGGAATCAAGCCAGACCCGTCGGCCCCCATGTTGGCGTTGAAGATGCTGCGCCGGTCGACCAGACCTTGTACAACTCTCGCCCGCTTCTGGGCGATGGTGTAGCCGCCCCAAATGCTGCGATCGAGCTCAGCCTCGGCGAGGTATGGCGCCGCGATCGAGTCGTACAGTTGCTCAAAGTTGGTGTTGAAGAGGTGCTCGTCGCTTAGCGTGCGCAGACGACGCATGTACATCTGGCGGAACTCGGGATACGCCATAAGCGCCATCATGAAGCGTTGTTCGTTGGCGGCTGGCGTGAGGAAGTCACCGTCATTATCTTCGGCGTCTCTCACGAAGATCTGATCGATATCCCATAGCCACATTTCCCAGCGTCCGGTGTCATCAGTGTCACGGGAAACGTAGTAGTTCGACCACGACGAATCGCTGTGGCGGAGCAAACCAACAACAGCTGCATAGTTGACCATTCGTGGGATGTTGAGGTTCTCCCACATCCACGCTTGCTGAGCTGCGCTTGGTGGCGCATCGAGTTTCTGTGTGAGTTCCCAGATGTCGCTGAAGTCTTCGTCGTCGCCTTCTTTCTTGTCCCAGTCGCCCGAAGCGAGAAGGAGTTCCGCCGACGCGCGGGTACGGCCACGGTTGGCGTTGGCTTTGTAGATCGACCAATCGCTTACATCGTGGTAATCACGCCACACACCGTCGTAGTTGGTGGAGAAACTGCCGATGGCCCAGAACTCGCCATTGCGATGGGAGCGAACCTTGAAATAGTCGGCGTGCAAGGCGCCGGCGGCGATTGCAGTTTGCCAGCCCAGTTGAGCAACCGGGAAGCGATCGCCTTGGAGGTTGAATTCGTCAACCGGGTAGCGGACGAGACCAGGGAGATCGAGAAGGTGCCCCTTTGGTAGATCGACCTTCCAGCTCACTTTCACATTGCTTCGCGAACTGTTGCCGCGAATGTGCATCGCCGCGTTATCGAAGACAACCCCGTCAATGGCGATGACCGCCTCGCCTTCAACGTCGTCATAGCGATGGTTGGCGAGCAGGTTCTCGTATACCGCGTCTTCCATGAACCATTCGATAATGGGGAGGTTGCTCGATGTGTTGTTAGCGACCGTGAGGCCGTGGTAGTTGATCGTGTCACTGACGCTCGGCGACGACAGAGCGCCGCCGTTGTTGAGCGCCTCTATTCGGTATCGAATGAGCGAGCCAGTGGCTTGGCCGGGAACGCTGGCTGACCAGACGCCGTCGCCGTCGCCGCCGACGCTCTCCGGTCCGTCATCCATAGCAATGATGACATCAGGGTCGAAGCCGATGCGATAGGTGAGCGTTGCCGAGTTGGCGTCGCTGATTGCGGCGGAGACGACCACCGTTTGCTGGGCGCTTGGCCGGCTCGGGTCGGCAGTCACGCCGTTGATAGTTGGGTTGACAACACCAGTCTGAGAGTTGGGGAGGCCGGCAGTGTGACCACTTGGGTCAACGCTTGCGGTCCAGTTTGCGGCGTTGTTGTTGTCGGCCGTTGGCTCTATTACTTCGAGGCTCGGCCCATCACCATCGGGACTTGATGGCCACGGCGGGGCGTCGTCGTATGAGACGGTGTCGATAAGTGTGCCATCTTGATCGCGGAGGTCGATCGTCTCGCCCCCGTTGCTCAGCGCACCGACGTACTGCGCTATGGCCGTTGGCGAACCGGGGTAGGCATTTGGATAAGCGAGCAGATTGTCGGTGACAACGAGAAAGGAATTGGCCCCAACGGTTGTGCCATTGGCGAAGCACAAGTCGATCCCGTTGGTGAGGCACCAGGCCGATAGATCCACCGTGGAGTCGCCCGTGTTGTGGAGTTCGAGAAACTCAACCGCTCGCTCGTCGGTCGGGTGGTACATCATTTCGCTTATCACCACATCGGATGGCGCCGCGGCCGCGGGCAACGCTCCTGACATCACCGATCCGATGAGCGCTGCTACTACGACGAATACCCGCGAACGGTAAACCCTGCCGTGACGTACGCGTGACTGCATTTCTTGCTTCGCCATGTTTGTTCCCCATCCACTTCGCCCACCGCCAGTGGGCAAGCCAGCACACTAGCAGATAGAACACTCTGAGTGGTAGGGAACACTGCCAGCGGCGATTTTATGCAGCGCGTTCGTTGATAGTGTTTCCACTTCGTGTGTGCAGTCCTGTGGTGTGCTGTGCGGAGTTGCACTGATTCGCCGTGACTGTAGACATTCGTCACATCCGAAGCTAAACTGTTCCGGTATGCGGGCTTGTCCCACATCGTGAAACAGAAGCCTGCGAGGTCCTCATGAGTGAACAAGACGATTTCGAAGAACTCGATCTATCGAGCCTTCCGACCGATGAGCTGACCAAGCAGATGCACGACGATCTATACGACGGGCTCGCCGCCGAGATCGCCGAAGGTACTCAGATCCTTCTCGATCGTGGCTTGTCGGCCCAAATGGTCCTCGATTCCGCTCTTGTTGAAGGTATGCGAATCGTCGGTATCGACTTCCGCGACGGCATTCTGTTTGTTCCCGAGGTGCTGCTGTCCGCCAACGCGATGAAGGCCGGTATGGCTTTGCTTCGGCCTCTGTTGGCCGAGACCGGCGTGCCCCCAATCGGCACCGTTGTCATCGGCACGGTTAAGGGCGACATCCACGACATTGGTAAGAACCTCGTCGGCATGATGCTCGAGGGTGCTGGTTTCGAAGTGTTCGACCTTGGAATCAATACCGACGTCGACCAGTTTTTCGCTGCAATCGCGGAGCACAAACCCGACATTGTCGGCATGTCAGCGCTTTTGACCACAACAATGCCATACATGAAAGTCGTCATCGACACCCTCGTCGAGCGCGGCGTTCGTGACGACTTCATTGTCTTGGTTGGTGGTGCACCGCTCAACGAAGAATTCGGCGAGGCGATTGGCGCTGATGCTTACTGCCGCGACGCGGCCGTTGCCTCAGAGACGGCAAAGAATCTCGTAGCCGAGCGTCGTGCCGCAGCTGCCTAGCTCGCCGCTCCTGGTTATTGGGTGTGGCGCGTTGACGCGCGAACTACGCGTTGTCGTCGATCAGCTTGGCCTCGAGGTCGACTGGGCCTGGTTGCCCGCTCCGCTGCATAATCGGCCAAGCCAGATCGTCGGCGAGGTCGAGCGAGTGCTCGCGGAGCGTCGTGTCGAGGGTCAACGTGTTCTTCTCGGCTATGCCGACTGCGGCACGGGCGGGCATCTCGATGCCTTGTGCGAGCGAGAAGACCTCCTCCGCCTCAGCGGCGATCACTGCTATGAGTTCTTTGCAGGGTCCGACGTTTTTGGTCCGATGGCCGAAGCCGAACTCGGCACGTTCTACCTCACCGACTATCTCGCCCGTCACGCCGACACGTTGGTGTTCGGCGCGTTAGGCATTGAGAAGCACCCTGAACTCCTTGAAATGTACTTCGGAAACTACACCCGGGTCATGTATCTCTCACAGATCGAAGACCATGCCCTCGTGTTGAAGGCCAAGCAGGTCGCCGACCGGCTCGGCCTTTCATTTGATCACCACCACACCGGCTACAGGCCGCTCGCTGAAGCGGTCTCGGTGCATATTGTTGGAAGCGACGTCTGATATGGCAGCACAACTGGTCACCATTTGGTGGCGCGACATCCCCGCTCAAGTGAACGCTCAGCAGGGCAGAAACCGCGAGAAGCACGTGCTCGCTGACCGGTTCCAGGTCGCCATCGACCGGGCTGCAATGGTGGCCGACATCACAACCACTGACGCGTACGTCAAAGAGTGGCGCCGAACCTCGGTACCGCTGACCGGCGATCCGGTCGAGGTTGCAGCAGCAGAAGCCGCTCGACTCGATGCCGAATACAGCCCAGAAGTGCTCGATCGCCTCATTCGTACTGGCGGCATTTCGGATTCGGCGCAAGAGGCCAGCACCACATCAACTGAAGAAGGCTCGCAATGACTGACACGATCATTAGTTCGGCGACCAAAGAGGTCGTAATCGGATTCGGCCGGCCCTTCGTGATGATCGGGGAGCGGATCAACCCGACAGGTCGCAAGCTGCTGGCCGAAGAGATGAAGAACGGTGATTTCTCCCGAGTTGAAGCTGATGCGCTTGCTCAAGTTGCTGCCGGGGCCCACATGCTTGACGTCAACGCTGGCATCCCGCTTGCCGACGAGCCAGCCTTGCTCGCCCGTGCGATTCAGCTCGTGCAAGGCATCACCGACGTGCCAATTTCGATCGACTCGTCGATCATCGAGGCTCTCGAAGCTGGGCTCGCCGTATATCAAGGCAAGCCGCTGGTTAACTCAGTTACTGGCGAAGACGAAAACCTCGAACGAGTGCTGCCGTTGGTCGCGAAGTACGGGGCGGCGGTTGTGGCCATTAGCAATGATGAGACAGGGATCTCAATGGACCCTGACGTGCGTTTCGCCGTTGCGAAGAAAATTGTCGAGCGCGCCGCCGACCACGGCATTCCGTCGTCCGATGTGGTGGTCGACCCCCTTGTCATGCCAATCGGGGCCCTCGGCGACGCCGGCCGTCAGGCATTCACGTTGCTCCGCCGACTGCGTGATGAGCTCAAGGTGAACACAACCTGTGGCGCCTCAAACGTGAGTTTCGGACTTCCCGCTCGCAACGGAATCACCGGCACGTTCCTGGCCATGGCAATCAGCAATGGAATGACCTCGGCCATCATGAATCCCATGCACGCAGACGTGAAGGCGATGGTCATGGCAGCCGATGTTCTCACTGGCGCCGATCGTGATTGTGCGGCCTGGATCCAAGCCAACCGCGACCCTGACGCCGAGACCCGTCCCCGCCGTGAGGGCGGGCGTCGACGCCGACCAGCCGCGTCCTAGCCAATGCCTCGTATTGTCTTCACCCCATCGGGCCGCGACGGCCAGGTGGAATCAGGGTCAACAGTCCTTGAGGCGGCGCGCCAGCTCGGCGTCGACCTCGACTCGATCTGTTCTGGCCGCGGGTTGTGCGGGCGATGCCAGATTGTCCCGAGCGTCGGATCGTTCGCAAAGTGGTCGATTGAATCCACTGTTGGCTCGCTCAGTGCAGTCGGATCTACCGAGGCCAATTACCACGGAGCTCGTCCGCTAGCGGCTGATGCCCGGTTGGGTTGTACCGCCCAAATCGAGAGCGACGTTGTCGTCGACGTTCCACCAATGAGCCAGCGACACCGGCCAGTGGTTCGAAAGTCCCTCGACGTCGCCGGCATCATCGTCGACAGCGCATTCGAACTGGCCTACATCGAGCTCGATACGCCCGATCTTGACGACACGCCAAGCGCAGCAGATCAGATTCGCACCGCGCTTGCGACCCAGCATGAACGGACCGTGCCGCTTGTATCGCTTCCGGCAATTCGGGCCGCCCAACAGGCGTTTCATAAGGGTGACAGAGCGGTCACGATCGCGACTCGCCTTACGGGGCACGCTCCCGAGGTTGTTTCGGTATGGCCCGGTTTTGTCGACGCCGCATATGGCGTTGCCGTCGATCTCGGTTCGACCACGATCGCCGCCCACCTTTGCGACCTTGCGACGGGTGAGGTCGTCGCGTCGGCAGGGGCAATGAATCCTCAGATCCGACTAGGCGAAGACCTCATGAGCCGCGTCTCGTACGTCATGATGAACCCTGGTGGCGATCGCGAGCTGACCAATCTGGCTCAGTCAGCCCTCGACACACTTGTCGGTGAATTGGTCGAAGAAGCAGGCGTCTCGCGAGACAGTGTTCTCGAACTGGTCGTTGTCGGAAACCCGATCATGACCCACCTGTTTCTCGGCATCGATCCAACCCCATTGGGGCAGGCTCCGTTCGAACTCGCAACCGATGGTTCGGTCACCGCGCCAGCGCCATCACTTGGCATCGACGCCCGGTTCGCGTCGGTCTATGTGCTTCCATGCATCGCCGGCCACGTTGGCGCCGACACCGCAGCCGTCATCCTCAGTGAAGGTCCTCATCGCTCGGCCACCGTGCAGCTGCTCGTCGACGTTGGCACCAACGCAGAAATCGTCCTCGGAAATGACAAATGGCAGTTCGCCGCTTCGAGCCCAACCGGCCCTGCCTTCGAAGGCGCACAGATCTCTTGCGGTCAGCGGGCAACTGCCGGCGCCATCGAGCGAGTCAGAATCGACCGCCACACTCTTGCGCCCCGCTACAAAATCATTGGTTCCGACCTCTGGTCAGACGAAGACGGCTTCGCCGACGCCGCCAAGCGCCTAGGAGTAACCGGTGTCTGTGGCTCTGGCATCATCGAGGTTGTCGGCGAGATGTTCCTCGCTGGCATTATTGACGCCGACGGTGTTGTGCAGGGCACGCTCGATTCGCCCCACATCGTTGCTGACGGGCGTACGTTTTCGTACGTCTTGTCAGAGGGCGATGGCCCAACGCTTCGCATTACCCAAACCGATGTCAGGGCTATCCAACTTGCCAAGGCCGCATTGCGGGCCGGAATCGATCTGTTGGTCGAACGGGCTGTAGCCATGCACGGTATCGCTCCAGAACTGACCGATATCAGACTTGCCGGTGCCTTTGGGGCCCACATCGACCCGCTCTACGCCATGGTGCTCGGGCTTGTTCCTGACTGCCCTCTCGAAGGAGTGCGATCAGTTGGCAACGCCGCAGGAGTCGGCGCCGCGAGGGCGTTGCTCTCGGTTGCACAGCGGGCTGAGGTGGAAGCTGCGATACGCGGCGTGCACAAGATCGAAACAGCAACCGAAGCAAACTTTCAAGAACTCTTTGTGGCTGCAATGGCCTTTCCCCACCGAGATGCTCCGTCGCCACATTTGGCAGGGCATGTGACAGTTCCAACGCGGGCTATCAGTGACTCGTCAGCGAATACACGTCGTCGTCGCCAGCGAATGCGGGCGACCAGTGAAGGACCAACATCATGACCGAACCCACATCGCGTCGACGAGGAGGGGGCCGGTCCGGCCGACAGCAACAACGCGCATCGGCCGTGCACGTTGCCGACCCTTTCATGACTCGAACACTCGCCCCTTTCGAGATCCTGTCCGAAGAAGGCCTCGCTACTCTCGAATACAACGCCGACACCATTCTCGAAACTGTCGGCATCGAGGTTCGTGGGTATCCCGCCGCCATCAAGCGGTTCAAAGATGCTGGGGCCGATATCGATGGTGACCGAGTGAGGTTTCCACGAGGTTTGTGTCGACAGCTGGTCCAAGCCACCGCTCCGAGTGTTTACACCCAGCATGGCCGCAATCCCGAAAGAAACGTGCAGATTGGCGGCGACGCGACAGTCTTCGCTCCAAATTACGGGTCGCCATTCGTCCACGATCTGGAGAAGGGTCGCCGCTACGCAACGCTCGAAGACTTCCAGAACTTCGTCAAGCTGACCTACTCGTCGCCAAACCTTCACCACTCGGGCGGAACGGTCTGCGAACCAGTCGACGTCCCCGTGTCGAAGCGGCACCTCGACATGATCTACTCGCACCTGCGCTACAGCGACAAACCCTTCATGGGTTCGGTCACCGCGGGAAGCCGGGCGCAAGACAGCGTCGACATGGCTCGCATTGGTTTTGGCGGCGATCTGCAAGACCGAACCGTGATGACAAGTCTCATCAACGCCTCTTCCCCGTTGATCTGGGACGACACAATGCTCCAGGCGGCCGAGGTCTACGCCGAGAACAACCAGGCGTGCATCATGACGCCCTTCATTCTCGCTGGCGCAATGTCGCCGGTGACCTCGGCTGGTGTTGCGGCTCAAACCCTCGCTGAAGCGCTTGCTGGCATGGCTTTCATCCAGTTGGTCCGTCCTGGAGCGCCCGTAGTTATGGGCTCGTTCGCGAGCTCGATGTCCATGCAATCGGGAGCGCCAACCTTTGGCACCCCCGAGCCAGCCATCGTGCTCTATACCGTCGCGGCCCTCGCTCGGCGCCTCGGTGTCCCATTCCGCTCGGGTGGTTCGTTGACATCATCGAAGCTGCCAGACGCCCAGGCCGCATACGAGTCGGCAGCTACGCTCCAGCCGACCGTCCTCGGTGGCGTCAACTTTGTCCTCCACGCCGCAGGATGGCTTGAAGGTGGCCTCGCAATTGGCTACGAAAAGTTCGTAATGGATGCCGACCAGCTCGGCATGATGGCCGTGCTGGGGAAGGGCCTCGACATGTCGCCGAACGGGCAGGCCGTCGACGCAATTGTCGAGCACACGCCAGGCGAACACTTTCTCGGAACTGCGCACACGCTTGCCAACTTTGAAACCGCCTTCTGCCGGTCGAGTGTCGCCGACAATTCAAGCTTCGAGCAATGGCGAGACGAAGGCAGCCAATCAGCCGAAGTCCGTGCCACCGCTATGTGGAAGTCGCAGCTCGCGAGCTATGAGGCGCCGTCGATCGACAGTGCCATAGACGAGGAGCTCATTGAGTTTGTCGCCAAACGGAAAGACGAGCTCCCCGACGAGTTCGCCTAACCATCAAGTACATATTCCATTTGTTCAGCAGTGCTGTTCAGTGCCTCGTGCAAGTCTCCAAAAGCAATAGCGAAATGTGTATCAATGTCGATCCTTTCGAAAATCCGATCAGCAAAACCAACCACAATCGAACCAGCGGCTCGTGCCCTCATCGAAACGATGAAGTACGAAATCGTTCCGCTCAAGAACCTCGCTGAACAGATTGAGTTTCTGCCGGCAGGGTGCGCGGTTTCTGTCACCTGTTCGCCGGTGAAAGGCATTCCGGCGACACAGGAGATCACCGAGGATCTGCTTTCAAAGGGCTTCAGGGCGATCCCTCACATCGCAGCCCGCCTTGTGGTCGACAAGTCGCACACCCGCGAGATCGCGGCGTGGTTGCGAACTAATGAAGTAACTGAAATCTTCCTCGTTGGAGGCGACGCACCTGAACCAGCCGGTAACTACGCCGATGGCGAAAGCTTCCTTGTCGACTTGCTCGCTGAAGACAGCGGCCTCCGCCATGTCGGTGTGCCCGGTTACCCAGACGGTCACGCAATGATCGACGAATCGTTGCTCGACGCGGCCTTGCTCGCGAAGCAGAAACTCCTGCTCGAAGCTGGCCTCACCGGCCACGTCTCAACCCAGATGTGTTTCGACACCGATCAGATCGTCCTCTGGATAGAGCAGCAGCGTGAGGCCGGTCTCACGTTGCCGATTCACCTCGGAATTCCCGGCGTCGTCGATCGCCTTAAGCTCATGAATATGGGCGCCCGTCTTGGCATCGGCGCGTCAATGCGTTTCGTCAAGAAGAACGGTGCCGCGATCGGCAAACTGTTGACCTCGAGCGGCTACAACCCGGCCGAACTGATTGACCCCCTCGTCGCTGACGCCGCAAGGCTTGGCATCGAGGACCTTCACATCTTTACCTTCAACAATGTTGACGCGACTGCCCGGTGGCAGAGCGGCGTCCTCGAATTCCCTTAGTAGCGACTCGCAATACAGGTAGAGAGTCGCAGTGAACCTGGACACCCATCGGGGCGCCAGGTAGTCTGTTCCACAATGTAGTTCTGTTCCACCATGCGGGCGAAGTGATCGCTCGGCAACCAAAGGCAAACAATGAGTGACTTCCCCTCAAAAGCAAAATGCGTCGTGATCGGCGCAGGCATCGTCGGCAACTGTCTGGTCGGACACCTCTCTGACCTTGGTTGGACTGACATGGTGATTCTTGACAAGGGACCGCTGCCAAACCCTGGCGGTTCCACTGGCCATGCGTCGAACTTCATTTTCCCAGTCGACCACAACAAAGAGATGGCCTACCTGACTCGTGAGAGCCAGCGCCAATACGAAGAGCTCGGGCTCAACACCACGTCTGGTGGCATTGAGGTTGCTCGTACCGAGGAGCGCATGGAAGAACTTCGCCGACGCATGACCTCGGCCAAGGCATGGGGCGTCGAGGCATCACTCCTCACTCCCGCCGAAGTGAAGGAACTGGTTCCCTTCATCAACGAAGAAGTCATCCTCGGCGGCTTCTCGACACCGTCGGTGTCGGTCGTCGACTCCCTCGAAACCGGCACGGTCATGCGCAAGAAAGCGGTAAACGCTGGTGTGCTGCAGGTGTTCGCCAACACTGAGGTGCTCGACATCGAGACGCAGGAGCACCCTTACGGGCGACCAACGGTCACCGCAGTTGTGACCGACAAGGGCCGCATCGAGTGCGAGTACGTCGTCGTCGCTTGTGGCGTGTGGAGTCCACGAATCGCCGAGATGGCTGGCGCCACCATCCCTCTCACCCCAGCTGTCCACCAGATGGCAGACGTTGGCCCGTTCGATGTGTTGGCTGAGACCAACAAGGAAATCGGCTACCCAATTGTCCGCGACATGGACACATTCTGCTACGAGCGCCAATCGACTGGTTCGATGGAGGTCGGCTCCTACGCCCACCGTCCAATCCTCATGCGGCCTGACGACATCCCCTCGATCCAAGCTTCGGCTCTCACCCCAACTGAGCTTCCATTCACCCCTGACGACTTCGATCAGCAAATGGAAGAGGCCATCGAGCTGATGGAATTCCTGGGTGACGGCGAAATCAAGTACGCCATCAATGGATTGCTGTCCCTTACTCCTGACGCAAACCCAGTTCTTGGTGAAACGATCGAAGTCGAGAATCTGTGGAGCGCCGCTGCCGTCTGGATCAAGGAAGGCCCTGGCATCGGCCAGTTGGTCGCCGAGTGGATGACCTACGGCTACCCGCACATGTGCGATCCGCACGGCTCCGATATCGCTCGCCTTTACCCCCACGAGATGACGGTCGATCACATCGAAGCTCGCTGCAACGAGCACTTCAACAAGACATACGGCATCGTGCATCCACGTGAGCAGTGGGCCAGCCGTCGTGGCCTCAACCGGAGCCCGGCCCACTCACGCACCGAGGCCCTTGGCGCCGTCTACTTCGACGCCCGCGGCTGGGAGCGTCCTCAGTGGTACGAGTCAAACGCTGGCCTCGTCGAGAAGTACGGCCTCGAGCCACGACCACACGAGTGGGACAACCGCTGGTGGAGTCCAATCATCGATGGCGAGCATCTCGCAATGCGCGAGTCAGTCGGCATGGTCGACCTCGCCGCCTTCCAGGTATTCGATGTGAGCGGACCAGGAGTCGTCGACTTCGTCGAGAACCTGTTCGTTAACAAGTGCGATGTCGCGGTCGGTAAGGCCGTCTATACCCCGATGCTTGAATACGGGGGCGGCTTCCGCTCTGACCTCACGGTTATGCGGACCGGCACCTATAGCTACCGAATCGTGACTGGTGCTTTTGATGGCGCCCGTGACGAATACTGGTTCCGTCTCCAGATGCCGAAAGATGGCTCGGTGCAGATCCAGAACAACGCCAATGCCACAACCACCCTCGGCGTGTGGGGTCCAAACGCAGTCGCAACTCTGCAGAAGCTCACCGAATCTGACCTTTCGCAAGAGGCATTCCCATATGGCACTGTGCAAGATCTGCTAATCGACGGAGTGCCTTCTTTCGCTTTCCGTATCTCCTACGTCGGTGAAGCCGGATTCGAGATCTACACCTCAGTGCAGCATGGCTCGTCCCTCTGGGATGCGGTCGCTGGCGCCGGTGAAGAGTTCGGGATCGTTCCAGTTGGCATAGGCGTCTATGGCGCAACCGGCCGTGTCGAGAAGGGCTATCGCCTTATGGGCGCCGAGCTTGAGAGCGAGTACACCCCAGTTGAAGCTGGCTTGGCTCGACCAAAGGTCAAGGCACATGACTTCATCGGCAAAGAGGCATTCCTCAAGGCTCGTGACGCTGAGCCGATTGCGGTTTTGTGCAGCCTTGCTGTCGACGACCACACCAATTCCCAGGGCATCAAGCGCTATATGACCGGCGGCAACGAGCCGATCCTGACGCTCGATGGTGAGCGGATTGTCGATGCCAAGAACCGGGTCTCCCGGGTAACCACGGCATCAGGTGCGCCTTCAACCGGCCAGTACATCTTGATGGCCTACCTCCCACCAGAACACGCAGTGGTTGGGACCAAGCTCCAGACCATGTACATGATGGATCTGTTCCCCGTCACCGTCGTCGCTGCTGGCGGCAACCTTGCGGTCTTTGATCCCGAAGACACACGACTGAAGGGCTGAAATGAAGGTTCTCGTCTGCGTTAAGCGGGTTCCCGCACCAGGAGCTCGAATCAATATCACCGCCGACGAGCAATCGGTTGACACTGCTCACCTTGGCTACGCGATGAGCCCACACGAAGAGTGTGGGGTCGAAGAAGCCGTGCAGCTTGTCGAGCGACACGGTGGCGAGTCGACAGTATTGACACTCGGTGCGACAGATGCCGAGGAGCAGGTTCGCTACGCGGCCTCCCTCGGTGTCAACAAAGCCGTGCTGCTGACCACAGACGGCAGCGCGTGGGACCCTCAACGCACGGCCAGAGCGATCACCTCGGCGATCAAGACACTCGAGTCAGACGAGGGCGCCTTCGATCTGATCCTGTTCGGCAACGAATCGGCCGACTCTGGCGGATTCCAGGTTGGCGTTCGAGTCGCTCATGCGCTCGGCCGACCGATCGTCAACGCCATCAAGGGCATCGCATACGACGAAGACACCGGCACCGTTCGAGCCCAGCGTGAGATCGACGGCGGGTTCGAGGTCTACGAAGTGCCATCGCCTGCCGTGCTTGGTGTCAAAGAAGGCCTCAACCTTCCTCGCTACCCAACCATGAAGGGACGCTTGGCCTCGAAGAAGGTCGAAGTCGTCGTTATCGAAGCAGCAGGCGATGTCGGAGGGCAGTCGAAGGTAAAGCTTCGTCGGCCGCCAGAAGTTGAGTCGAAGACAATCATGTTGGGAACCGGCCCTGAAGCCGCACCCGCAGTGGTTGACCTTCTCGTCGAACTCGGAGTGCTCTCATGACCGATGTACTCGTACTCGTCGAACACGATCGGGGCACACTCGCCCCGGCTACTCTCGAAGCACTCACCGTGGCTCGGGGCCTTGGGTCTGACGTCGCAGCGTTGGTTTGTGGCGACCACGACTTTGTCGAGGAGCTCGGCGAATACGGAGCAACCTCGGTCTACGTGGCCGACCATGAGTTGCTGAGCGACTTCGGTCCTGAGGCATGGGGCCAAACGCTTGCGCTTGCTATTGAAGAGCTAGAGCCAGAGATTGTCATTGCCTCTGGCACCTCGAAGGGCAACGAGGTCATGGCTCAGGCTGCGGCACGACTCGATCTGCCGTTTGTCGCCAACTGCATCGAGTTCAACGATGATGCGTCTGAGCTCACCCGTGTGCAATGGGGCGGTTCGCTGTTTGAAGAGACTGCACTTGATGCCGACGTCAAACTGGTCTCTGTTGCTCACCACAGCCTCGACGCCAGCCCGAGCGGCGGTACGGCCACGACTGAAGAGCTCGACGTTGAGCTCGACGACATCGTGAAGCGCACGATCGTAGTCGATCGTGAGATCGCAGAAGCAGGCGTGACGCTCGCGACGGCGCCCGTCGTCATCGGTGGTGGCCGCGGTGTCGGCGGTCCTGAAGGATTTGCGTCGCTTGAGGTGCTGGCGGCACGACTCGGTGGACGAGTTGGCTGCTCTCGTGCGGTTACCAACAACGGTTGGCGCCCCCACGCCGATCAGGTCGGCCAAACGGGCACCCGGATCGCTCCTGAGATCTACATAGCCTCTGGTATCTCTGGCGCAATCCAGCACTGGGTTGGCGCCATGGCCAGCAAGACGATCTTGGCCATCAATACCGATCCCGAAGCCAACATGGTGTCAAAGGCCGACTACGCCGTCATCGGCGACCTGCATCTCGTCATCCCCGCCATTACGGCCGAGATCGAAAAGCGCGGGTAACCGCACTACCTATCTTGGCGTCGACTGCGCGACGATTGAGACGTGCGAGTCGTATCGGCTGTTTATGTAGTGGTGATCTGCGTAGCGATGCTGGGCGTCGCCGGTTGTACCGGGTCTGAGGGTGCGTCCTCGACGTCTTCGAGTGCAACGTCGTCGACTGCAGCGTCGCCCGAGGCAACGACCTCCGTGTCGGACGGCACTTCCTCGTCCGTTCCCCTGGCAGCGTCGGCGATCGAAGCACTAGTCCGCCCAATCGTTGATCCCGAGGTGTGTGAGTCGTTTGCCGCGATCGAGGGGGAGTTCGGTGGGCAGATCGTCGATCCTGATGGTTCACCACGGACGTTCTTTGCTCGCCCCAGCGAACAACCAGTGCCGATCCTGATTCTCGCGACGCCAACAGACGGGCCCGCTGGCGGGTTCGCGTTCATCCAACGGTTCTTTGATGGCGATGATCTTCCGACAAACGCCGCCTCTGTCATTGTTGGCGAGACCGAATTCCTCGTCAGGGCTTTGGACAACGGCAACGGTGAAGTCGGTTGGATGCTTGAAGACGGGTCGCAGGGCTATCTGCGTTCGCGTGGACTCGGTCACGATGAGCTCGTCGAGATCGTGTCGGCTCTCTCGCCGCGGTCGAGCGACGCGATTGTCCCCGGTTTCGACTACCGCCAACCCGCCGACAGCGAGTTGGAAGTGATGGTTGACCAACTCAACACCGATCCAGTGACCGGTACGCACGCAAGCTCCGGGTGCCGAGTCGCGGCCACCGGCGACGTGTATAGCATCTCGCTCTTCTCGGGCGCAGAGCTCTTCCAGTACGCCTCGGTGATCGATCGGCCACCACCACTCGCAGTCGGCTATCGCGGTGACACCGTCATCATTGTGGCCGGCCCTGACACTCCGGGCGCTCCGAGAGTTGACGACATCGTGAACGCAGACGCCGACACGTGGCAAAGGCTCCGTTCTGGCGGCTAATGCTGACGTCGGGCGCGCTCCCACCCACACCGGAGGTGTGGGTACTCAGAAGCGCTATTGGCAGGGCTTTGCCTCTACCCGGTCAGGGGAGGCTGGTGGAGAAAGCTCCGGTTTGTTGATTCCGACTCAACACGATCTGTCCGAGGTGAAGCATCGTGTGATGTCTTCTACACACAAGCCCGAGATTCGATTCGGTAGTCGTCCCGCCGCTAGATCTTTCAACCAGATGGTGCACGTCGCACCACTCATGCGATCTATCACATCCATCAACGACGCATCCTCGGTCTCGGATCTGGATCGCCCGACGTAACGCCGCCGGTATCAAGGGTGTCGCCCGGTTATAGGCGAGCACCACATCCGGACCATCAAAGATGATGCGCCGGAACGAAGCATCACAGACCAGCATTTCGATCACTGCTGGCGGCAGGTCGCCTGAGCGATGCAGTTCGCTGCGGAGGTCTTCGAGCGACCATTGCTTGCCGACACCGTCAATGATCCCGCCCAAGGTGGCGAT
>JBBKWJ010000203.1:0-15372 GCA_037968895.1 Acidimicrobiales bacterium
CGTCGCTCTTCCTGGAACCGCCCTTTGAGACCAGCCGCAAAGTAGTTGGCTGCGTTGGTTGATGTCTCGGCGCCGAAGAGGTCGAGCGAAACGGAGTAGTGGAAGTTCATGTACTTCTGAAGGAGGTCGAGGTTGATGCCGCCGTGGGCATGGATGTCGTCGGTGTCGTGAATTCGCATCAGGTCGAGGGTGCGCTGGATGACTCGCCCGACACCGGTTGCGCCGACGAACATGTGATGCGCTTCTTCCTTGAGCATGAAGTCGCAGGTTCGAGACAGCGGGTCGAAACCCGATTCTCGCATCGACGCAAGTTGGTACTTGCCGTCGCGATCGGTGAAGTACGTGAACATGTAGAACGAGAGCCAGTCGGGAGTCTCTTCATTGAACGCACCCAAGATGCGCGGGTGGTCGGCATCGCCTGAGTGCCGCTCCAACATCTCGTCTGCCTCGTCGCGACCATCACGGCCGAAGTAGCGGTGAAGCAGGTAGACCATCGCCCAAAGGTGGCGACCTTCCTCGACGTTCACTTGAAATAGGTTGCGCATGTCATAGAGCGACGGAGCAGTCAGGCAGAGATTGCGCTGTTGCTCGACCGATGCTGGCTCGGTGTCACCCTGGACAACGATCAGGCGGCGGAGATCGGCCCGGTATTCGCCAGGCACCTCTTGCCATGCGTCCTCACCCTTGTGATCGCCGAACGCGATCTTGCGGTTTGGCTCTGGTTCGGAAAGAAAGATGCCCCATCGGTAGTCGGGCATTGACACGTGGTCGAAATTGGCCCAGCCGTTACGACCGACATCGATAGCGGTCCGCAGAAATACCGGGTTCTTCTGGAACGCGGCGGGACCAAGCTCGTCCCACCAACGCAGGAACTTAGGCTGCCACGATTCGAGGGCTCGCTGAAGCCGTCGGTCGTCGGCCAGTCCGACGTTGTTTGGGATCATTGCGTTGATGTCGACGTTGGTCATCTCAGACTCGATTCTGGTCGTAGTCGGGGCGGGATCCAGTGCCGAAGCGTTGGAGCGCTCCGTCTGGTCCCACCGCATTCGGGCGTTGGAAGACCCAGTTTTGCCAGGCCGAAAGGCGAGAGAAGATTTTTGTTTCAAGCGTCTCGGGTCCGACGAACCGGTAGTTGGCCTCCATGGCGGTTAACGCATCGGGGGAGAAGCTTGCACGTTCTTCGAGCATGACCCGGATTTCATCTTCCCAGTCGATGTCGTCAAGGGCAAAGGTGATGAGCTCCGCTGCTTCGGCGTCGGTGGCAAGCATCGGCACACCGACGGTTGCCTGAGCGACAGCAAGTGCGTCTGGCCGACCCCAGAACCGGCTTTCTAGTCTGGTGAGTCCGTTTGACATGCGCA
Organism: Acidimicrobiales bacterium; assembly: GCA_037968895.1. GTDB lineage: Bacteria > Actinomycetota > Acidimicrobiia > Acidimicrobiales > SZUA-35 > JBBKWJ01. Next base: position 1,362 of record JBBKWJ010000203.1, read on the forward strand.
GTGCACCAAGGCTTGCGGTCGAGAACTCGAGCGTTGGTGGCGCAAGGTCGGAGTCTTCCCAGGTGCCGTCGAGCATATAGCAGCGATCTGCAGCGAGGGCGATCTCAGCGAGGGGACCAGCAAAGCAGCTTCCCGGTTCGACGAGGGTGACGAGCGAGCGGGCGCTGAGGTCGAGCCGCTTGAGTACTCGCTCCCAATACAGAGTGACTTCTCTTGTGAGCCAGTGATCGTCATCCATAACGAGTGCTGCTTGCAGAACGGCTGACGGATCGCCTGTGGTTTTCAGAACCCAAGTGCCGATCTGCGTCTCGTTGAAGCGCAAATGCAGCATGGCATCGTCAAACTCGCGAGCCGCTGCGATGAGCCAGGCCTTGGCCCCCTCGGTGACGAGTGCTTCGGCTGTTCCGGGCTGTGTGCTCTCTGGCCCGGCGATGGTGATCGTGGCTGCGCGGAGCTGTCGATCGATGACGACAGAAACGTTGCCGTAGGTGATGGTGTCGTTGCTAATTTCTCGCCCGAGAGCGGCGAGCGTGACGCCCTCTCCGGAAGCGGGCCGATCAGATGCTGCGACGTAGTGCTCGGCTCGGGCTGCCACGAGGACATCAAACTTCGAAGCAGGTGCGGTATCGTCAACCAGACCCCAGGTGACGGCCTGCTGTCCCTTGATTCCTTCGGTTCTTGTCGCGAAAACATCAGCGAGATCTCGCCGCACATGTCGCTTGTCGACAACCCGGGTGAGGCCGCCCGTGCCGGGCAGCACGGCGAGCAACGGCACCTCGGGGAGCGAGACGGCGGATGCTCGGTCATCGATAAGGAGGATCTCTTCGCAGGCCAAGGCCAATTCGTAGCCGCCGCCTGCTGCCGTCCCGTTGACTGCGGCGATCCAGGTCTGGCCCGAATGTGCGCTTGCATTCTCGATCGAGTTTCGCGTCTCGTTGGTGAACTTGCAGAAGTTGACCTTGTGCTCGTGGCTCGAGGTTGCCAGCATCTGGATATTGGCACCGGCGCAGAAGATCTTGTCGAGACCGCCGGTGACGACCACGGCTTTGACCGAGGGGTGTTCAAAGCGCATGCGCTGCACGATGTCGTAGAGCTCGATGTCGACGCCGAGATCGTACGAATTCATTTTGAGGTCGTAGTCGTCGCGTAGGCCAGCCTCGGGCGTGACAGACATCTTCACGGTTGCAACTTGACCGTCGAAGGCGACGCTCCAGTGTCGATAGGTGGCAGGGTCGCAGCGGAAATCGATGGGCTGAGTCACTTCGACATTCTACACATTCAGTTCATTGCGTCAAGTAGTTGTAGAATAAACAACGAGCTACGGTGTGTACTTCGCTTCAGTGGCCGTCCACCACGCTGACGCGGCAGGCAGTAGCCGCTCCCGTTCCGTCGCGAACTTCTGTGCCGCCAGCGGCCCCGGCCAGTCTGCGGGCAGCAGTTGGCTCGGCAGACTCGGGTCGAGAAACGGAAAGCGCCGCCACTGATGCACCAGCGCCACAAGCTCCGCCACGAACGGTCTGGGGTCAGACCCCGAACCGTTCGTTTTGAGGAATTGGTCGTAGTGAGACCTGAGGGCGGGAAGATCCCATGCCGCCGCAGCCAGAGCTTCGGCTGATCCAAGCTGGCCTAGCTCAGCAATGAACGAAGTCGCCTCAACCCCTAGATCGGCCAAGAGGGCAACGGCAGTGTCTTCCTGCTCGCACCACGGAGTGAGCCACGTGCCTTGGCCGAGCGAGCCGAACCCAGCCCAGCCAAGGCCGAGCCCCATGCGGTATCGCACACTCCGTTCGCTCTCGGGCACGCTTGCAAAGACCATTAGCCACCGGCCGTCCCACTCCCGCGGCTGCTGACCGAATCCGTAGATCCGTTCGGCGCCCGGCCCTAGCAGATTGACTGCGTGATCGGTCAAGGTCAGGCGAGTCTGACGACCAACCTTTGTGCGATCGAGCCAACCGCTGTCGTGCATGCGCGCAATGGCTTGGCGAGCAGACTTGTCGCGAATGCCGAGTAACTCCATGGTGGTGATGAGCGTCTGAGTCCAGACGCTTTTCCCGTGAGGGAGCACAAGCTCGCCGAGGATCGTCATCAGCGTCTCGCGGCTTGTGTCAGCCGTGGCCGTACCGTCCCGCTTCGCACCGAGAACTGGCGCAAGCGACACGATTTCAGCAAATTCTACAAAACTCTGTTGCTCGACGATGAGATCATTGTATGTCGGGATCGCCTTCTCAGCTGCGCCATTGGAGCGGCACTAGGCCTTGTCTAGCCGCGGGGAACTTCGATCCAGGGGATCGCCTTGTCGACGCGTGGCTCGCCGGGAAGTCCAAGAACCTGCTCGCCGAGGATGTTCTTCATGACCTCGGTGGTGCCGCCCTCAATTGTGTTGGCACGAGCTCGCAAGAACGCATGCCCAATGCCGCCTTCCGCGCTCATATCGGTCGATTCAGGCACTCGGAATGTGTAGTCATACCCGACCTGGCCAGCCAGGCCCTTCAGATTGACGCCAGTTTCGAAAATGTCCTGGTTGAGGATCGCCATCATTGCCTTGCCGACCGAGCCCTCGGGCCCTGGGTTTCCTACCTTTGCCAGCTGGGCCGCTCTCATGTTGGTCAAGCGGAGAAGCTCGGCCCGAATCCAGAGCTTCATCACATCGTCGCGAGCGGCGTTGCTGTGATTGGCTTTCGTTTCCTTGTAGATGTCGACGAGGTAGCTGATCGACCCGCCGCCTCGCTTTGGTCCACCGCCCCCACCACTGCCGCCGATTGCAGTGCGCTCGTTCATCAGGGTGGTCAGCGCAGCCCGCCAGCCCTCGCCCTCGGCGCCAATACGGTGAGCGTCGGGAACGCGAACCTCGGTCATGTAGACCTCGTTGAACTCGGCCTCGCCCGTGATCTGGCGAAGTGGACGGACGTCGACACCTTCGGCCTTCATGTCGAGAGCGAAGTAGGTCATGCCGCGGTGTTTCGGGACATTCGGATCGGTCCGGGTGACGAGCATGCCCCAGTCTGCGATGTGGGCGAGGGTGTTCCAGACCTTCTGGCCAGTGACGATCCATTCATCGCCATCCTTTACGGCCTTGGTGGCCAGACCGGCAAAGTCAGAGCCAGCCCCTGGCTCCGAGAACAGCTGGCACCAGCGTTCTTCACCAGTGAACATCGGACGGAGGAAGCGCTCTTTCACAGAGTCGTCACCGTGAGTAACGATGGTTGGTCCGGCGAGTGCCATGAAGAACTGTGAGGGGTCCGTGGGAGCGGCGCCGGCCTCAGCGAGATGCTTGTTGATGACCCGCTGGAGTTGCGGGGCGACGCCGAGCCCGCCATGGCCGACCGGAAACATGGCCCATGCCAGGCCAGCATCAAACTGGTGGCCACGGAATTCGCGGTAGCTCTCAGTCTTTGGGTCGTGGGCGGCGAGAAGGCTTTCTAGGGCGGTCTCAACCTTTTGAAGATCAGTATCACTCATCCGGCAACCGTACTCAGCGGTAGTTTGGATTGGAAATCCACGAACAGCCGATTCAGGAGACAGTTATGTGCGCCAAGAAATGGACCGAAGCCGATGTTCCAGACCAGACCGGCATGGTCGCGGTTGTAACTGGTGCGAACACCGGCCTTGGTCTCGAAAATGCCAGGGCACTCGCAGCCAAGGGCGCCACGGTCGTCCTTGCGGTGCGCGACCTTGACAAGGGAAAGTCGGCCGTCGCAAAAATCAAGTCATCGGCGCCAAAGGCCGATGTTCGAGTGCAGCAGCTTGATCTTGCCTCGCTCGCATCAGTCCGAGAGGCGGCGGAAGGCCTGCGAGACGACTATGACGCGATCGATATCCTCATCAACAATGCTGGCCTTATGTACCCGCCGCAGTCGACAACCGAAGATGGCTTCGAGTTGCAGATCGGGGTCAATCACCTGGGCCACTTCGCGTTGACAGGCCTCCTGCTCGATCGACTTCTGGCCGCCGACTCGGCCCGCATCGTGTCGGTAGCGAGCATCGCTCACAAGATCATGTCGGATATCGACTTCGACAATCTTCAATCGGAGCGAAGCTACAACCGGGTCGCCGCCTACGGCCGGTCGAAGCTCGCCAACTTGCTCTTCACCTACGAGCTGCAACGCCGGCTGGCTGCGGCAGACGCGAACGCGGTGGCGTTAGCCGCTCACCCTGGCGTCGCCAGTACCGAGTTGGCCCGCAACTCGCCGTTCTACATCAAGGCATTCGAGTTGCTTTACCGTCCCGTCCTGCAGAGTCCGAAGATGGGTGCCCTGGCAACTCTGCGAGCGGCTACCGACGAGGCCGCAATCGGAGGCCAATACTACGGTCCAAACGGACCGGGTGAGGTGAGCGGGCCGCCCAAGATTGTCTCGTCGACGAGGCGTTCGCACGACGTCACTCTGCAGCGCAAAATGTGGGCGGTATCAGAGGAACTGACTGGCGTGAGTTTCGAGATCTGATTTCTAGCCCAGAGCGGCGGTCACCACGTCGGCGTCCGCGAGCGATTCGCGGACATCGACGTCAGCTTTTGGGACGACGTCGGGGCAGAACCGTAGCGATGCCCTTTCGAGAGCATCTTTTACGTCGGCGGCAACCGCCTCGGCGTCGACACGGTTGCATTCGACGACAACCGAATCGTGCACGGTTTGCACGGGAACGGCTCGTTCGTACGAGCGAAGGCGCACGTCAAGGTCGGCATACGCCGCCAGCATAATGTCAGCGACACCACCCTGGATCGGGGCATTCCTCCATGCGTTTACCATGATCGACACTCGCTCCTCAGCGGCGCGACGGAGGAGGCTGTTGGCCGTCTCAATCCCGAGTTCGTTAATAATGGCGTCGATGTAGTGTCTCCGCAGGGCTCGTTCCTCAAGCTGCTTCGACAGTTCACCATCTGACATCGGTTGGCCAGCCCGATGCAACGTGAGCGAATGCTCGTGCTCGAACTGGGTGCGGACCGCGATCATTGCCGCTGTGTTGGTACGGACTGCTTCAAGCACTGCGTTGAGAAGCAAGCGGTCGAGGTGCAGGTTGAACTGTTGCCGTCGGCCGGCGATTGTTCTGCTGGCAAAGGTGAACGGTTCGCCATTGGCGACGAGGGCAACCGGAGCCGAGTAGCCGAGTAGCCAATCAATCTGGTTGAGCAAACCGTCGGCGTCGCTCTCGTGGCGATCAGGGTGGATGTCGTAGATCTCAGCCGCGGTTGGCCAACGGCCTTGGGTCTTGCGCAGCTTTCGCCGAATCGTCGACACTTCTCCGAAACCACGAGCCAGTTTGAGTGTCATCTCCCAGTCGATGAGATGTGTTTCTTGTCGGATCGTCTGAATCTCGGCAATACGGGCCTCAGCCCATGCCGCAGTGCCGGGGTAGGTCCGACGGTATTGAGCGAGAAGCTGCGACGCCTCGTCAGTTGTAGTTGGTGAGCCCTCTGCGCTTAGTGAACGACCAAGCGCTGCGGCCCCAGTGCCGTATGCGATACCGAAGTTCAGCGCTTTCGCAATTTGACGTAGGTGTTTGAATCGATCGGGATCTTCAGTCTTGAGTTCGTCGGGATCGAAGCCAAACATGCTTGCCGCGGTGCTGACGTGCACATCGACGCCCCGAGCAAAGGCCTCTCTCAGTGGGAGGTCATTTGCGACTTGGGCGAGGAATCGGAGTTCGGCCTGACTGAGATCGGCGTGTACGAAAACCCGATCGCTGTCGGCTGGACGAAAGAACGGCTTCATGAGCGGCGTGAAGTTCTGAGCATTTGGGTTTCGGCTGGCCAGGCGTCCAGTGTTTGTGCCGACAACTTGAAGGTATTGCGGGCGGAGGCGACCGTCGTCGTCAATGTGGTCGTGGATCGACTCGCCATACGTGCTGAGCACTTTGGAGTAGTTGCGGAACGAGAGAAGCGTCTCGCACAGCTCGCCTCCAATTTCGCGAAGAACTGAGGCGTTGACTGAGTCTGCATCGTCAAGCAAGCGAGCCCGGCCATGCCGGCTATCGGTCCACGCTATGACTCGTTCGGGGGCCCACTCGTTCAGGGCGCGGCGGACCTGACGGTCGGAGGCCGGGTTCCACGATGGCTCGGTGACCTCGTCGAAAAGATTCCCTTGCCCGCCGCCGGTCAAGACTGCTAGTTGGCCCACGACGCCCCGGTTGCGTGCCTCAATAGTGGTGAGCTCGTTTTGCCACCCTTCCCAATCGAATGGCAGCCCGCTTCGCTCCATCTGGTCGAGGAACGGGCGGGCGGAGAGTTCGATCTCGCAGATCTGGTCGAGTCCGGATTCGTGCACCTCGGCTCGGATCGCGTCGCTCACCCAAAGTGTTTCGACTGCATCTGCCGCGGCATACGCAATCTGATCATCGCTGAGGTCGTCGTACGCCGTGTACGACAACTGCACCGTGCCCTTGCCCTCGGCCTTGAAGCCGAGATAGTGATCGGTGGCCCACGCCAAACCATGAAACCAGGTGAACCCGCTTCGACCCTGATGAATAAGGGCATCAGCGATCTGGGCGTCCCACCAGCGAAGACCGGACGTTGTGTCGGTCGACTTCCACACGGCAGCATCGATCACCCGAGCATCGAAGTTGGCATTCCACGCGTCTGCGGTGATCCCCGTGAGGATCGGTGCGAGGAGCGTTGGGTCGACATCGCGGGCGTCGACGACGAAGGCTTGTTCGGTGCCGTCGGCGGCTCGCGTGGCAATCGACATCACTCGCAACTCGCCCTTCTTCGGCGGCCTGATGGGGACCTCGGTGTCGATGGCAACGTTTTCGGCCGCCTCCAAGGCGCGCCCTAGTGCGGGAAGCTGTGTCGCGTCGCGAATGAAGGTGCAGGGCACGTCGGAAGGCAGGCGGGTCACAGCCTTGACCCTAGACGACCGTGCTGGATCGACCCTGCCCGAGGGAAAGGCGTTGAATTAGAGGGGGCAGGTGATGGTGAGAACAAAATCAGGTGGGTCGTCGAACGTCTTGATCCCATTGTGAACGCTCGCCAGTAGCGTCAGCGTCGTGCCGTCAAATGAAGCATCAGCTTCGATCACCGTGAGGAGATTTTCGTCTGGTTCGACGATTGACCCAATGAGTGCTGGCTCGGTGTCGTCTTCAATCACAAACGGCCACACGTAGAGGATTGTGAGTTCTCCGGGAAGGCCGTCATCCTCGGAATCTTCCACTACCCACAGGCTGGAGGCCGGGCCGGTGTTGTCTGGGTTCCACAAACAGGTCCCGACGGCGCTCCACGGTCCAGCCGGTCCGCCGTTGATCTCGATCTGCTGGCCGCTCGATTCGGGCGCAGCAGCGACAGTTGTCTGCTCTTGCGTTTCCTGTTCGGGAGCGGCGGTCGTTGCAGTCGCCGATTCGTTCGGGATTGACGCTTCGGCGGTTGAGTCTTCTGCGGCTGACTCGTCGGCGCTTGATCCACACCCAGCAGCGGCCAGCATTGTGGCGACCGCGAAGCCAATCGACCGAGCCCAAAAGAGCGAATTGATTCTCATTATGGTTGTCCCTCCTTGGCGATGGGTACACCGCCGACCTCCCCATAGTGTCACGGCCGAGCGTTTGGGGAAAGCGAGGGTGAACTGCCACAATGCTGCTGGGCGAAGGCGGTCGAAGTGCCGCCTTTCGACTCTGCCAAAGAGGCTTGTCCGTCGGTCATAGTTTTATTTGTGCGCCACGACGGCACGAAACCACGACAAAGAAGCCACGATAAAACGGAGCAGCATGACCAAGAACCTCGTCAGAAACGTTGCACTCGTAGGGCACCATGGTGCCGGGAAGACGAGCCTCGTCGAGGCGATGCTGTTTCGGGCCGGTCTGATCGGGCGGCTTGGGCGGGTAGACGACGGTACGACTGTCGGCGATTCTGACCCTGAGGAGCGAGAACGGCATCAGACGTTGTCGCTCTCGCCTGTCTCATTCGAATGGGATGGACACCAGGTGACGGTGATCGACACGCCTGGCTACGCCGACTTCATGGGCGACGCCCTGCAAGCGATGAAGGCGGCGGAGCTCGCAGTCTTCGTGATCGACGCGGTGTCTGGCGTTCAGGCTCAAGATCTCGTTCTCTGGCGATTCGCATCCGAGGTCAAACTGCCTCGGATGATCTTCATAAATGGTCTCGATCGCACGAATGCCTCGTTCGAAGACTCACTCGCCAGCGTCAGGGCCGCTTTTGGGTCTCACACCGAGGCGGTCGAGCTGCCGATTGGCGAAGGATCGAGCTTCCACGGCATCACTGACCTGCTGACCGATCATGCCTTTGTGTATGACTCAGGTCAGGCCGAAGAGGTTGATGTGCCTGATGATTTGATCGAGGCCGAGCATGAGGGTCACGAACACTTGGTTGAAGAGATGGTTGAGGGTGACGACACCATCCTTGAGCATTATCTGGACGGAACCGAACCGTCAGAGGAAGAACTTGAGCACTTGCTCCACGAGGCCGTCGACGCCGGCACAGTGTTTCCTGTGCTCTGCGGGTCGGCCACCGGACCTATCGGTGTGGACCATCTCCTCGACTTCATCTGCCGTGTCGGACCGGCACCCGGTGATCTGGGTCCAGTCACGGTCATGGCCGGTGGCGAGCCGGTCGAGGTGGCGATCGACCCTGATGGCGATCACCTGGCCTACGTGTTTAAGACCCGGGTCGATCAGTTTCTTGGCCCAGTGTCGTACTTGAAAGTGATCTCGGGGACGATTAACGCCGACGATGCGTTGGTGAATTCGAGAACCAAGGATCGCGAGCGGTTTCGTCAGCTTCTGTCGTTCGATGGCGCGAGTCACCAACACACTGGAAAGGTGTTCGCCGGTGCGATCGTTGCCGTCGCCAAACTCGGCGACACAGAGACCGGCGACACGTTGGCCGCGCCTCACTCTCCCGTCGTTGTTCCGATACCCGTCATGCCAGGGTCGGTGTACGGCATCGCAGTTCAGGCTGCCACCCCGGCCGACGAGGATCGTTTGGCGACTGGGTTGGCTCGGCTCCAGCTCGAGGATCCGACTCTGAGCGTCGGCTATGAGCCTTCAACTCGCCAAACCGTGTTGTCTGGTGGTGGCGAGACCCATCTCCGTGTCGCACTTGCTCGTTTGGATCGGTACGGCGTTGCCGTCGAGACCGAGGACGTGAAGGTCGGCTACCTTGAGACGCTCTCGCGACCCGTCGAAGTTATCGCTCGACACAAGAAACAGAGTGGCGGGCACGGGCAATATGCGGTGGCGACTGTTGCATTCGAACCGCTGGACCGAGGCGCTGGCTTCGAATTCGACAATAAGGTGACCGGCGGCGCGATCCCACGCAACTACGTTCCTGCTGTTGGCGCTGGCGTCGAGGATGCGATGGCCCACGGGGGCGCTCACGGATTTCCAGTGGTCGACGTACGCGCCTCGTGTATTGATGGTCAGACACATTCGGTCGACTCGTCGGAAATGGCCTTCCGAATGGCTGGTTCTCTGGCGTTGCGTTCTGCGATCGACGAAGTTGGCACCGACGTGCTGGAACCAGTCAGCGAGGTAACCATCCAGGTTCCCGATTCGCTTCAGGGCGATGTGCTCGGCGATCTCAGCGCCCGACGTGGTCGCGTACTCGCGTCTGGGCCCGGCGCTGCGGCCGGATTCGCCGAGGTTCATGCTCTGGTTCCGACCGCGGAAATTGTCAGCTATGCGATCGACCTTCGCTCGATGACCGCTGGCGCCGGTGCCTTTAGCCGTACCCACCACAGCTATCAGGTGTTGCCAGATGCCCTCGTTGGCCGACTCACCCCGAGGTAGGGCTGGCAGGCACTAGTTGGGCCGAACCGATCTCAGATAGTTGTTCAGGAAGGTCCCGTTTGGGTCGACCTCGTCTCGCACTTTCCACCACCTCGCCCAGTCGTCGTGGCATGAAGCGAGCTGGGCGCCATCGAGATAGTTGACCTTGCCCCAGTGCGGGCGACCGTCGTAACGGAGAAATATTTCTTCGCCTGCTTGGAAGTACTCGGTCTCGTCATGCTGGCTGTCTCGATGAAGCGAAATGCTGACTGATTCACGGCCATTGGCCGTTGATAACCAGACATCGTCAGGCGCAATGGCTCGGTATTCAACGGGCATCTCAACTTCGGGGAATTTGGTCATGATCATGGCTCGGATCTCGGCAAAGCACTCGGGTCCGGCCTCAAGCGGCACGCTGTATTCCATCTCGGTGTGTAGTTGGGCTCGATGGCTTGGATAGACCTCGAAGCTCCACGCCAACCGGCTGCCTTCTCGGCCGAGTGGATACTGACCGGGTTCATCGGTTTCGTTCATTCGCTTGGCAAACGCCCTGTCTCGGTGCGGCGACCAGTAGAACTCGAATCGATCGTTGTCGTCGATGAGCGCAGGTAGGCGCTCCAAGAGCTCGGCGTTGTCGACCACGAATGCTGACTCCTTGAGTCGATACGAATCTCGGAGCTGCAACTCGAGATGAGTGACGAATCCGATGGCGCCGAGGTTGAGCCTGGCAACCTGCCAGAGGTCGGAATTCTCGCGTGAGCTGCAATCGACCAGCTCGCCGTCGGCAAGAGCAATGCGTGCGCCCGTAACCGTCGAGGAGAGATTGGCGATGCGGCGACCCATGCCGTGGGTCCCTGTCGCGCACGCACCGGCGATGGTCTGTCGGTCAACGTCGCCTTGGTTCTTCAGGGCAAGGCCATGCGCATGAAGCGCGGCGCCGAGAGCGTAGATCGGTGTTCCGGCGCGGACCACGGCGCGTTTCGAATCTGGGTCAACCGAGATGACACCGGCCAAGCCAGACACATCGGCGATGATTATGTCATTCGGGACGAGCAAAGAATGACTATGACCACCGCCGGCTACACGAATCGTTTGGTTCGCTTCGGAAGCCTGCTTCGCCAGAGCGGCGGCATCTTCCTCCGAACGGATGAAGTGGATCGCGTCTGGCTCAGCAGTCCGCTTGCCCGACCAATTGCTCCAGTGCGCCATTTTGTCCTCCTGTGCTGATCTGGATCATATGTGTCTGGTTGAGGTCGGCCGGTCAAGTGGCGCCTGTTTGATCGACGGCCTCGAACCGAACACGAGGAGGAATGTTGCCTCTCGCATTGTTGACCGCCCCAAAAGCCCTGCGTCGGCAAGGGCAGCGCTTCGGCCCGAATCGTGGGAGTGAAGCCATGATTCTCACTCCGACTGCGTTCGGCGGCGGCCCTTGTCGTAGCATGCGCCAGATCGGACCGGCCGTAAAAGGGGTGCACGTAGATGAGCATGATTGGGACACGCGTTGTTCGTAAGGAAGATCCAGAGCTTCTGACGGTCGGTGGTAAGTACGTCGATGACCTGGCCCCAGCCAACGCACTGCATGCGACCTTCGTCCGGTCAGTCATGGCTCATGCAACAATTACCTCGATCGATACGAGCGATGCGGCAGCGATGCCCGGGATCGTCGCCGTCTACACCGCAGCCGATCTCGGCATTGAGCCGTTCGCTGCATCGATGCCGATGCTCAATCAGGAGATGCTCCGAAGCTGGTTAGCGACAGACACCACGCGCTTTGTTGGTGAGCCAATCGCAGTGGTGATCTCGGAGTCGCTCGAAACCGGCGTAGACGCCGCCGAGCTTGTGTTTGTCGATTACGAACCACTGCATGCGGTTGTCTCCACTGCCGAATCCCGAGACGGCTCGACGATGCTGTTCCCGGAGGCCGGCACCAATCAGGTGTTTGCGATGCCATCGCCGAGCGCCGACGACTTCTTTGCCGACTGTGAAGTCACGGTCGATCTGTCATTTCGAAACCAACGACTCGCACCTTGTCCGCTGGAGACCAGAGCAACTGTTGCCGTATGGGACACCTTGGCCGACGGTCGGCCCCACCTCACTCAATGGTCATCCACCCAGGGCGCCCACGGCACTCGTGACACGCTCGCAACGGCAACCGGGGTTGAAGCCGATCAGGTACGAGTAATTTGCCCCGACGTCGGTGGCGGTTTCGGAGCCAAGAACGGCGGGTACCCCGAGGACATCATCGTGTCGCTCGTCGCTCGATTGCTCGGCAAGCCAATTCGTTGGGCTGAAACCCGTTCGGAAAGCATGCTCGGTCTCGTTCACGGTCGTGGTTGCGACTTCGTCGCCACAATCGGAGGTAGCCGTGACGGTCGGGTCAGCAACTACCGGGTCCACAACACCCAAGACTCTGGGGCATACCCCGGCATCGGCGCAGTGCTGCCGATCTTTACTCAACGCATGGCGACCGGCGTGTATGACATTCCAAACGTCGAAGTTTCATTCGCGTCATACGTCACCAATACCGTGCCGATGGGTGCCTATCGCGGCGCAGGCCGGCCGGAAGCAGCGCACAGCATTGAGCGAATGATGGATGCGTTTGCCGCAGAAATTGGCATCGATCCGGCAGAAGTTCGACGTCGAAACTTCATCGCTCCTGAAGCGTTTCCCTTCACGACAGCGACGGGCACCGAGATGGACTCCGGCGAGTACGCAAAGGCCCTTGATGCCGTAATCTCCGAGTCAGACTACGCGTCGCTCCGGGCTGAGCAAGAACGGCGCCGCAACGATCCGAACGAGAAGCTGATGGGGCTTGGATGGTCGGCATACGTCGAGATCGCCAACCCGATGGCCAACAGCGAGTTTGGTAGCATCGAGATCAACACCGACGGTTCAGCGGTGGTGCTCACCGGTTCTTCGTCGCACGGTCAGGGCCATCACACCGCGTTCGCCCAGCTTGCGAGCGAACTGACTGGCATCCCGATGGACAAGATTGAGGTACGCCATGGCGACACCGACGAGGTCAAGCGGGGCGGCGGTACTGGCGGTTCGAAGTCCCTCCAAGTTGGTGGCAGCGCGGTGTGGGAGGCGAGCGAGGCCGTCGTAGCGAAGGCACGCGAGATCGCCGCTCAGATGCTTGAAGCGAACCCAGACGATGTGGTGTTGAGCACCGAGTCTGGTGGTTTCTCGGTGCAGGGGACTCCCGCACTTTCAAAGTCGTGGGCCGAGGTCGCGACGCATCAAGCCGAGAGCGAGAACGAGCCGTTAAAGGCCGAGATCGATTTCCAGCCACCAGGCGCAACGTTCCCTTTTGGCGTGCATCTCTCGGTGGTCGACGTCGACAGGGAGACCGGCGAGGTCACGGTCATGCGCCATATCTGCTGCGACGACGCTGGAGTGATCGTCAATCCGCTCATCGTTGAGGGTCAGGTTCATGGTGGAGTGGCTTCGGGCATCGCTCAGGCCGTTGTCGAAGAGTTTGTCTACGATGCTGAGGGCAACCCGCTCACTGCGAACTTCCTCAACTACGGGCTTGTGTCAGCCGCCGAGCTGCCAAGCTTTGAGCGAATCGCTCAAGAAACACCGACCCCTCGAAACCCGCTTGGGGTTAAGGGTGTTGGCGAGTCGGGCACAATCGGCGCAACGCCGGCCGTGCAGAACGCAGTGATCGATGCGCTGGCCCACCTTGGTGTGCGCCATGTCGACATCCCGACCACAGCCGAACGAGTGTGGCGAGCGATGTCAGGAGCAACACAATGACCGCGGCAGAAACACAGGGCTCGGCCTCAGTTGAGGTAGCGGCGTCGTCCGAAGAGGTGTTCGCTTTACTAACCGATCTCGAACGACTGCCCGGACTGAGCCCCGAGAACGTTCGATGCGAGTTTCTCGGTGACTCAGACGAGATTGTTGTTGGTGCCACGTTCCGGGGCCACAACAAGGCGGGAACCTACGAATGGCACGCCGACTGTCGCGTCACCGAGGTCGAACCGGGGCGTTCGTTTGCCTACGAGGTGCCTCCGAAGTTCGAGCACGCAACTGTGTGGCGCTACGACATCGTGGCGAATGAATCGGGTGGTTGCACCGTGACCGAGTCGTTCGACGCTCCGATGCTGGCGCTGCCAGATGTCTACCCCGGCAAGATCGAAGGGCGACGCGACAACCTCGAGAAGGCATGCCGCATCACCATGGCCAACCTGAAAGATGCGTTCACCGCGTAACGCGTAGATGCGCTGGTACCTGGTACCAAATAGATGCGCTAGTAGCTGCCAGCGACGAACTCGAGCTCTCCGCTTTCGCGGGG
>JBBKWJ010000204.1:0-25118 GCA_037968895.1 Acidimicrobiales bacterium
GAGGGCGGCGGCTAGCTCATCGAGGTCCTGGTCGCCCAACTGGCTAACGGTTACCCGAACGGCTTGCGGCGTTTCGATTCGATAGGAGGCGGCGGCGCGAATGGCGAAGCCGGCTCGCCGAGCAGCCTCGATCGCCACTTGCTCGTCGGCGACCGGGACCCACACATTGATGCCTGATCGAGCAGTTGCGGACAAGCCATGCTGTGCGAGGGCATCGATAAAGTGCCTTCGTTTGTGTTCGTATGATTTGGCGGCCTGACGAACTAGATCGTTCGTGCTCGGGTCGCTAAGAAGTTGTGCGGCGGTTCGCTGGAGAAGATGGCTCACCCAGCCGGGGCCATTGGCGATACCCCGGTTTACCCGGTTGATTGTTTGCTGGTCTCCCGCCACAAGCGCGACTCGTAGATCGGGGCCGAGCGACTTGCCAAGCGAGCGAACGACAGCCCAACGTTCACCAGTGTCGAGCCCCACGTAGTCGACGCCCGAGATGGGGCCTGCGTGATCGTCTTGGATGACGACCAGGTCAGGATGTTTCTCGAGTAGCAGGCCAATCGAATCAGCTCTTGCTGACGTAAAGGCAGCGCCGGTTGGGTTCTGCGCCCTCGGGGTGACAACGAGCGCCCGAAGACCAGATCGCAGCGCTGCGGCGAGGCCATCGATGGTGATGCCATCGTCGTCCACAGGGATTGGGACGGCCTCAAAGCCTGCGCTGCGCACAAGTTGGTGAACGGGGACATGGCCGGGATCTTCGACTCCGATCCTGTCGCCTGGGCGAAGGCCTTGAGCTGCGATCACTCGCTCGACGCCATCCATGGCGCCGTTGGTGACGGCCATGTGGTCGGCGGTGACACCATCGTCGGTAAATATTGCGTGTGCGACCTCTTTGAGGCCCTCGTCGAACAGGGTGCCCCCGTACCTGGCGGCTGGCGCGACCGCCGCCTTGGCGAGTGCAGCGGAGAGTGCCGGCAAGAAGCGGGGGTCGGGGTTTCCTGAAAGCGCGTCAATCGTGTGCGCGGGGACCGTCACCTGACTTGGTTGAGCGGCGTTGAATTGGGGTGCGACGCGGGTGCCGTTCCTGCCCCTGCTGACAACGAAACCACGTTCGCGAAGACGGCGGTATGCAGCGGCGACGGTGGTCGGCGACACGCCGAGATCGGTAGCCAGTGATCGAACGCTCGTGAGCTGCTCGCCTGGTGTGAGTATTCCCGCGACGATCTCGGCCTCGATTGTCGCCTGTATTTCGGTTGCCGTTAGTGTTGGCATCAGGCTATTGTACCATGCTATGGCAGATAATGTAACAGTACAAAATGACTCGGCGTCGGGAATCCCGTCTGATGAGGTGCTCGTTCGCCGGGCCTCCCAAAGGGCGTCGTACGATTCCGCGGCGGTGCACGCCATCGTCGATGCCGGGCTTGTTGCTCACGTTGGCACTGTTCGCGACGGTAAGCCGGTTGTGATCCCCATGTTCTGTGTACGCGATGGCGACTCGCTATTGCTCCATGGTGCGCCCGCGGCGGGAGCTTTACGACGAGCGGCCGAGGGGATCGATGTGTGCGTAGAGATCACTCTTCTCGATGGAATCGTGCTTGCCCGCTCGGCTTTTCACCACTCGATGAACTACCGGTCGGTCGTAGTGATCGGCGAGGCCGAGGTTGTTACTGACCCCGAGTCAAAGGCGGCCGCACTCGACCTGTTTGTCGAACGGCTCATGCCAGGACGGCAAGGGGAGTTGCGCCAGACAACGGTCAAAGAAATTCAAGGCACGAGCGTGCTGCGACTTTCATTGGCGAACGCATCGGCCAAAGTCAGGGCCGGCGACCCGGTGGATGACGAGGAAGACTACGAGACCGATGTCTGGGCTGGCGTCGTGCCGATCACAACGACCTTCGGCGAACCTATTGCCGACACTCGGCTCCGAGAAGGGATCGCAGTGCCAGCCAAGATCAGCGCCACTGTCGGGCGCGTGCTTTAGCGAACTGGTTCTCGTTCTGCGAGCGGCTGGCGCCACGTGGTCGAAGCGAGTGCCATTCCAACGCCGACGAGAACGACCATTGCCACCGCGGCAGTCACATACGCCGCGGTTCGACCAGAGTTCTCGTAAAGGATCCCAGTCACGACGGCCGCGATACCAGCCATAAGCGCTTGGGCTGCACCGAGCACACCTTGGGCTCCTGCTTGGCGATCATCGGGAATTGTCATGCCGACGGCAACACCGCTGGCCGCGATAGTGAGCCCGTCCACTAGTGAGTGTCCCATCGCGAACGCAAAGATCCAGCCTCCTGAGGGTAGGAAACCGTACGCCGCCATGAAGCCCGCAGCTCCGAGAAGCCCTGCGGCGGCAAGGCGGAATGGGCCGGTGCGCTGAGCAAGTTTCCCGCCGAATGGGCCGAGAATGATGAGTGGCACGGCAAAGAGCGAGATGCCAAGATTTGCCATCCAGTTAGCGGTGCCAAGGTCGGTGTGCACGAGGTCCCAGAGAGCGTCGAACGCGCCGATCATGACGAACGTAGTGCCACCAAGCACGACGGC
Source organism: Acidimicrobiales bacterium (assembly GCA_037968895.1). Classification (GTDB taxonomy): domain Bacteria; phylum Actinomycetota; class Acidimicrobiia; order Acidimicrobiales; family SZUA-35; genus JBBKWJ01. Next base: position 2,530 of record JBBKWJ010000204.1, read on the forward strand.
ACCGGCGAAGGATCGGATGCGCAGGAGGTCGATGGCGAGCCGTCGGCGCGTCGACCCGATGCTCTCGTTCACCTTGATCCGGAGTGTGAGCGCAACCAGGATGAGCGATACGGCGGCGATCACGAAGAATGGAGCGGCGAGGCCGAATGGTCCGACGAGCACGGCCGAAACGGCGGGACCAAGCGCAAATCCAAATACGTCAGCGGCGATGAGACGTCCGAGATTACGTCCCAGGTTTGTGGGATCACCGACAACGATGATGCGGCGGATGGCAGGGGTGGCCGAGCCGATTGCGAGACCAGAAATGATTCGTCCCGCCATGATCGTGGGAGTGTCATCGCCAACACCCATCAGGACGAGGCCGAGGGCGTTCACAACCACACCAATGAGGACGAGTCGGCGAGCGAATCCTCGGTCGCCGATCGGAGCGATCAGCATCTGCGACAAGAAGCCAGCGAAGAAGCCGATGCCGATAATCCAACCGATTGATTCGGCGCTGATGCCGTAGACGTCTCGGTAGTCACCGACGATGGTGAACAAGACCCCGTAGCCCGCCGACAAGCTGGCCGAGAGCGCGCTAAACCCCCAGAGGAGTTGCCGCGATGGCGCCATATTCGTTGGCGCGTCAGGGTTGCTGAGCATTTGGGCAGGCTAATGGGATGGGGAGCTGCCGGGGTGTGGCTCTAGCCACGCCTCATTCAGGCTTCCATCCTGGCGGACCGAACACATAGCCGAGGCGGGCTTTGAAACCGCGAGCCTGGCGGACATCGCGAGCGATGTCGATGAACTCGTGGTAGCCGATGCGGACAGGGTTAAACGTGTCGATGTTTTTAGTCAGCCCGTACTTGACTCGTCGGACTTCGGGCTCAAAGGTGCCGAAGAGCTTGTCCCAGAGAATCAGGATCCCGGCGTAGTTCTTGTCGAGGTATTGGGGATTGGCGCCATGATGTACACGATGATGCGACGGCGTGTTGAGAACGGCCTCACCCGCCGCTGGCAGTCGGTCGATGGCTTCGGTGTGCACCCAGTATTGATACAAGAGATTGATCTCGCCCGAGCGGCGGACCATCGCCGGGCGGAAGCCGAGCAACGGCATTGGTAGAAAAACCCAATGCATCATGTAGGCCGACCACGGCTGGCGCAGCGCGGTTGAGAGGTTGTATCGCTCGCTTGAATGGTGGGTGACATGGTTGGCCCAGAAAAGACGAACCTCGTGCATCCAGCGATGCTCCCAGTAGTAGAGAAAGTCCCAAGCCAGCAGTGCCCCTAGCCACGAACGTTTGCTCGTACCGATAGACAGCAGTCGTCGACTGTGGGCCAGTCTGTCAACTCGCTCCAGTACGCCCATCGTGGCGATGGCGATCGACAGATTGCCGACGAGCATTGCAAGACTCGCAGCGGTGTCCCGCGATTCGTATCCGACAGGAACAAGCTCATCATGCGGCAGGCTTCGGTCTGAAAGTTGCTCGGCCGTTGCCGCGTCAAGGTCGCCGAACTTGCGTCGCGGTCGGCGAAGGAGAACGAGCTCCTCAATGATCATCGTTGCGATGAACGTGACGAAGACCGCTTGTTCGAGTTTCGCGTCGAATGCCGACTGGTTCTTACGGGGCATTGGATGACTCGCTGGTGCGCCAATCAAGCGATCGGAGCGATTGGCGCGTGCTCCGCTTATCGGTCATGATTCCAAAACGGTAGTGAGTCGTAGCTGAATCCACAAACACGAGGCCAAAGCGAGGGGGATCGATGGCTGCAACGCGAATTGACAGCCTATGAATCGATCGACACGAGTTTTCCGACAGCTGGGCGAACTCGTTCTTGTTGCCTTGGCCGTCTCAATGCTCACGTTTGGATTGCTGTCGTTGGTGCCAGGCGATCCTGCAATCGCGGTAATCGGTCAGAACAACATCACCCCTGAACTGTTGGAAGAGGTTCGCGAAGAACTTGGCCTGAACGATCCTTTGCCGATTCGCTATGCGAACTGGCTTGGCGACGTGCTCCAAGGCGATCTAGGGCGCAGCGAACGCCTCAACCAGAACGTTGCTGACACACTAAAGGAGCGCCTGCCTGTGACCGTTGAGATCATGCTGCTCAGCATGATCTTCGCTCTTGCCATCGCCATACCGCTTGGCACGTTCGCGGCCTACCGGGCCGGTGGATTCTTCGACAAGGTCATCACCGCGTTGAGCTTCGGACTGTTGTCGTTGCCAAGCTTCATTTTTGCGATTGCGCTGATCATTCTGTTCGCCGTGAAACTCGACTTGTTACCTGCAACCGGTTGGGTTCCCATCACCAAAGATCCGCTCGGCAACCTACGCGTCATGGTCTTGCCCGTGCTAACTCTTGGTCTTACCGAGGCGGCCGTGTACACGCGGGTGCTCCGCTCGGACATGATTGGCGTACTCCAAGGCGACTTCATTGGATTCGCCAGATCTAAAGGCCTTCCGGTCAGAACAATCCTGTTTCGCCATGCGCTTCGGCCCGCCTCACTCTCGCTCCTCACACTCATAGGGCTGCAACTGGGCGGCGCGATTGCAGGGACTGTCGTGATCGAGCAAATCTTCGCGCTCCCCGGTCTCGGGACAATGCTGTTCAGCGCAATTCTGACTCGTGACCTCGTGCTCATTCAGGGCGGCATCCTGCTTGTCGCGATCGCTTACGTGGTGATGACCTCGCTCGTCGATTTGATGTATGTCCTGCTTGACCCCAGGATCTCGCGTGATTAGCCGCTTCTTCCAGCGGATCAACGATGGCCTTGGACTTCTGTTTTGGCTGGCAGCAACCTGGCTCATAGTCGTGCTTTTCTGTGCTGCATTCGGAACCCTGCTTCCGCTCCCCGATCCTGATCGCACTCAACCCCGGTTCGCGCTCCAACCAGTCCTCACGAAGGGCCACGTGCTCGGTACAGATCCGCTTGGTCGTGACATCCTTTCACGGGTGATTGCTGGAGCACGAGTGTCTGTCATCATCAGCGTGGTTGCGGTCACGGTTGGCGTCGTCGTAGGCGGCATCATCGGCACGACGGTCGGGTATCGCAAAGGCCTGCTCGAGCGGGTGACGATGATCATCACAAACGTCCTTCTGTCGTTCCCGAGTCTTATTCTGCTTCTCGGTGTCATCGGCATGGTCGGGCCCTCGTTGAAGACCATCACGACTGTGATCGCCGTCCTATCGATTCCGGCATACATTCGTTTTGCCAGGGCCCGCACCCTCAGCTTGTCCGAAGAAGGTTTCGTCGACGCGGCCGAGATGTTCGGCACGCGAAAGCGAGTCATCGTGTTCCGCGAACTCTTGCCAAACGTCTTTGCGACACTCATGACCTTCGGTCTGCTGGCGCTTGGTGGCGTCATCGTGGCCGAGGGCACGTTGGCGTTCTTGGGCCTTTCGATTCCACCGCCGACAGCGACGTGGGGAAGCATGATTGCCGAGGGGAAGTCGGTCATCGATAGGGCGCTTCATGTCGCGATTGTTCCGTCAACGGTGATGTTTCTGACCGTTCTCAGTTTGAATCTCGTCGGAGACGGCCTGCGCCGTCATTTCGACGTTCGTGAAACCGCAATCTAGTTAACAAGGGGAGAATGCTCATGATGAATCCAGGGAAACGAGAACGACGACGCCCTGCCTTTGGCCGGTCTGTGCCGGTGTTGCTCGGAGCGATGTTCGTCGCTGCGAGCTGTACGAGTGCGACTCCGGTCGGTGAATCTGGGTCGGCCACAACGAACGGAGATACTCAAGCCGCTACTGCTACTACTGAAGCAGCGGGCGAAGTTCAACGCGGCGGAAAGCTCACAGTCGGCATAGTGAGCGAGTCAAACAGTTGGTATCCGCCTGAGGCCGAATGGGCATTCTCTGCTGGCAATCTCCCTGCTGACGCCTTCTACGAAAACCTCTACATGCAAGCCGGAGACGGCACCATTCTTCCGGTGTTGGCCGACCGGGCCGCGGTGCCAAATGACGATGCCACCGAGTGGACGGTCACGCTGCGTCCTGGCATTACTTTTCACGACGGCACGCCGCTTAATGCCGACGCTCTCGTCGACATGAGCGTGCTGTGGGACGAGGGACGTTTCGCCACTCCAGGGGAAGGAATCGACAAGACCATAAAGGTCGACGATCTGACCGTCACCTACACGCTCTTCGAGTCAGACCCTGTCTTTGAATCGACACTGGCTGGCAACCGGGGTGTGGCCTTTTCGCCTTCGGCCGCTCGAGGTTACGGAGACGCAGCGTCGGAGAATCCGGTCGGCACCGGCCCGTTCGTCTTCCAGTCGTGGACACGTGACTCAGAGCTCGTGACAACGCGGAACCCGAACTACTGGCAAGAAGGTCAGCCGTATCTTGATCAGATCACCTTCCGGGTATTGACCGACGGCAATAGCCGACTCGCAAGTCTTGAGTCTGGCGATATTGACCTCGCAACTCAGGGCGGCATTGATGGACTCGCCCCCTTGATCGACAAAGGCTTCCTCTATCACTCATACACCGGCAGCGGTGCGGGCGCGATCATCTTTAACACGATGAACCCTCCGATGGACGACAAGCGTGTTCGGCGGGCCGTGTCGTATGCGATCGACCCCGAAGATCTCAACGCGATCAATCCAGGCAACTTGGAAGGAACTCTGGCGAAGAAGTCGCAGTTCTATTCGTCTAAGAGCCCGTGGTACAACCCCGCGGCCGAAGATATCTACCCATACTTCGACATGCCTCAAGCTGAGGCCCTTGTCGAGGAGTACAAGAACGACCCTGCTCGTTCAGACGGCAAGGCCGCCGGTGAACCGCTGACGTTCCAGTACGTCTGCACTCCGACGCCGACGAACCGCTTGACATCTCAGCTGTTCATTCAGGCGTGGGAAGACGCAGGGTTCGAGATCGACTTCCTCGAAGAAGAACAGGGCACCATGGTGACCCGCGTTGTCGGCGCACCGACCCAGGATCCGCCGTTCCTCGGTGACTTCCAGGCTACATGTTGGGCCGAGGGCAACGATGGCGATCCGTTGCCGCTGTACGACTCACGTTTCGGCGATGTCGGCTCCAACGTGCTCAACTTCACGAACTATACGAACGATGATGTAACCGCTCAGATCGACATTCTGCGGTCAGAGCTCGACCCAGCGGTTCGCTACGATGCGGCGGCAGAGATAGCGATGATTCTCGCCGACGAATTGCCAATTCTCTGGCAACGAGATGGCGGAACCACAGTCGTGTTCAACGAAAAAGTGAAGAGTGTCAACAACTTCACCTGGCCCGATGGCACGCCGGGTAACACGATGGACCGTGGCCGCGTGATGTGGCAAGAGGTCTGGATCGACGGAGCGGAACCACTCGACATTCCGACTGGCCTCATCGAGCCTCCGGCTGCTCCCGCTCCGACCACAACCGCTCCTCCCGAAGAGGCTGGCGGCGGTGACGTCGTGGTGAACGATGCCATTCTGGCTGCACTGCCAGGCGCCGACATTCTGCCTGCCGGTGTTACTGAATCAGCGGCAAGCGACGAGACCGAGCAGTGCCCAGGAGCCAGCCCACGAGATGGGCTGTCGCCGATCTCCATCACGGCCAAGTCGTTCAGCGGTGGCGACTTCGGTCCGTTCATCGGCACCATGGTGTACGAGTTTCCTGCGGGCGAAGCTGAGCAATACATGGCGAGCTACGCCGCGAACGCGGTCGGCCCGTGCGTGTCATACAACACGACAACGTCAGGCGGCGCACCGCTTTCGCAGGCCGTCGTAGTTATCGACGGCAAGTCGTACGGTGACGCAACGGCGCGCTACACAATCCGAGGCGAAACCGGCGGGTTCCCCGTCAACACTGAGTTGGTGTTGATCCGCTCAGGTGATCGCATGATTCGGGCGTGGTGGATCGCCGTTGGCGGCGATCCAGACCCAGCTATGTTCACGGCGTTTGTCGACGCAATCGACGCCGCAGTCACCAGCGCCAGCTAGTCCAACCGCATCCAATTGGTGTCAGGTACCAGCGCATCCGATGATGCGCTGGTACCTGACACCATTGTGATGCGCCATTGTGATGCGCGTCGGAGACGAGATTCGCACGCCCTACTCAGTGCCATTAGCGTGCCCAGATGGCCCAAACACCGCCCGATCTCTTTGACCTTACGGGAAAGGTCGCCGTGGTGACCGGTGGAAGCCGGGGGCTCGGACGAGAAATGTGTCTTGCGTTTGCCGAGCGTGGAGCCACGGTAGTGGTGTCTAGCCGCAAGATCGCCTCATGTCAGGCCGTTGTTGCTGAGATCGTCGACCAATTCGGCGCCGATGCAATCGCCGTCGAATGCCACGTTGGCCGCTGGAGCGACTGTCAGAATCTGTTTGATTCAGTAATCGAGCACTTCGGCAAGATCGACATTCTTGTCAATAACGCAGGAATGTCGCCGCTTTACCCTTCGCTGACCGAAGTGTCAGAGGCGTTATTTGACAAGGTCTTCGACGTGAACCTCAAAGGTCCGTTCCGCTTGAGTGCCTTGGCCGCAGAGTCGATGAAGCAAACAGGCGGGGGGAGCATTATCAACGTGAGCAGTACCTCTGCAAAACAGCCATCGGCAGCAGAGGTCCCATACGCAATGGCGAAGGCGGGGCTGAACACGCTCACCGTGGCGCTCGCGCATATGGCCGGACCTGAGGTGCGGGTCAATGGCATCATGCCAGGGCCCTTTCTCACCGACATCAGCGTGGCCTGGGACCTCGACGCCTTTGCAGAGTCAGCGAAGCGCTCGATACCGCTGCAGCGTGGTGGACAGCCAGGCGAAATCGTCGGTGCAGCGCTCTACCTAGCGTCAAACGCATCGAGCTACACCACCGGCTCGATCATCAAGGTTGATGGCGGCATGACATGGGCTCCGGCATGAGCGACCCTTTGGCTGGACTCTTTGATGGTCTCACCGTGCTCGAGATTGGACAGTACGTCGCAGCACCAATTGCGGCTGAGCTCTTTGCTCACGGCGGCGCCAACGTCATCAAGATCGAGCCGGTCACTGGCGACGTGACTCGGATGACTGATCCGATCCAGATCGGCGAAGGGCGACAATACGTTATTAAGGCTCGGGGCAAAAGGGCCCTGCCGCTGAACCTCTCGACCGATGAGGGCCGGCGGGTCGCTGCCGACTTGGCGCTCAAGAGTGATGTGCTCATCACCAACATGCGACCAGGCACCGCCGATCGGCTCGGCCTTGGTTTCGAACAACTTCACAAGCTGCACCCAACTCTCATCTACGGCGAGATCAACGGATTCGGCGACGCCGGTCCAAACGCAGGTCGCCCCAGCCTCGACCTTATTGCCCAGTCATGGACCGGCCTTCGCGCAGCCGCTGGCATCGGCGAAGACGGTGAGCTCGGTCGCTACGAGGCATACTTCTGCGATTACACCGCTGGCCTATTGTTGGCGTTCGGCGTCGCCGCAGCCCTTCACCATCGCAATGTCACCGGGCTCGGCCAACGGGTGGGGACTTCGCTGGCTCACGCCGCGCTTTTCATGCAGCACCGAAACGCGAATCTGTTTGAGTCGGCCGACGCCTGGAAGCGGGAGGTTGGTGCTGGCGTCACCGATCGCATGAGCTTCAACGAGCTCGCCCGTTATCGGTCAGAAAGAGCGTCACCCGACTTGTTCCTCATGTCGACCTACAAGACAAGCGACGGTGCGCTGTCTATCGGAGCGCCCGGTGCAATGTCGAGCAAGCTGTGCCCTTTGTTTGAGGTTGAAGACCCTCGACAATCGCCAGATTGGGCCGACCGTTCGAAACGGTCCGAGGCACTGCGAACGGTGAAGGCCGAGATTGCCGCAAAGCTGGCCACGATGACCACGGCCGAGGCTCACGCCTTGATCGAAGACGCCAGCTTACCGAGCAGCCCGGTCCGGATGCTCGAAGAGATGCTCGTCGATCAGGATGCCATCGACGGTGGCCTGCTCTATGAGGCGGACCACCCCCGCCTCGGCCGCTACATCATGCCAACCGCCCCGATCTCCATGAGCGGCTCTGACTACCGGGCCAGGGTGGACACCGCCGAATTCGGTGTCCACACTGATGAGCTGTTAGCGGAGCTCGGCTATGACGCAGCATTAATCGAGCGCCTTGTCGCCGACGGCATCGTTGCGAGGAAAATAGAGCGAGAGGAAAAAGAACGCAAGGAATGAGCGCTCGACGAAATAGCTCGCGCTTAGTCTTTCCGTGGTGCGGGCCGGCCGATAGCGGCGAAGTAGTTGGCGTTCACCAGGGCGGCACACGCGGGCGATAAGAGGTCGCCGAGCCGGTTGACCGTGTCGTCGCTCATGCCAGCCCACAGCGGTGCGCTCAGTTCGTTTGTCCGCGCTTCGATGGCGGCTCGTGCGGCGCGCCCAGTGCCGCTTACTCCGCCGTCGTTGTCGAGCCATCCACGAGCAGCGAGACGCTCGTTGGCCGCGTCCCATGCTTCATCAGACCACGCCCGAGACTTGCGGACCACGCCGTTTGCGGCTGACAAAAGATCGGACACAACCGTGCACTCAGCCGCATCGAGCGGTTCGGCGACAAGCAGGCCAATGTGGGCGTCGCCCCGCCACTCCCGAAGAATGGTCACTAGTTGCCACAGATGAAGTAGTCGGTCGTCACCCATGCTGCCAGAGCCGAGGTCGTCGAGCACCGCGGCGTTGCCGGCGGCCAGGGGACGCCCGGCCCATGACAAGCCAGCCACCGATCGCTCACAAATAGCGATTGCTTCTTCGATTTCGTCGACGGTCATCACTGGCCGCACGTGTTCGTCGAGGACCCGTTTGACTCCCCGCCAGCGAGCGTCTTGTAACGCAGACGCAGTCGTCGTTTCCCATAGGCCGTCCATTGCGAGCGTTACGAGGTCGGGGCTGAAGTTGTAGAACGTGGCAATAACCATTTGCGTCGGTAAAGGGCCCATGGCTGCGGTGCGCGATCCGAAGTAACCGCTTCGACCAGTTACACCGAGTGCCGCGTATTCTTCGGCTGCTTCTTGGCTGAAGTAGACGAACGCATGAAAGAGCGTTGTCTTGTCGTGAAGACGTCCGATGGTGGAGGGCGATGCTGCGGTTGTCGACATCCGTCCGACATTACTCGCGACGAGCCAGGCGGACCCCACTCGTCTCAGAGGGTGTTCGGGTTAGCCCAAGCGTTTGACCAAACGCTGGACATCGCCGTAGCGTCCGGAGATGGAAATCGACGTAACACCATCTGGTCAGTCGTGCGGAGCGACAGTACGGGGAGTTGACCTTACGAGTGCGCTCGACGACACCATGGTTGCAGAAATCCGAGCCGCATGGCTAACTCACCATGTTCTGGCGTTCCCCAATCAACTGATGTCAGACGACGATCTCGAACGCTTCACCCTGAGCTTCGGGCCGTTTGGCGACGACCCCTATATTGCGCCGATTGACGGCCGTGAGCATGTGATCGCCGTTGAACGTCGGGCAAACGAGACGGCACCGCTGTTCGCCGAAAACTGGCACACCGATTGGAGCTTTCAGGAACACCCACCATCTGGCACCTGCCTTTTCGGCATCACGATTCCGCCGCATGGTGGCGACACGCTCTATGTCAACCAGCATGCGGCGCTCGCGGCGATGCCGGCCGAGCTACGAGCCCGCCTCGAAGGCCAGATGGCGGTGCACTCGGCCCGTGGCGGCTACGCGCCAGACGGGAGCTACGGCTTTGCCGACCAGGCGACCGATCGCAGCATGGACATACGCCCTTCAGACACTGCGATGGCGACTCAGCTGCACCCAATTATCAAGAACCATCCGGAGACGGGCGAGGAGGGCATCTTTGGTTGCATTGGCTACATCATCGGGGTCGATGCGATGGCCGATGATGAAGCGAAGTCGCTGATCTTCGACCTCTATGAGTGGCAGATTCGTGATGAATTTCAGTATCGCCATGTCTGGGAGAAGGACATGCTTGTGATGTGGGACAACCGATCTGTTTTGCATAAAGCCACAGGCGGTTACGACGGCTACGACCGCTTGCTGCATCGCACCACGATTGGCGCATGGAACGGCTAGCGGTCGGCTACTGGTCAGAGATGTGTTGCTCGGCCCCTTCGCCGATGTGGGCGATCATGGCGAGCCTCGCAGCCTCAGGATTGCCGCTCGCGATTGATGCCAGGAGAGGCGCATGTTCCTCGGCAATGACGTCGTCGGCCAGCTTGGTTGGAAACAGTTGCCCGTAGGCGAAGTGCGCGACACTCGCGCCCCATAGCCCATCGAAGCTCGCGAGCAAATGCCGGTTGTCGGCCTCGACGACGATCGCGCGGTGCACTGCCTGATTGGCAAGGTAGATAGCCTTGGTTGATCGGTCGCCGCCAGTCCCGACGGCAACAACCGCTTGGATTCGGGCGACCCGTTCGTCAAGGTCGTCGGCAGACGCAACGAGCGATGCGGCGTAGCCCTCGATGGCCTTGCGGGCTTCGTAGAGTTCGACAACCTCGTCGTCTTCAACCTCACGAACAACGAAGCCACGCCTTCCAGTGGCCAACAACAGTCCCTCATTTTCTAGCCGATGAAACGCGTCTCGGACAGGCGTACGCGAGATGCCGAGCGACTCAGCGATTTGATCCATGACGATGCGATCGCCGAGTCCGATGACGCCGTTGATAACTGCCGCCACGATCGCTTCGTATGCCTGATCGGCCAAACTCGGCTGGTTTGTATCGAGCGGTAGCAACATCACTTCGAGGGCATGTCGACATAACCGTCGCGGGTCTGCGGGATTTTCTGATCGAGGATGCGAGACGCAACTACGGTCCTCAGGATCTGTGCAGTACCGCCTCCAATAGTGAACATCCTGACATCGCGACAGATGCGCTCAAGGGGATTGCGTCTTGAGTAGCCGGCCGCTCCGAAAATCTGGAGGGCATCATTGGCCACATCGATGGCGTTTTCGGCCGTGAAGATTTTCGCTTGAGCCGCCAAGCACGGATCGGGGAATGGACTGTTGTTGGGGCCGCGCGATTCGGCCGCTCGGTAGGTGAGTGCGCGCGCTGCTTCAAGTCTGGTTGACATGTCGGCGAGCATCCACTGGAGCCCTTGGAACTCGGCGATTGGTCGGCCGAATTGTTCACGTTCCTTGGCGAAGTCGATGGCGAGATCGTAGGCACCAGCGGCAAGGCCGAGGGCAACGGTGCCGGCACCGACTCGCTGGGAGTTATAGGCGTTCATGAGTTGGCCGAAGCCACTGCGGACGCCAGGCAACACCACCATGCTGGCGTCGACCTCCATGTCGGTGAAGATGACTTCACGCTCGGGTATTCCGCGGAGTCCCATCGTCGGTTCGCGAAGGCCGAACTCGAGTCCAGGAGTCTGATCTCTGAGGGCTAGGAACCCACCGACGCCGAGCTCGTCGCCGGCCTCGTCGAACACCCTGGCGAAAATGAGATGGAGTTTCGATACGCCAGCACCCGTGATCCAATGCTTCTTGCCATTAAGGATGTACTTGTCGCCAACCTTGTCCGCGCGTGTCGTCATCTGGCTCGCTGCTGATCCTGCTTCGGGCTCGGTGATGCAGATAGCTGGCTTGTCGCCAGAGAGAACAAGTTCGGCTGCCATCTTCTTCTGCTCGTCTGAGCCGAATTCCATGATTGCGGAGATCGCGCCCATGTTGGCCTCGACCGCGATGCGTCCGGTGACCCCACAAACCTTTGCCATCTGCTCTACCACGAGCACGGCATCGAGGAAGCTGTGTCCTTTTCCGCCGAGATCTGTCGGCACCGTCATTCCCGTGAATCCAGCAGCCTGCAAGGCGGCGACGTTGTCCCAGGGATACTCCTCAGTTTGATCAACCTCGGCCGCTCGAGGCCGAATGACTTGCTCTGCGAGCTCGCGGGCTTTTGCCTGGAGCTTGACCTGATCGTCTGTGAGTTGCCACATGGTGTTCTCCTCAGTGAGGACGACTTCTCAGTCGTTCCATCGTTCTATTGCCTCTTCAATTGATAATTCTCCGAGCACGGCGCCTAGTCGTTCGACGACACCGGGAGTGTCGAGTAGACGTGGCACTACGCCAGGAACAGTGATCTGGTTTCCCATCGCGTCATCAAGCGTGAGGGTCGACTCGCGAGCCGCGACCTGAGGGTGTTCGAGGTAGTCGGCGATCGTATGGACGATGCCGCTCGGGACACCAGCCACGCTGCATGCATCCACAACCGCCTCGGCGTCGAGTGTTCGAGCCCAATCGGCGACGATCCCGTTCACTTCACCCCGGTGGGCGATGCGAGCATCGTTTGTCGCAAACCGTTCGTCAGCGTTCATGTCGAGTCGTCCCATCACCTCGGCCAACCGGCCAAATAAGCGATCATTGGTGCACGCGATGGTGACCCATCGGTTGTCGGCGGCGAGGAAGTTGTTGTGTGGAACAGACCGATGGGTTTCGCCACCCATTCGTTCACGCCCAACATTGGTTGCCGCAAAGACGGGGAGAAGCTCGTCGAGAAATCGGGCGATGCCGTCGTAGAGCGCCAGGTCGATCTGTTGCCCTTTGCCCGTCGTGCGACGTGCTTCGACTGCGGTCAAGATGCCGAAGGCGCCATAGAGGCCGCAGATGTAGTCGGCCAGGGCCGACGAGCCAGACATCGCGGGTGGGCCATCGGACTCGCCGGTGAGGTGGGTCAGACCGGTAAACGCTTCAGCGATTCGGGCAACCCCAGCCGTTGCCGCGAGTGGCCCCGTTCGTCCGTATCCGCTCACGGAGAGTTGGATTAGCCGAGGGTTGATCTCTCTCAATGTTTCGTAACCGAGGCCCCACTTCTCCATTGTCCCGGTTCGATAGTTTTCAATTAGAACATCGGCCGACGCGATGAGTCGTTTGAGCCCGCCGACCCCATCAGCGGTCCGAAGGTCGAGGACGACACTTTCTTTGTTGCGGGTGTCGCTGGTCCACCAGTAGGTATCGCCCGTCGGGCCCTCGGTCCCCAGTTGACGCATCGGATCGCCGGTTCCCGGCTGTTCGACCTTGATTACTTCAGCGCCAAATTCGCCAAGGACCGATGCGGCGAACGGGCCAGCGAGGATCATGGCGGCGTCGACCACTCGCAGGCCAGCGAGCGGCTTCACCTGCTGACCCGAACGGGAAGGTGATCAAGCGCGTTTACAAAGTTCGATTGCACGAAGGTGGCAGGGCCATCAGGGGTAAGGGTGATTCCCATTGCGACGATCTCTTCGAGCAGCACGCTTATCTCGAGCCGAGCAAGTGACGCGCCAAGGCAGAAGTGGGCGCCGCCACCGCCGAATGCGACATTGTTTGGCACCTTTGGGCGGGAAGCGTTGAACTGCATTGCGTCGTCAAACACGGTCTCGTCAAAGTTTGCGCTCGCGTACCACATGACTATTTTTTCGCCCGCCCGGATCGAGGTGCCAGACAGCTCCACATCGACAGTTGCCGTTCGACGAAAGTAAAGGATGGGGGAGGAGTAGCGGACGACCTCTTCGACTGCGAGATCGATGGCGGCCCTGTCGGCCGCGAGGTGTTCGAATTGCTCGGGGAACTCCATGAGGTGCATTGCGAGATGGGCCATTGCGGACCGTGTCGTTTCGTTGCCAGCAAAGATCATGAGTTGGAAGAAGCGGGCGTACTCCGTCTCGCTGAGCCTGTCGCCTTCGATTTCGGCATGTGCGAGCCGCGACAGCAGGTTGTCGGCCGGCTCGGCGAGTAGTCGGTCTCGGGTCGCCACCGCGTAGTCGTAAATACCCGACGCCGCAGGGCTGTTGAAAGGGAGCTCACGCAGCGGCGTGATGTTGCCGTATGCGGTTGGGTCGAGCGGTTCTCCCGACGTGCCCTCAACCAGGTGGTCGGACATCTCGATCATGAGCTGATGATCGGCATCTGGCACGCCAAGGATGTCGCAGATGACACCAATTGGGATGGGGGCGGCCACGGCCTCAACCCAGTCGCCGCCACCGTCCGATACAAGTTGGCCAAGGGCGCGCTTGACGCGGGCTCGAGCGGCGTCGGTATACGACTGCACATGGCGAGGTGTGAACTCAGAACTTACGAGTCGTCGGAGTCTGGTGTGCACAGGCGGATCGAGGTCGATCATCGACGCTCGCTTGTCGCGCACATCTTCGTCGATGTCGTAGATCTGGATGTGGCCGAGTTCAGAAGAGAACGTGGCGGTGTCGCGCGAGACTGCGACAACGTCAGCGAGTCGTGTGACCGACCAGAAGCCGTCCCCGAACGGCCCATCGGGGTTCCAAGTGAGGCCCGCTGTGGCCCGCATCTTGGCGAAGAGGTGGTGAGGGATGCCAGCGTCATAGTGACTTGGGTCAGCAATATCGAGTAGCGACAAATTCACTTCTGTACTCCAAAATGGGGTGTCTCGATGGAGAGATCGACGACTTGGCGCTGGGCCCGGCTGCCGCCGATTCGATGCAGCGCCGGCTCGAGCGCCTTGATTCGTTCGATTGACTTGGCACGGTCCGCCGTGCGAAGCCCGAGCACGGCGTCGACGAGCGGTTTGGCGACCTCACGAAAGATGTCGTCATTCTCCGACTGTTGAGCGGCAGCCGACGCCAGGTCGACACGTTCGCTGAGTGAACGTTGCCATGCAATGGCCGACGGCGAGGCTGTGGCGGCAAGGGCAAGTGCAGCGTGGAGGTCGAGAAAGGCGTTGGTGTGCCTGGCAGCAACCTTGTCCCACGTAGACACCGCACGGTTCCAGCGATCGCCAACATCGCCGCCTTGCGCCTCGATACGCCAGAGCAGCGACGAGTAGTCGCACAGGGTGAAGGCCATCGACTCGTCGAACTCGAATCTGTCAGTAATGGCAATGGCTTCGTCGAGGCGTCTGTCGGCAGTGAGCCGTATCGCCCGATGCCACCACAAATGGTTAGCGAGAAGATCGTGTCTCGTCCATCGTTCGGTTGGATCGAGGAGGAGCAGACTGTCGGCCGATCGGCCTTGCATCTCGAAAACGTGGGAAAGCGCGTGCACCGCCCATATGTCGCCGTCGTTGATTGCAAGCGCTTCCCTGCCCTCGCGCTCTGCTTCGTCATAGCGGCCAAGCTCTTCGTAGGCGAACGCCAGCATCCCTTTGAGTAAACCGAGCTCTTGGCTGCTTGCGCTGGCAGCCTCAACCGCCGGAGTGAGCGACACGAGCTTTGCAGCGTCATTGCCGACATGAAGATAGATGTCGTGAGCGATTCTGACGGCCAGCAGGTCGTCTGGATGATCTCGGATGATCGAGTCCCACAATGCGGCCGCGGCGGTGAAGTTATGGCCAGCGAGAACAGCGACCGCATCGATGTGCCGCTGCTCTTGCTCCGACACGTTGCCTCGGCGGCGTTGAGCCAAAGCTACGTCGGCGACGAGTTGCGGCGATGTCGTTGGTGCTCCGCTGAGAACAGAGTAGGCAGCGCGAAAGACAGGACCCATTGCGAACAAGTGGTCAGATTCAATCGCGTCGCCAATGACCGAGATTGGGTCGGCGAGAAGCAAGAAAAAACCATCGAGGGCTTCGCGCCAGGCCGTCGAGGTTGAGGCTTGTGAAGCGGACAGACGCAGTCCGTAGTGCAACGCTGGCAACCGATGATCCCCTTCGGATTTCGTATACGAAGTGAGACTACCGACTCTCACGCTGCCTGTCAAAGGTCAGTGAGCGTGGTCGGCTTACGTCGGGGTTGGAATCCACGCCCCGTGGAATCCGGCGGGTATGTGGCGCGGCAAGTGCACGGTGGCAACCGGGGGAGCCGCGACGTCAGCTGCGTCGAGAATCACGACGTCGGTCGTGTGGGTTGCAGCCAGATACACACAGACAAGCAGCCATCCATCGTCTTCGGCAGTCGCCTTGGGCCTCGGGACGAAGACAGGTTCGCTGTTTTGGTTGCCAGGCGCAATGGCATGGTTGGTCGTCGCTCCGGAGTCGAGGTCGTACTTGACGATGCCCCGCATCTCGGTGTTGGTCGGCTGTTCAACCATGTAGGCGAACTGGGCCCTTCGGCCCGTCAGCATCTCATTGATTCGTGGTAGGTCGACGGCTCGACTATCGATTTCAGTTTCTGTCACCAAGCAGGTCACAAGATCGAAGGTGTAGCGCCAAAGCACTCCAAGGGGGTTCGGGAGAAACGCATCGCCTGCGAAAACGAGAAAGCTCGGGTAGCGAACGGCATCGAGCACGATCGTGTCGGTCTGGCTCTCATACGCATTGACGATGTGCTGAATGAAGCACGGCTCAATTTCGAACCACACAACGTCGCCGCCGTGCCGGGGAACTATGCCGATGCGGCTCTGTCTGTCGTCGTGCCAGCGCAAAGGTGCCGCGATGCCGTGCTCGAGTAGCGAGAAGTCGTACGCCACCTGGAGGTCAAGGAAGATGCTGTGGCGTTCGGTTATAGCGAAGTCGTGCATCATCGCAGGGCCTGGAATTTCGATGATCTGGTTGTGCGTGGTTCGACCTTGAGCGTCGAGGACACCGTATGTCAGAAATGGCTCTTGCCAGTCGCTCCGGAGGAACATCAGCTCGCCGGTCTCCGCGTCGACCTTCGGGTGGGCCGTCATGCCGTTTGGAACCGCTCCGCCGAGGGTGGTCGAACCGATTTGATCGAGCTCGGGCGACAACTCGTTCGGAATCGTTCCCTCACCAAGTGCAAGTAGCTTCCCCGCGAATTCAATGACGTTGACGTTGGTGTTCTGGGTCTCGTCGTCTTCACGACCAACCCAGCGGTTGCGATACCACTGCGGAACGCCATCAACGATCGACAGGCCGTGAACCATGGCTGGAGCCATCCACCACGCAAGCATGTCATTGCCGACGAAGAAT
Source organism: Acidimicrobiales bacterium (assembly GCA_037968895.1). Lineage (GTDB taxonomy): Bacteria > Actinomycetota > Acidimicrobiia > Acidimicrobiales > SZUA-35 > JBBKWJ01. The sequence continues at coordinate 19,278 of JBBKWJ010000204.1, forward strand.
CCTTCGAACGGGTTCGGACCGTTCCGTAGCAGGAGTCCGCTGAGCTCGGCCGGAATTGTGCCAGAGACCTCTAGCTCGGTGACAATGATCTCGTCGGCGACTGGCTCGAGTGCTCCGACGTTGAGGTCGAAGATCCCGTCAGCCATTCGGCGTGCGTTTCTCGTCGATGCTGTTCTGAGTTATGTCGATCGTCACAGACAACCCTCGGTCGGCGTGCGTGCTGCAGAGCAGCATGGCACGTCACCGAGGGTCTGGTCGATCTTGTCAGGTCTAGCTAACTCCTTGGGTCGATGTAGTGCTGGCGAATGAGGATCTCGTCGACGTCCGGTGTGCGTTCCATCTCGTCCACTGGCTCGGTTGGGTCGTAGACCTCGGGCTGTTCATCTGGCAAGTAGTGGGCAGTCACCGGAGGGTCGGTTCGGGGCAAGGGTTTTCGCTCCGCAGGGTCCTCGATGTGCATCGCGTCCTCTTCCGCCGAGGGGAGCTCGTTGTCATCGTCTACCTCATCGTCTGGAAGAAACTCCCAGGACGTTTCGGGATTCACCGCCGGATCAGTTGGATCAGTCATGGGTCCATTGTTGGCGACAGACGGAAATATTGCTAGAGACTTGGGTCCTGAGTTCGTTGGGCCCTTCTCGACCAGCGCTAGTTTCGGCGGCCATACACGACTCTGTCTTCGAGTAGCGCAGCTATTTCGTGCGGCGAATAGCCCAACTCGACAAGGATCTTTTCAGTGTTTTGGGCCCTGAGCGGCGCCGGGGCGTGTGGTCGCTGGCCTGAGCCGTCGAACACGATCGGCTGCTTGATTTCACGGTAGGTGCCAACGACGGGGTGCTCGACGTCGCTCAAGACCCCACGATGGTTCGCATGGTTTTCGACAATGTCGGCCAAGCCGGCGACGGGAGCGACGGGAATGCCGTGCTTGCTACAAAGCGAGATCCACTCATCGGACGACCGCTCGCCGACGATTTCAGCCAAAAGGCCATAGACCTCGTCGGCGTTGCTGACTCGGGCACGGTGGTTCGCGAACGATGGACGCGAAAGTACGTCTGGCCTGTCAGCGATGGTGAAAAGGGCAGTCCAGTGAGCGTCGGTGTAGGGGAGGAGCGCCACGTAGCCATCGAGTGTGCGGTGCGGACCACGATGAGCGCTGAGGACTCGTCCGTAGCCAGGCTCCCCGCCGGGAATGGCTGCGCCGGCGAGATGCTCGACAAGGTTAAATGCAAGGGCTGCGTCGAACATCGGAATCTCGATGCGCTGTCCTTGGCCTGTGACGCCGCGAGCCACGAGGGCAGCGAGCACGCCCTGGGCAATGAACATGCCAGACACCTTGTCGGCGATGATCGACGGCACGAATCGTGTTTCACCGAATGCAAGGTCGGAGATCTGTGGAAAGCCAGCAAGTGCTTGGATGATGTCGTCGTAGGCCGGGAGGTCACCTTCGTCGGTCGACGAACGGAAGCCTTGGGCCTGGCAATAGACCAGCTTCGGAAACTGCGCGCCGATGGTGGCGTAGTCGAGGCCAAGTCTGGCAAGCGGGCCGGGTCGAAGGTTGGTGATTAGCACGTCGCAATTTGCCAACAGCTCAAGGACGATCCGACGACCGTCAGGGTGTTTGAGGTCGATGCCGATTGACTGCTTATTGCGGTGCAGGTTGAGTGCAACACCGCTGAGCTCACTGTGAGGCCCGGGGCCAATCGCTCTGCTGCTATCGCCAAGCTCGGTCTCGATCTTGGTTACGTCGGCGCCAAGATCGCCCAGGATCTGGGCTCCAAATGGCCCCATCACCACCGTCGCGATCTCAACGACCTGGATGCCGGCAAGCGGACCTGCGTTCGTCATGCGTTTCGCTTCACTTCCCGAAACGGGACGTCGCGGTCGACGCTCAGGTCTCGAGGCAGTCCCAGCGCCTTCTCGCCCAAAATGTTCTTCTGGATTTCGTCTGTTCCGCCTGCGATTGACTGGCCGGGGACAGACACCAGAATCTCGGCGATTGTGCCTTCGAACGGGCTCGCGGGACCTGACAGCATTGCGTCGGCGCCGCCGATCAAACTGTGTACTTTTGCGGCTTGCCTAGCCACATTGCTCAGCGCGAGCTTGCCGATCGACCCTTCCGCTCCTGGCGGTCGGCCACTCGCTTGAGCGGCCTTCGCCCGAGAGGCTGTCCATGAGCCGATTTGGTGCATTGACATCAACTTTGCCACTTCCTGCCGCACGATCGGATCGTTCGAACGGCCGGCCAGCTTGGCATGTTCGACTATGAGGTCGACGCGGCCAGCCCTTTGCGGATACCACTTGTATGTTTCAAAATGGTGGTCGGCTTCGACGGTTGCTTCGTCGACGGCTCGGCCGGAGGATCCCTCGAACTGGGGCCTACGCATACCGCCGAAGTGTCGCTCGAAGGCTAATGTCGTGAGCGCCGCGCCCCAGCCAAGACCGACCTCACCGACGACGAAGTCAAGGGGGATCTCGGCGTCGGTCAAGAAGACCTCGTTGAACGACGAATGGAAGTTCATCTGTCTGAGCGGTCGCACCTCGACGCCAGGTTGGTTCATCGGAAGCACGAAGTAGGTGAGACCACGGTGCTTTGGCACGTCCCAGTTTGTTCGGGCGACGAGCATGCCGAAGTCGGCGTGGTGGGCGCTGGTGTTCCAGACCTTCTGTCCGTTGACGAACCACCGATCGCCGTCAGCCACGGCGTGGGTTGTCAATCCAGCTAGGTCAGATCCAGCGCCTGGCTCACTAAAGAGTTGGCACCAGGTTTCTTCGCCAGTAAGGATCGGGCGAAGAAAGCGTTCTCGAATCGAGTCGGGCCCCTGGGTCATGATGGTGGGAGCGGCAAGGCCGATCCCGCCGCCCGATGGCAGGCCGACCGCTCCCGCTGCGCTGAGCTCAGCGGCGACGATCTGATCGGCCCATTGGGGGAGGCCCCGTCCGTGCCAGCGGTGGTCCCACGAGGGTGCGGCCCAACCGGAATCGACCAACCTGGTACGCCACTCGATGAGCGGGAGATCCGGGTCCCAGTTTGACTCAATCCATTCAGTAATCTCGCCGCGCACAGCATCCCGACTCGTAGGAGTGTTGTTTTGGGCGTCGCTGACCATCGCCGCAGCCTAGGGACCAACACAATCGCTGTCGATTTTGGTTGGCAATGCTGGCGCGCTTCCTACCCTGGCCGAGTGAGTCTGGAAACGATGACGTTGTTGAGCACGACCTGGAGTTCAGGAGAGCCGCGGGTCCGCGTCCGCACCGCTGATGCGACCGCGTCGACATTGGAGCCCCTCGTCGGATTTCGGCTTGCGTACCGTGCGACGGCCGCCCGGCTATGTGTCGGTCACCGCCCGTTTCGCAAACCGGGCGTTGATTATGTCGACTGTCTTCAGCAGCCAGTGCCCGGAAGCAAACGTTGTCGCAGTTGTATTGCCGTCGAGGCCGCCTTTGCCGCCAACCTCCACCACGCCCACCGTCGAGATCCTTCGACGCTCGACGCCGCTGTCGCTGAACACTTGCGTCAACCCAACTTGCTGTACCTCGCTGGGTTCGCCGATGGCTCGATCAAGGTTGGCACAACGACCGAGACACGGGCCCAACAACGCCTGGCCGAACAAGGAGCGTGGCTTGCCCAGATTGTGGCCGAGGCCGCCGACGGTGTTGTGGTGCGGGAGCTTGAAGATCGAGTCACTGACGAACTGGGTGTCGCCCAGTCAGTTTCGATGAAGCGAAAGCTCGGCGGTCTCGTTAGCCCGGAGTCAGACGAGGTGCTGAACAACGCAATCGGTCGAATGGGCGATGCTGTCCGGCGACTCGTGGAGTACATGGGCGACCCGTCTCTGCAATCGACGAATCGCCCGTGGGAGCACCCGACGAGACGAGACGTCGCCTGGCAGTCGCCGCGCCCTTACCCTTTCCGCTTGTCGGAGGGCGCCCATAATCTCGTGGTTCGCCAGGTGTGTGGCCGAGCCGTTGCTCTCGCAAGGGTGGGTTCGGCGAGCGACGCCAGTGACGACGTGTTTGTTTCGGATATCGGTGAGCTCTTCGGTGTCGTTATCGAGCCGGGCACACACGACACGCCCGAGATCGCAGTGCAAGATTCACTCTTCTGACATCGTTAGCGGCGGATAAGCGGAACGAGAATGCATACGGCGGTCGTGTTGAAAAGTGCCGCCACGACGATGGTCGTGGTGTAGCCGTAGCTGTCGATGAGGAGCCCAGCCAGCGGCGGTCCGGCAAAGCTGCCGATGCCAGCTGCGGTGTACAACGTTCCGATGATGCCGCCGATTCCTTCGAGTCCAAAGCGCTGGGCGACGACCTCAGGCGATAGCGCAATGAACCCTCCATAACCAATCCCAAGGGTCACCGTGTACAGCAAGAGTGCAACGTAGTTTGAGCCCGCTCCGAGCCAGATCACATGGCTACAGGCCATGACTACAAACGAGAAAAAGTAGAGGCGTACTGCTCCGACGCGGTTCGCCAGGCTTCCTAGTCCCAAGCGGCCAACGATGCTTGCCCCACCGATGAGGCCGACCAGCGCTGCTGCTTTCACATCACCGATGCCGCGTTCCTCGGCGTAGTCGGCCAGGAATACGAACGGGACGAAGAGCCCGAGCGTGCCAGCCACGATCGAGCCATAGAGAATTACGAAGTCTCGAATGTGAAGCAGTTCGGCCAGGCTTCGAGGCGCAGCTGCCTGCACTGCGGCCGGACCGCGTTCGGCGACGGCCGCTGCGAGGAGCAGTAGGAGGCCGGAGCCAATGGCGAATATGACATACGTGGTTCGCCACGACGTCGCCTCGATCAAGCGTGCGGCAAGCGGAGCGCCGACTTGTGTTCCGAGTCCGATGCCAGCAACCGCAACACCGATTGCGGCGGCCCTCCTTTGCTCAAACCAGCCGCTGACTGTTGCGACCATTGGTACGTAGCCGCAGGCCATGGCGAAGCCAACGCCGAGTCCGTACGTGAGGTAGCCGACCCATAGGTTCTGCACCATCGATGTGAGGAGAAGGCTGATCGTGATTGAAGCAGCTGCTGCCAGCAGCACTGGGCGTGGGCCGACACGGTCCGCCCACCGCCCGGTGAATAGGCCGAAGAGGAACGAGAGACTCACCGTCAAGGAGAACATGAATGCAGTTGCGCCGCTGCTCGCACCGAACTCATCGCTCATCGAAGTGAAGAAGGCGCCAAAGCTGTAGGCAACGCCGAATGTGGCGAATGTCGAGGTCGTTGCGGCGATTGCGACAATCCAGCCGCGGCCTGAGTCGAGGCGTTGAGGCTGCGATGACGTCATGGCGAGGACGCTAGTCGATGACAACCCAACCGACCCCTTCCGTTTTGGGGGTGCCAGGACGCCGTTTTGGGCGTCCCAGCACCCCCAAAACGGAATCTGAAGTGGCGCAGCTACCGTCGAAAGGCCCTATAACGATCTGGAGTTGGAATGGATACTTCGACGATGTCTCGATTAGCTGTCGCTCTTGTCGCGCTCGTGCTCGCCTCCAGTTGCGCCGAACCCGACTACGAGCCGTCCTTCGCCTCTGTCCTTGCCGCCCACTATGGCGACGGCATCCCGTCTGAACAGCAACAATTCCTCGATGACGAGGTTGTCGACGGCACTGAGGTCGCTGACGCTGCGGTTGCCCGCGACGAGTGTGTTGCGAATATCGACGGCGTGGTGTGGGTCGAAAAGTTCAAGTGGGTCAGCGATATCGACTTCGCCGGAGGCGAGTACCGGTTAGCTGACGGGGTCGACGAAGCGGAAACGCAGCCTCTCGCCGAAGCGTGCTACTTCCGCTACCTTGCGCTCGTCGAGACTGCATGGGTCGATCAGGAGATCTTCGGCCAGTGGAC
>JBBKWJ010000205.1:0-3176 GCA_037968895.1 Acidimicrobiales bacterium
GTTCCGGGCCGCTAGGCCCGGAACTCGGTAAGTGCAGACTTGCTCTGCAAGTCAAACGACGCGGAGAGAGGGGGATTCGAACCCCCGGTGACCGTGAAGCCACAACGGTTTTCAAGACCGACGCAATCGTCCGCTCTGCCATCTCTCCGCCGGACAGAATAGCAGCGCCAGGTTCCACTTTGCGGCTGTTGGTGTGCGGCTACAACCCAAAACTTCGGATACTGTCACCCGCGTGCCATTCGTCACGTGCGCTCGCAAGCAGATCAATCGATGACCGAGCAGCAGCGTCGCCACCGTCCAAAGGTCGCAACGGGCAAGCCTGCGCCCGATTGGCTGCTCGACCATGGCGACCTCGGTTTCCACGCCCTCGGTCCGGGTGCCGACATTGAGGCCGAGTGGATCGCCGCAGGACTGACGCTGCCTAACCGTGCCTCAATACGCCAATACCGGCTGGCCCGGGTACGCGAACAGCTACGCGCCAACGACTGCGCCGGTGCCCTGTTGTATGACCCGATGAACATTCGCTACGCCACCGACACCACAAACATGTCGCTATGGACCATGCACAACCAGGTCAGGTACGTGTTCGTGGCGACCGAAGGCCCGGTGATCGTCTTCGAGTACTCCCAAGGCGAGTTCCTTGACACGCACTCCGAAGTCGTTGACGAAATCCGCGCCGCGACATCGTTTCTCTACTTCTATGCGGGCAACCGGATCCCCGAGATCGCCGACCGATGGGCGGCCGAGCTTGCAAGCCTGGTTGCCGAACACGGCCGAGGCTCAACCAGGCTGGCAGTTGACAGCCTCGATATCGACGGCGTGCGAGCACTTGAACGAGCCGGCCTCGATCCGTTCGGTGGCATGCCGTTGCTGGAAGACGCCCGGTCCATAAAGTCTCCGGACGAGATCAACGCCATGCGGTGTGCCGCCCACGCGTGTGAACAGGCTGTGGGCGAGATGCGGGCCGTGTTCGAACCCGGCATCACCGAGACCGCCCTGTGGGCCAAGCTGTGGGACGGCAACTTCAAGCGTTACGGCGAGTGGGTCGAGACCCGGCTCCTCTCGTCGGGCCCACGGACTAATCCGTGGTATCACGAAGCAAGTAGCAGAGTCATCGAGAATGGCGACTTCATGGGATTCGACACCGATCTGGTCGGTGCCTACGGCGCTTGCATCGACGTCTCTCGCACCTGGATCGCTGGCGACAAGCCGGCAACAGCACAGATGCTCAAGACCTACGACCTCGCCCGCGAACAGATATCGCGGAACCTCGCCCTGCATCAGCCCGGTGCGAGCTTCCATGACATATCTCGACAGTCGTGGTACCCGCCGCTCGACGAGTTCAATCGGTATACGTGTTTGTCGCACGGCGTCGGGCTCTGCGACGAGTACCCGACGATATATGTGAACGAACTTTGGGACTCGACCGGTTACGACGGCGAGCTACGACCAGGAATGGTCATGTCGGTCGAGAGCTTTGTTGGCCCAATCTCGGGTGGCCAAGGGGTAAAGCTTGAGGAGCAAATCCTCATTACCGAGACCGGGCATGAACTGCTCTTCAACTACTCGATCGATCTCTAACGAGAGATCAACGCTACAAACTCGGCCTTGGCCTCTTCCGAACCCTTGAGAGTGACATCGCCTGCTCCCTCAAGCTCGAGAACACTCGCATGGCCGAGGTGCAACATATTGAGCCCGGCGAGCGACGCGACAACCGAGACATCCGCCGCATCGGGCGCACCCGTGCCGACCTCAATTCGGGAGATTGTTGTGCTGGCTGCCGCTCGGATCGTGACTGGCTCATAGTCGAGCATCAGGGACACGACCAGGGGATTTGCGGGAGGCCGGCCCCGTAACATCATCGAACGCAGCCCGATCAGTCGATAGTCGTCAGGGAAGTGGTCACTGCGCTGTGGGGCAATCAGCTCGTCAAGACCCCACGAGCCAAGTGCAAGCACCACATCTTCAAGCCTGCGACCTCGATCGGTAAGCCGATAGTGACCATCAACTTGAGTGAGAACGTCAGCCTCGCCCAGGTCACGCAAACGCGTGGACAGCAGGGTGGGCGAGATCCCAACGAGGTTGTTGCGTAGATCACTAAAACGTCGGTCGGCAGACAACAGGTCGCGGATGATGAGCAGCGTCCAACGGTCGCCAACGAGGTCAAGCGATCTCGCCACGGGACACCACTGTCCGTAGCTCTTGCGGGTATTGATCTGGCTCAACGCACCTGCTCCTTTTTGACAGAGTGAACGAGAGAGAAGCGGCCGCCAGACTGCTCGAAATTGAGTATGCCAAGTTGTGCGCTGCCAGACCACTCGGCCGCCTGAAAACAGTCGGAGCTATTCGCACGCAGATCGGGGGTTCGTCCGGTTACAATCGGCGAGCACACAATGGAGAGATGACAGAGTCCGGCCGAATGTGCCTCCCTGCTAAGGAGGTGTGGGCGCAAGCCCACCGTGGGTTCAAATCCCACTCTCTCCGCGTTGTGATGTCTCAAGACATCGGAACCCTCCGAACCCACGGTTCGGAGGGTTCATCTCTTTTTGCGGCGTGGTTGGAAACCGATGTCGGGGTCCAGGATCAGTGCTCTGAGAAGCTCTCCGGTTGTGCTGTCGACGACCCGAATGTTGAGGTCGTCGATGAGGAGAACAACCGGCGTGCGAACGCTTCGGGGTCAGACCCCCAACCGTTCGTAGACGCGGGGAACTCGCAGATTTTTAGTAGGCGCCGTAAGGGCGGGGGCTCATCAGCTGGCGGGCTGTTGTGAAGCACAGCTTGATGTCGCCCCGCAATGTTCGATTGGCGACGTAGCGCAGGTCCAGCACAATGCGGGCCTCAAACGGCAGGTCGCTGCGCCCACTGGTGTGCCACAAGCCGGTCAGACCGGGCCGTAGCGTCGTTACCGCCCCAAGTGTTTCGCCGTAGCGAAGACCCTCATCAAGCTGGTTTGGCCTTGGACCGACCAGGCTCATGTCGCCCTTCAACACGTTGATCAATTGAGGGAGTTCGTCAAGGCTGCGTCGTCGCAAGAAGTGTCCGAATGGTGTGACGCGGGGGTCGTCGACGAGCTTGAAATCATGCTTTAGCTGCTCACGGTGTCGCTCGTGCTCCGAGAGAAGCTGTTGCTGTTCGTCTTCGCACACCATGCTCCGGAGCTTCAAGGCACCGAATGT
>JBBKWJ010000206.1:0-3122 GCA_037968895.1 Acidimicrobiales bacterium
AGCTCGCGTCTTCCGGCCATGCGAAGCCATCAAGTGGCTCTGTCGCGACCATGGACTATTGGCGAGGGGTGCTCGATCTCGTCGATGCCGTAGAACATGGTCGGGCGCCGAGACTCGGAACTGATGTTGCTCTTCACGTAAATGAGCTCACGTTGGCTCTCGACACCGGAGGATTCGGCCAAGGTCGGTACGAGACGACAACAACGATGCGTGCGATCGAACCAATGCCGTGGGCCGAATGATTCTGGCAGAGTCGATTGGCTAGGACGCGCTGCGATTTCTAGTGCGTACCAGAGCCTACGATTGACACGACATCGCACCCTAACAAGGGGTTCCAGTCCAACAATTCTGCGGCACGACGATTTGAGTACTCAAGGGGTTTGTGTCGGGCGGCGAGACGGGAACGAGAAAGCGCCTCTGGCAACATGGCCCGGAGCCGTGGCGCGGGGCGTGTAACAAACTCCGCCGTCGCCGCAAGCGCGTCTGCGGCACGAAACGAGACTCTGACTGACCGAGGCAACTCGACACCCGCGGTCCGCAGCATGTTGGCATAGCTGCGTTGATCAGGGAGATCCGAGTCGATGATGTTCAATGTCTGCCCTATGGCCTCGGGCACGAGAGAGGCAACGATCGCGTTGGCTGCACTTTGGACCGACACAAGTTTTTGCCTGGTGGATGGGCCGATTGCCAAACCGACTCCGAACCCTGTGGCGGCCAGTCCGCCGTTCCAGTGTCTGCCTGGCCCGTATACCGCTCCCAGTCGGAGGATCGTTGCCTCCACCGGGGCGGAGCGAACCAGTAATTCTTCGTGGAGTTTGCGCTGGGTGTACTGATCACGCCATGCCGGCAAGCGCTCTATTGGCGAATTCTCGTCGATCGTGTCGCCGAATTGGGCTGATTGATAGTCGTAGACAGAGAAGGAACTGATATGGACAAGCCTCGTAACTCGAGTTTCGGCCATGGCTTGGAGAAGGCAGGCGGTCGGGCTTGCCCCGTCCTTGCCAACTGCGTGATCATCTCGCCCGCCGGCCGTGTTTATCACTGCGTCGCACGAGGCTAGATCGGTCCGGTAGTCCGCTATCGAGCGAAGGTCGACGCGGCTCCACCCGTTTCCGCTCGGGTCAGATCGACCGAGTGGTACGGCGACGTGCCCCATCGTCGCAAGAGTGGCCATGGTATGCTGCCCGATGAATCCCGACGCTCCAGCAACGAATACTCTCACGAGAACTCGGCCCGCAGGGAGAAACGGCAACTAAGCGAATGAGTGAACAGCGGCCAGTTGGCGAGAAGGTCATCGTTGCGTATGTAATGACGCACTACCCTCGTCACGCTCAAACCTTCCTCTTCAACGAAGTCACTACGGTGGCCTCCCCTCGAATCGCCATCATACCGATGGCGCTGAACTCGCCGAGCACCGACGACGTCTCGAGTGTTGCGGACCAACAAGAGTTCGAGCGCACTGTGTACATAAAGTCGACGGCACCAGGCGCCATCTTGTGGGCTGTCCTTCGTTGCATGGCTGCCAAGCCAAGGCTGTTTTTCACCACCGTCATCGTAGCGCTTCGGATCGGACAGCGCGACCCGAAATCGCTGCTCTGGTCGCTGTTTCACTTCGTTGAGGCGGTCGTCGTAAAGGATCAAGCCGCCAAACGAGGTTGCCAGCATCTTCACGCACAGTTTGGCGGCGCAACGGCAACCGTTGCGCTCCTCGCCAGCAGGCTCGGAACTGACCTGACTTGGTCGTTCACCGTGCACGGATATCACGAGTTCACCGCTGAGAAAGAGATCGCTCTCGAGGCCAAGGTTGCAGCTGCGACTTTCGTTGTCGGCGTCAGCGATCACACAAGATCGCAGCTGATGCGGATTTCAGACCCCAAATACTGGTCGAAGATCCGGACTGTCCGGTGCGGAGTCGATCTTGTCGCCTTGCCGTTTAGTGTCCGGCCGACTGCAGACAAGACCGTGCATGTTGTGACTGTTGGTCGACTCTCGCCCGAGAAAGGCCAGCTGGTGCTCGTCGATGCCGTTGGCGAATTGGTCAACCGGGGTTTCGGAAACGTGTTGCGGCTGTCGTTCGTCGGCGACGGGCCGAGTCGAGCATTGCTCGAGGCGCGGGTGGCCGAACTGGGGCTTGAGGACGTGATCCACTTCGTTGGCCCAGTCGCACCGGATGCGGTGCGGGGATGGCTGGAGCAAGCGGACGTCTTCTGCCTCCCTTCTTTTGCCGAAGGCATCCCGGTGTCGATCATGGAGGCGTTCGCGATTGGCGTTCCAGTTGTGGCATCAGCGGTCGGCGGTATTCCCGAGTTGGTTGTTGACGGAGTGACGGGGCGACTTGTGGTTCCAGGACGTCCCGATGCCCTGGCTGACGCCATCGAGGCACTCCTCGATGGTCAGCAGCGATCCGAAATGGCGGTCGCGGCGCGCCGACGCGTTGAGCAGCGACACGATCTCACGGAAGTTTCGGCCGAGATGCGTCAACTGCTCCTCGACAATGTGGGAGCTATCCGGTCTTCTCCGCAGTCATAATCATTGAGCGCCAGAACGGGGCAAAGCGCCCCGCGCCCTGGAACTTGACCGGGGAGAATCCTTGTCCTGTCAAGATTTCCGACAGTGTCGCCTCCGAAAAGAACTTGATGTGGCCGCCGTCGTGGAGAGGTTCGAGATGTTCGTCCCAACCGCCGAGCGCGGCGATCATCAGATTCTTGAAGTAGCCGTGGAATGGAGTGGTCACGATGAGCGGCTGGCCCGGACGTAGCAGCTTCCCCGCAAATCGGGGGACGGCTGCGGGCTCGAAGAGATGCTCGATGACCTCGGCGCAGATGATGGCGTCAAACTCGCCAAGTTCACCAGGTTCGTCATAGACAGACATCTCAAGGAAGTCGCCGCCCTCGATTCGGGCCAGTGCAACGCCATCTTCGTCTGGTTCGATGCCAAGTATGTCGAAACCCGCATTTGATAGAGCTCGGGTGAGCGAGCCATTGCCACTGCCGACGTCGAGAACCCGATGTGCTTGGTATCGATGCAACTCAGCAATAAGCGGCTCAAGTATGTCGCTGTGGTGCGCGCATTCGCCAGCACCCGTCCATCCAAATACGTTTCCCACCAAAACAAAACCCTCC
>JBBKWJ010000207.1:0-19342 GCA_037968895.1 Acidimicrobiales bacterium
CAGTATCGCGATTGGGGGATCCCGCTCGGTCGCAGGTTCCGGTCGTTGAAGCTTCTTTTCCAACTTCGCCTCGATGGCCTTGAAGCGATCCAAACCAGGCTCCGTCGAGACATTGCCAATGCTCAGTGGTTTGCGGCGCAGGTTGACGCCGCTCCTGGTTGGTCTGTGCTCGCCCCAGTCAGTCTGCAGACGGTATGCGTACGCTACGACCCAGGGTCGATGAGTGCGACCGAACTCGATGACTTCACGCTTCGCTGGGCTCGAGAGATCAACGACTCTGGCGCCGCATTCGTGACGCCCTCGGTGCTCGAAGGAAGCTGGATGGTGCGAGTCTCGGTTGGCGTTGAGGGCACTGAGCGAGACGACGTCGCTCGGCTGTGGTCGCTCATGAACGAGGCGGTAAACAAGTGAGCCTCGCCCACCGCTACCTATGCCACCGACTGCTGCTCCCTGATTTGTCAGTCTGCAACGACGCCGCACTTGACGTCGATGCGGCCGGTCGTATCACCTACGCCGGCAGCGCCGCAGCAGCCGATCCCGCCGAGACGACGGTGACGCAACTTCGCGGGCTGGTGATGCCAGGCCTCGTCAACACGCACTGCCACACGCCGATGACCATCATTCGCTCCGCGGGCGACGGTCTTAACCTCCATGATTGGCTCAATACCGAAATTTGGCCCCGCGAAGGCAGGCTCACACCAGAGCACGTCTACTGGGGCCAAGCGCTTGGCATGGGCGAGATGCTTCGCTCTGGGATCACGACCACGTGTGAGATGTATCTGTTTGAAGATCCGGTCATTGAGGCAACGCGAGACATCGGCGCCAGGCTGGTCACCACACCCGGCATGATCGACGCGCTGCATGGCGACGACTTCGCGGGGCGAGTGCAGGAACTCGTCGATCTCCACGCAAAGTGGCACAATCCTGACGACGGCGTATCAATTGGATTCGGCCCGCACAGCCCATACACACTGACGCCTGAGCATCTTAAGATGGTGGCCGACGCAGCAATAGAGCTCGACGCCCTGTTCAACATCCATCTCGAAGAGACCGAAGCCGAGCGAGCCGCCGTTGTCGACACGCACGGGAAGACAGCTACCCAGCTGCTGGCCGACCTCGGGGCCCTCGATGCGAAAGTGCTCGCCGCCCATGGTGTCTGGCTCGGTGAGGACGACCTTAAGCTCCTCGGCCAAGCCGGAGCGGCGGTTACACACTGCCCTGCGTCTAATCTGAAGCTCGGGTCTGGCTTTGCCGACGTACGAGCATGGAAAGATGCTGGCGTGATTGCTGCGCTCGGTACAGACGGTCCGGCCTCAAACGACAGTCTCGACCTCTGGTACGAGATGAAGCTGGCGCCTGGACTTGCCCGAGGGTTGCACCGCGATCCGGGCGCACTGTCGACGGGTGATGCGTTCAAGATGGCAACCGTCGATGGGGCTAAGGCGCTCGGGCTCGGCGACGTTGGCGCCCTTGAGGTCGGCTATCACGCCGACTTCATCTGTATCGATCTGAACGACCCGGCTCTGCAGCCGGCCCTCGACGATGCGGAGCTGCTCGCTCACCTCGTGTTTAGCGGATCAGGGCGAGCGGTTACCGACGTATGGGTGGCAGGACGCCAAGTTGTAGCAGATGGCGTCCCGACCATGATCGACCTTGATCGGGTCAACCGCGAGTTCCGCCGCCTGGCCCCAACCCTCCTGCCCTAACAATTAGTTCACGTACCAGGTACGTGAACTAATTCTTAGGTTTCGCCGCGCCGATATGGCTTGCCTGCTGCCGCTGGCGGCCTCAGCCTCTGGGCGAAGAACACCAACACCAGCAGCACGAGGACGTACGGCATCGTATTTGGTAGCCACGCGGGCGCCGTGTCGGTGGTGGCGAACCAGATGATGCAAATTACCGCCAAGACGCCAGCAATGCCCGAATCGGCGTAGACGCCGCGTCGGGCCGACCAGATCACCACCGCGATGAGCCCGATAGCGATGACGAGGAGCAGGGCGCGAACGCTGGTTCCTCTGAGGTCCTGCAAGGACAACGCCAGGGGATAGGCGAACAAGATTGCGCCGGCAAAGACGCCTCGAGCTCGCCAGTTACCAAAGATGAGGGCGGCGAGCGCAATGAACCCTCGGGCCGCTGTCTGGTTCTGTCGGTAGAGGCCGGTGAGCTCCATCACGATGAATGCACCAGCGAGTCCCGCAAGCGCACCACTGACAATGACACCGAGATACTTGTAGCGATAGATGTTGACACCAAGTGATTCGCCAGCCGTCGGTCGCTCACCTGCGATTCGAAGCCGTAGCCCAGTGCGGGTTCGATAGATAATGAACGTCGTCAACGGAATCATCGCGAGCGCAAGGAGCGTAAACCACCTCGTCTGGGCAAATGGTCCTCGGATGAGGCCTGCCGCGTCACTTAAAAAGAACCAGCTCTTTTCCTCGATACTGCCGAGCAGGTCGGGCGATTTCCAGCTACCGATCTTGCCACCAGCAAGGAATGGCAATGTGAAATCGCCGAGACCGTCGACATGGGGTGATTGAGTGGCCGAGCCACCCTTGTAACCCTGAAAGATGTTCTCTGAGAGATAGCGGGCAAGACCGGGCGCCAAGATATTGATTGCGACACCCGAGATGATGTGGTCGACGCCAAACTGTACGGTTGCGATGGCGTGCAGGAGGCCGCCAAAGGCACCGCCGAGCGCACCGGCGATAAGCCCACCCCAGGGACCAAAGTGGTAGGCGCCAAAGGCGCCGCACCAGGTTCCCATGATCATCATGCCTTCGAGGCCAATGTTGACCACACCAGCACGCTCGGAGAAGAGTCCGCCGAGGCCCGCGAGTAGAATCGGAATCGACCATTTGAGGGCGGATGACGAAAGTGGCGAAGATGTCAGCAATGTCGTGTTGGTGAATTGACCCACCGAGGACATTACGAAGATTCCTACCGCGGCGTATGTCGCCCACTTGAGCCAAGCTGGCTGGTTGGCCCAGCCACTGAGAGGCTTGTTGACTGGGGGTGCAACAGGGGAGGTGACGGTCATGCGGTTACTCCTGTCGTGAGTGAGGCACTCTTCACTTCTTCACGGAGTCGTATTCGGTTGACGACCTCGTAGGCGATCACCGCGGCGAACAGAATTGTCGCCTGCATGATGACCACGATCTCTTTCGACGCCGTGCCAGAGAACTGGAGGATGCCAGCCGACGAGTCGAGAAAGGCGAACAGGAGGGCGGCAAACGCAATGCCGACCGGCTTGTTTCGGCCGAGAAGGGCCACGGCAATACCGAGGAAACCAAGTCCCTTCACGAAGCCCTGATCATACGAGTGGTTGTTGCCGAGAATTTCGGGGAGTCCAACCAGACCAGCAATGACACCACCAATAATCATTGACATGAGCACCATTCGTTTAGGCGGAACGCCAGCGGCACGGGCCGCAAACGGGTTCATGCCACTCGCTCGCAGATCGAAGCCGAGTCGACTTCGATTTACCAGCAGGTGAAAGGCGATTCCTACAAGAATCGCAATAGCCAGCATCCCAGTGAGTTTGCGGCCCTTTTGAATTTCACGAGTGAAGATCTCGACGAAACCGTTTAGGTCGGGAAGCCAGCCAGACTCGGCTAGTGCCGGTGTTCCTGCAGTGGTGGAGTTGGTGTCGTCGATGACGTATGGGTAGGCCGCGGCAATGATGCCGCTGGTCACGACGTAGTTGAGCATGATCGTACTGATGACTTCGTTGACGCCTCGCTCGGTCTTGAGGATGCCAGCCAAGCCGGCCCAGAGTCCGCCGACGACCATTGCGACCAGGATAACCAGGCTGATGTGGAGCAGCCCTGGTAACACGACGTTGGCGCCGACGACGGCGGCAACGAAGGCCGCGAGCTGATATTGCCCCTCGACGCCAATGTTGAAAAGGTTCATTTTGAACCCGATAGCGGCGGCCACTCCGGAGAGGTAAAGGGGCGTAGCCCGGTTGAGCGTGTCGATTATGACCTCAAGCTTCACACCGTTCGTTAGCATTTCCGAGAATGCTTCAAGGGGATTGCTGCCCGAAGCAATAAGAACGAGCGAGGACACGAACAGCGCCACTAGGAGCGCTATCGCTGGAGCGGCGACCGCGAAAAGAATTCGCCGGCCGAGTGACATCGTCATGAAATTGTCTCGCTCTCTGCTGTCTCGGCGCCGTCGTTCTTGTCTGCGGCGCCAGTCATATATTTACCGAGTTCCCGCGGCGTGACATTGGCAGGGTCGAGGGTTGCCACCAACGAGCCGTGAAACATCACCATGATGGTGTCTGACAGACCGATGAGCTCGTCGAGGTCGGCGGAGATAAGCAATGTCGCTAACCCCGCAGCTCGAGCATCGCGAAGCTTGTTCCATACGTCGGCCTGGGCGCCGACGTCGATGCCGCGGGTGGGGTGGGCTGCGATGAGGAACTTCGGATTGGAAGTCATTTCGCGGCCGATGATGAGTTTCTGCTGATTGCCACCAGACAATGCGTGCGCACTGATCTCGGCATTTGGGCTTCGCACGTCGAAGATCTCGCGGATCTCGTCGGTCCGCTCCCGCGAGCCCGCTCGATCGATCCATGGCCCCTTGGAGAACGGCGCCATTGTCTGGTAGCCGAGAGCTGCGTTTTCCCAGAGCGGCGCAGTGAGTAGTAGGCCTTCCGTGTGTCGATCTTGCGGCACATAGGCCATGCCGTTCTCGCGGCGCTTACGCACGCTCCATTTGGCCATGTCTTCGCCGAGTAGTTCGATCTTGCCGCCGGTTATGGCTTGGACACCAATAAGCGCGTCGATGAGCTCGCTCTGACCGTTTCCTTCGATGCCCGCAATGCCGAGAATCTCGCCTTTTCGAATGGAGAACGAAACATCGTTGACGACGGGTCGCTCGTCTTCGTTGAGCACAGTGACGCCAGCAACGTCAACCGCGACGACGTCGGTGATCGTTGACCCAGTGGTGTCTGGCGTTGGCAGCTCCGAACCAACCATCAGCTCTGCGAGATCGGATGCAGTAACGGAGTCAGCGGCGACGGTTGCGACGGTCTTGCCTCGTCGGATGACGGTGATCGTGTCGGCAATCTCCAATACTTCTTGGAGTTTGTGGTCGATGAAGATGATGGTTGAGCCATCTTGTTTCAGTTCGCGAAGGTTGCGGAAGAGTCCTTCCACCTCTTGGGGGACGAGCACTGCTGTTGGTTCGTCGAGAATGAGAATCTTGGCTCCTCGGTACAACACCTTGATGATCTCGACGCGCTGACGCTCGCCGACCTCGAGGGTCTCGACCAGGTCGTTGGGGTGCACAGTGAGGCCGTAAGCCTCGCCCACTTCGTGTAGGTGTTCGCTGGCTCCGGCGAAGTCGATAACGCCACCCGCCTTCAGCGCTCCGTGCTTCAGCGGCTCGCTACCGAGGATGACGTTCTCAAGCACGGTCAGGTAGTCGGCCAGCATCGAGTGCTGATGCACCATGCCGATGCCTTTCTCGATGGCGTCGGTTGGCGAGCGGAAGACAACCTCTTCGCCGTTGACCCGCATGACGCCTTCGTCGGCGGGTTGCATGCCGTAGAGGATCTTCATGAGTGTCGACTTGCCGGCACCGTTCTCGCCACAGATGGCGTGTATCTCGCCCTCTTGCACGGTGAAGTTAATGTTGTCGTTTGCGATGACGCCGGGAAAGCGTTTGGTAATACCGATGAGCTCAATTGCGGCGGGCACGCGCACCTCCAGAGGGGAAAAACGAAAGGCGAGACCGGACAGTAGTCCGGTCTCGCCTGTTCGGTCATTTACAAACTAAGGATTTCTCGTTACGGCGCCGTTGGAACAACGATGTCACCCGAAATGATCTGCTCCTTGAAGGCATCGAGATCAGCGGCGATGTCATCGACGAAGCCACCACTGGTTGAGTAGCCAACACCGTCGACCGAGAGGTCGTAGACCGTGTTGCCTGAAGCGAATGTGCCGTTGGCCTGGGCCTCGGTGATTTCGAAGACGGCAACGTCAACTCGCTTGAGCATCGAGGTCAGGATGTATTCCTGGACTGCCGCATCAGCGGTTGTGTATTGGTCGGAGTCAACACCGATGGCCCAAACCTTCGAGCCACTCGATTCTGACTGGCTCTTTGCTGCCTCGAAGAGGCCTACACCTGAAGCACCAGCAGCGTGGTAGATGATGTCGGCCCCGCCCTCGTACATGGCAATGGCAATTTCTTGCGCCCGGTCAGGGGCGATGAAGCCGTCGAAGTCAGGGAACTCAGTGATGTACTGCGAGGTGACTTCGATGTCAGGGTTGACGGCCTTGGCGCCAGCGATGTAGCCAGCTTCGAACTTCTCGATGAGTCCGAAACCGGACACGCCACCGATGAAGCCGATGTGACCGGTTGTGCTCTTCATGGCCGCTGCTGCGCCCACGAGGAATGAACCCTGCTCTTCAGCGAAGGTCAGGCCAGCAATGTTGTCGCCCCAAGGGACAGCGCCATTGTCGAAGTCGAGCATCGCGTCGTCAATGACGGCGAAGTTGGTGTCTGGGTTCTCGGCGGCGACAGCCTTGACGTCGTCGCCGAACAGGAAGCCGACGCCGATAACGAGATCGCTACCGTCGGCTTGGGTTTGCAGAATTGCGCCGCGGTCGGAACCGTCTGCGTTTGGCTCGACATCAGTGAAGGTGATGCCAAGATCTGCTTGGGCCTTCTCTATACCAGCGTAGGCCGAGTCGTTGAACGACTGGTCGCCTTTGCCACCGATGTCGTATGTCAGGCCGACGTTGAAGGATTCAACGGTCTCGCTTGAGCCGGCGTCTGACGTCCCGGCATCGGTCGATTCGGCGTCTGACCCGCACGCTGCTGCGACGAGGCTTAAGACGGCGAGAAGTGAAAGCAATCGCTTCCATGATCGGTTCATGGTCTCTCTCCTAAATAGGTTTGCTCGTATGGGCGAAAACCGCCCAAAACGAAGTCGGCTGATCTTACACCGTCTGAAACGGCCATCGCGTCGACAACGTCTGAGGTGTTACACATTTGACGAGTAAGCGTCACAGACACTTGCGGGCCGAACCATGGTCTTAGTGCTCAATTAACCGCTCTTTTGGCCGACTGGAGGGCAGTGAAATCTGTCCGTACTCCGTCGCGTGCTCTCAAGCGGCGCATCTTCGTATTATTTGCCGCCCTTGTGGCAGTTGGTGGGTTCGCGTATTGGCGTTCGTCGATCCCCGTCGAGCCGGAGGTGTTGGCTTTCGAAGAAGACGCACCAGAAGTTCCTGATCAGGTGTTTTTGCCATCAGATGCCGCGGCAGCCGCCTCGGCGATGGCGGCCGATCTCGATCTGGAAGGCACCTGTGGAACCGAAGGTTCGTATTGCATCGGCGTGGTGACAGGAATTGGCCGTGTCGATGACGGCGGGCTCAACGAGGTTGTCTGGAATTCGACGCTTGAATATGCCACGTCGACGGTTGGCGATGGCCCGAGGGTGCAGGTTGATCTTGTGGAGACTTCGCGTCTTGACGACCTGGCAGGAAATATCAAGATTCTGGCCGACGAGAAGTATGACCTCATCGTCACAATTGGATCTGAGGCTGCCGACGCCACGAATGATGCTGCACAGGCATACCCAGAGTCAGACTTCTTTGGTATTGACCAACAGGGCGATAGTTCGGTAGCTAACTACTTTGCGGCCACTGGGTCTGAAGTAGCCGCCGCGTCATCGGCGGTAGCGTTGGCCGCTGAGGCGTCGTCGACCGGGACCGTCGGTCTTGTGCTACCGACGGCAAACAACGAGTCGTACGATCTTTTTCTAGCTGGGGCAACAGAAGCTGCTCGCCAAGCGGGTGTCACATTGGTTGACGTTCGTCAGCCGACCCTGCGCTCAGGGCCTGCTGCGACCTGGGCGCCCGCACTTATCGGGAACCTTGTCGACGACGGAGCCGATGTCGTCGTGGTCCTTGGCGTGGCCGATGCCGCTGGCGTGCTCGATGTGGTCGGCACATTCGATGGACTTCTCTGTGTCGGACATGGCGCGGATCGATGGACTTCCGCCAGCACCGCAAAGACGTGTCTCATTACAAGTGTCGTCCCCGAGTTCAGTGACCCCCTGATCAAGGCGATCAGTACTCTTCGCTCTGGGAAGTCTCTTCCGTCGCCACTCGTCGCTAATCTTGGTTTCGCCGAGTTCCGGCCAATTGGTTCTGAAGATGGCGTCGCCGACTCCGGGCAGACCTTCCCCGAACTCGAAACATTGGGCCAGGAACTATTGGGCGACTAGGCCGTCAGGCCACGTCTGCAGCCGAGCTATCGGTTAGCGTCCATCGTCATGAGTACGATACGGCGTCGCCCGATTCGACTAATCGCTTCTGACATTGATGGGACCATGCTGCGCCCTGACGGCACGCTCTCGCCGCGTGTTCGCGAATCGCTGCACCGAGCAAGCGACCGTGGCATCCACGTCGTGCCGGCCACCGGTCGCCCATCGATCGTTTCAAACGATGTGATCGAGGCCCTTGGCCTCGACGGCTATTGGATCTTTGGCAACGGGGCAGTAACGCACCATGCAGGACGAGACGAAACGGTTCGTTGCTACTGGATGGATACTGCGATCGCCGAACGAATCGTGGTCGATTTGCGGGCGGCGCTACCCGGAGTTGGGTTTGCGTTCGAGCTCGACCGCAGCGTGGCCCATGAGGCAGGTTTCACCAAACGAGTTCCTGTTACGGCACCGCCGTCACCTGCGGTCACCGATATTCTCACCGACCTGCCCGAACGGCTGCATAAGGTCATCGCGTTTCACGATGACTACTCAATTGACGAGCTGTTCTCCCGAGTCACTCGTGCCGTCGGCGACAGCGCCGTGGTCTCATACTCTGGTCTTCCATTCATCGAGATTGCAGCCAGCGTCGTGACTAAGGCAACCGCACTCCATGAACTCTGCGTCGACCTTGGCGTCGACCGGGAAGAAGTTGCTGCGTTCGGCGACAATCACAACGACCTACCGATGTTGGGGTGGGCTGGGCGCGGTTTTGCCATGGGAAACGCAACCGACGACGCACGAGCGGCAGCCGATCATGTCATTGGTCGAAACGACGAAGACGGCCTCGCCGACGCCGTTGACGCCCTTGTCGCTGAACACGATTGATCTGTCCTGCGAGCGGGCGTTAGCCCGGAGTGCCTTGGTAGGTTGCAGAGATGGCGCAGCTCAGGTTTTTCTTCGGCACGATGGGTTCTGGCAAATCGACCCAGGCCCTGCAGGTGCATCACAACCTGCGAGCTCGTGGGCTTGAGTGTCTACTGATCACCCAACTTGACCGGACCGAAGGAAAGGTCTCTAGTCGCCTCGGCGTAGCGGCCGACGCAACGATCATCGATCACACGGTTGACCTCCGCCGCTTCATTCATCAGCAACACCTCACTGGGGCGGGGCTCCACGCGGTGCTGTGTGACGAGGCCCAGTTTTACACCCCGGGTCAGATCGATCAGCTCGCGCGCGTCGTCGACGAACTCGACATCGAGGTCTACGCATACGGGTTGTTGACGTCGTTCCAGGGTCAGCTGTTCCCTGGGACCCAGCGTTTGTTAGAAATGGCAGACACACGGTCAGAACTCCAGGTTGAGGCGCGCTGCTGGTGCGGGGCTCGAGCAACGCACAACGCTCGGCTTGTCAATGGGCTGCAGGTCTACGACGGCGATCTCGTTGCCGTTGGTGACACCGAACCTGCGGACGCCGCCGAGGCGCCGGTGATTACCTATGATCTCCGTTGTCGGCGCCACTGGCTAGAGGGGCTGCGCCGCCAACACCAAGACGTGCTATTTTCCGATGACTTGATGGATAACTAGGAGCGCCAATGACTGCTCTCGATGCCGCCGCCTATATCAGTGGCAACAATGCGCCCGTTGCCGAGGAGTCAACACTCTTCGATCTTCCCGTGGTCGGCCAGCTTCCAGACGAACTCGAAGGACGCTTGTTGCGGATTGGGCCGAACCCGATTGGCGACGTCGACCTATTGTCGCACCACTGGTTTGTTGGCGATGGAATGGTCCACGGGCTGCGCCTGCGAGGCGGGAACGCCGAGTGGTATCGCAATCGTTATGTCGCCAGTGACCGAACGAAGGAACTACTCGGACGAGAAACACCAGGTCCCGTCTCGGGCCGAGTCGGTCCAAATACCAACGTGATTGGTCACGCGGGCAAGACGTTCGCGATCGTTGAAGCCGGAACGAGGCCAGTCGAGCTCAGCTATGAGCTCGAGTCACTCAGGTCCAATGGTTTTGGCGACACCCTGCAAAACGGCTACACGGCTCACCCGAAGTACGATCCCCTCACCGGCGAGATGCATGCGGTGTGTTATTCGTGGCCCGATCTCATCGACCAACTGCAGTACGTCGTTGTTGGCCCTGACGGCACAACAACCAAGACAATTGGAATCACCGCACCGACGATGCCAATGGTGCATGACATGGGACTGACCCAGAAGTACGCGATCATCCTCGATCTTCCTGTCGCCGTCGACTTCGACTTGGCGCTTGCCGGGTCGTCATTTCCTATTCGCTGGTTCGATGACTACGACGCTCGAGTTGGACTTTTACCCCGCAACGCCGAGAGCGAGGCCGACATTGTCTGGTGCGCCATCGACCCGTGTTTTGCCTTCCACCCTCTAAATAGTTACGACACTGATGACGGCAAGGTTGTCATCGACATCTGCGAGTACGACCGCATGTTTGACAAGGATCGAAGCGGACCGTTCAGAGATAGTTCGCCCCGTCTCGCGCGCTGGACCGTCGACCCACTCGCACGGCGGGTGACAAGAACGACTATCGACAATCGTCCCCAGGAGTTTCCCCGGGTTGCGGGGTCGGTGCTTAACCTTCGTAACCGATTCGGTTACACAACCGGGATCTCTAGCGGTGCCGAGATCGAGACAGGAAGCACGTTCAAACACGATCTTGAAACGGGTACTGCTGTAGTGCACGACCACGGCCAGGGTCGTTCAGCGGGAGAGCCGGTTTTCGTGAGCAAAGCGGGAGCGACCGCCGAGGACGACGGCTGGCTTATGACTGTTGTGTATGACAAGTCCGAGAACCGAAGTGACGTGGTTGTTCTCGATGCGAATGATATGGCCACTGAAGTGGCGAGGGTCCAGCTGCCTGTGAGAATCCCCAACGGCTTTCACGGAAACTGGGTTCGCGACACCGTCACCCCACCGACGCCCTGACCGTGGGAAGCTATACAAATGGCAACCAGTGTGGCAATACTCAACCAAAAGGGTGGCGTAGGTAAAACGACGGTGACGCTCGGGCTTGCATCCGCAGCATGGGCACGCGGCATTCGCACGCTCGTCGTTGACCTCGACGCTCAGGCAAACGCAACATTCTCGCTCGGCGTGGAGCCATCCCCCGACTTCTGGGGTACTGGCGATGCACTCGCGTCAAACAAAAGCGGTTCTGCACGCGACATGATCGTGCAGTCCGGCTGGGGTGAGTCAATTTGGCTCTTGCCCGCGTCAGGAGATCTGACCGAGCGCGAGACAGAAGTCCGCAAAGCGCACGCGAGCCAACGGTTGGCGAACGCGCTTGAAGGCGTGACTGATGATTTCGAACTCGTGCTAATCGACTGCCCTCCGTCGCTCGGACTTAACACAGTTAACGCGCTGGTCGCTTCGAAGAGCGCCGTCGTCGTTGTCGAACCAACCGTGTTCGGCCTGCGCGGCGTCTCCCCGGTTCTAGATCTGATCGAGAGCGTCTGGGAGACACATAATCCGCAGCTCGAGCTCGCTGGCTTCATCTTGAACCGGGTGCCTGCAGTCTCGTCCGACGCTCAACGACGCTCAATCGAGCTCACACGCCTGGTTGGGTCGAGATCTGTGTGGACGCCATCCATCCCACTACGGGTAGCGATTAACGAAGCCCACGGTGAGCGGACTCCGATTCATGCAATGGGTCGCCGGGCTGGCGAGCTGCCGAGCATCTTCGACGCACACCTGGCGAAGTTGCTCAAAACCGCCAAGGTTTGAGATAGCGAACGTTTATCCTCGGCGTCGACGGCGCCGAGGTGCCTCGCCATTGGGATCGACCTCGCGCGGAGCCGGGCCGGGCGCCGCAATATCGTCGATCTCAATTGTGCCATCGAGCGCTTGACGCATCAGGGCGATATGAGCAGGATTGGAGCCGCAACAGGCTCCGATTAGTTTGACTCCTGCGGCCCGCATCCGCAGCGCGTGCGCTGCCATGATCTCGGGTGATCCGTCGTACGACAGGCCGCCCTCTTTCCACTCAGGGATGCCTGCGTTCGCTTTCGAGACAACGATAATTCCACTCGATTGGCCCACAACCTCGGCCACCGCGGCTTCGGTCTGGGCGACGGTTGCGCCGCAATTGGCACCGATTCCGTCGAGTTCGAGCCTGGCGCCGAGCTCTGCGAGCTGGCTGCCAGTGACGCCCATCATTGAGCGGCCATTCGTGTCAAAACTGATGGTGGTTACGATTGGAAGGTCTGGAGCGCCAAGGCGAGCACCCGTGACCGAAGCTTCAATCTCGTTGAGCGCCGACATTGTCTCGATCCAGATGATGTCAGCGCCGCCGGCCGCGAGGCCTGAGGCTTGTTCAGCGAAGGCGTCTGTCATCTGCTGCATTGTCCGCTCGCCGAGTGGTTCGATGAGCTCTCCGGTTTGCCCCATCGAACCTGCGACAAGGGCTCGACGGCCACTGGCGTCAACCGCCGCTCGTGCGATCTCGGCGCCAGCTCGGTTGAGTTCGATCGCCCTCGCGTCAAGCTTGTGCAGGGCGAGGCGATAGCGACTGCCGCCAAACGTGTTGGTAAGGACAATGTCAGAACCAGCGGAAAGATAGGCATCGTGAATGGCCCGTACCCGATCAGGGTTCTCCACATTCCACAACTCGGGACTATCACCGCTGGTCAGGCCGCGTGCAAACAGTTCGGTCCCCATAGCTCCATCGAGGAGAAGGACACCACGTTCGTCGAGTAGAGCGTGTAGCAGATCAGTGGAAGTGTTCACGCCCACAGTATGGCGACATTCAGTCCTGGTACGCGGCCAAATTGGCTAGGGAATTTTCTTCGGTCCGGCTTTCCGGGACCAGTTTGGTGCCGTCGGAGTCGACGAGGGCCAGGGGGTCGGAGGACGACACTGCATTGAGGCGTGGCACATAGCGGCGGCGAAAGAGCGCCCAGAGCGAGAGGACCAGTGCCGCCGCGACGAACCCGTCACTCCAGTAGTGGTTGGCCGTCACAACAACGACAGAGAATGTGACAAGCGGGTGGACAAGAATGAGATATCGCAGTCGGTTCTTTGAGATGGCAATCACGCTAAGCGCGACCAAAAGTGCCCATCCGACGTGCAGCGATGGCATCGCTGCGATCTGGTTAGCGGCCTGTGAAGCGGAGAGCTCGTACGGACTTGGGCCGAAACGGAGGCCGGTGTCGACGAAACCTTGCGCTGTCATGAAGCGGGGAGGCGCCAACGGAAACAAGATGTGGATGCCGAGGGCGGCAACGGTGACGCTCACTAGGGTTGCCCTAACGATCTTGAAATGCCCGTAGTGCCTGAACCAGGTCCAGATCAAGAATGAGCCCGTTAGCGGGAAATGCACCCACATGTAGTAGCGGTTTGCAGCCTTGATGAGCCCGGGGTAGCCGAGGAAGACATCTTGGACGATGGCCTCGTTGGGCAGACCGACGGCTTGTTGCCAGCTGAGAAGCCCGGCGGCGTTTTGGTAGGCGCCGGTCCAATTGTCGTTTGTGTGGCTTCGAACCCAGCTGTAGACGAACCAGAGGGCGAGAAGCAGGGCAGCGTTGCGCGCCAAGTCGATAAGGCGCTTGCCGGTATTCGGTTCCCTCATCGAACGTCGATCTTGGTCTGAGCCAGCCACTTTTCTACCCAATTCTGCCTGGGGACACCCTAGCGCTCCGACAGGCTCCAGTCGACCGCTTTCTGACCAAGTTGTTCGAGTGCCTTATTAGTTTTCGAGAAGGGCTGGCTGCCGAGAAACCCTCGATGGGCCGATAACGGAGAGGGGTGAGCCGATTCGATGATGCCATGTCGGTTCGCATCAATGAAGCCTTTCTTCTTCCTGGCCGCCGCTCCCCACAGCACAAAAACGACTGGGTCGGCACGATTGTTTATGGTTCGAATCACCTCGTCGGTGAACGTTTCCCATCCCCGCCCCTGATGGCTACCTGCCTGGCCTGCCCTCACGGTCAGTGTGGTATTGAGCAACAGCACTCCTCTTTTGGCCCACTCAGTCAGCGACCCATGATTCGGGCTTTCGATGCCGACATCACTCCGGAGCTCTTTGAAGATGTTTTGGAGTGACGGGGGTGCCTTTACTGGGGGCTTTACCGAGAAACACAGCCCCTCGGCCTGGTCGGGGCCGTGATACGGGTCTTGACCGAGGATGACCACCTTGACGGCGTTGAAGGGAGTGAGGTGGAACGCGGCGAACTCTTGATCCTCCGGCGGGTACACGGTGTGTCGTTGGCGCTCGGCGTGAACAAATTGTCGTAGTTCGTGCCAGTACGGCTCATCGAACTGAGAACGGAGGACGGGATTCCAGTCGGTCATTGGCACTATTGCGTTCCTCCCCCTCATCGGCCGTAGCTGAGGTCAATAATAGTTGGCTTCACACCGATCGCCAGCGCGCCCTCTGGTCACGGCGCTGGCCTAGGATGACCGGCGTGGTTGAACAGGGTGCCGAGATACTCGACGAGAACGAGGGCGTGCGCCGGCGGACTGGTTTCTCATTACGCGTTTCGTTATTGGGCGTGATGCTGCTCGCTGCATCGTGCACATCAGCAAGCGACATCGCTGGGGGCGCGAGTGTGTCCACGAACTCGCCGGTATCTGCCACGACCGCGCCAATTGCGGCGTCGACAACGACGACAACGATGGCCACGACCACAACGACTGCGGCCCCCGACCCGGTCGCAATCATCGTGGCTAACCTCAGTCTTGACGAGAAAATCGGCCAACTGCTCATGCCAGTCGTCGAAGGCGCGTCGGGGGCAGAAGCGCACCCCGGAAACGTTCGCCTCGGTGGAGTCGAGACGCCGATCGAGCTCGTCGACACGTTCCATCTCGGTGGTGTGCTCTATCTCGGGCCAAACATCGTCGACTCGGCGCAACTCGCCAGCTTTTCGAATGAGCTTCAGGTTGCGTCGTCACCGACGGTAGGCATGCTCATCGCGGTAGATCAGGAGGGCGGTCGCGTGCAACGCGTCGTCGATGGCGTCACGTCGATTCCGGCGGCCCGAACCCTGGCTGGCGATCCCGAGCAGGCGAAGACGCTCGCAACTCAGACTGCGGTTGAGCTTCGGGCGCAGGGAATAAACGTCGTCTTCGCCCCAGTCGCCGACCTCGTTGACGGCGACGCTGGGGTAATCGGCAACCGTAGCTACGGGGCAGACCCCGAGGCGACAGCAACGATGGTTGTCGCTGTGATCGACGGCTTGCAGCGGGGTGGCGTCGCCGCGTCTGCGAAGCACTGGCCTGGTCATGGCGCGACGACGGTCGACAGTCACGAGTCATTGCCCGTGCTAGACATCAGCCCCGAATTGTGGCGGAGCCGCGAGCGTGTTCCCTTTGCAGCTGCAGCAGACGCTGGCGTCGACATGATCATGGTTGGGCATTTGAGTTTGCCTCAACTCGACCCATCGGGCGTTTCGGCGACCCAGAGTCGGGTGCTTGTCGAGCAGTTGCTACGAGAAGATCTCGGCTTCGAAGGCGTAATTGTCTCCGATGCGCTCGATATGGGTGCGTTGAGCGGTGAAGATCGTGGCGAGGTCGCGATCCAATCCATCGAGGCCGGAATCGACTTGCTCCTCGCCCCTCCCGATCTCGTCGCAGCACAGACTGCGCTTCGAGATGCGGCGTCGACGGGCCGACTCACCACCGAACGACTCGATGAGTCAGTGTCGAGGATCCTCACGCTGAAGCTACGCCTTGGCCTCATCGATGTCGACGCCGTCCTCGCCGAAGCCAGCTAGCGACGATCAAGCGAGCCCCACAGTGGGCTACGCTCGTACTTTCGGTGTCGTCGTCGCTGTTGCCTGGCGTCGCCGTAAGGAGTCGGTCGGTTTGGAACGTCACAAGGTAAGGAACTTCTTGATGGGGGCCCTTGCTGTTCTCGCGCTTGCCGTTGGTTCGGCGTTGTGGTGGAGCGGTGGCACCGACGCCGTCGCCGCCGCATCAGACACCGCCGCATCAGACACCGCCGCACCCAACACCGAGGAGTGGCCAAACGCACTCGAATCGGCAAATGTCTCGTCGCCTACAAGCACATCGTCGACGGCGCCCGCAACGACGTTGCTGCCGACGACAACCACAACGCCAGTCTTCGACGGGTCAACGGCCTATGTCGCAAAAGCTCTCGTCGAAGAAGGCTTCGTCGAGGTGTGGCATGCCCCCGACCACGCAGCCGAGGCGGCCTGGAGCCTTGTCGTGCCTACTGAGTTCTTTGGCCCTCGTTACTTCGAACTGATCGGCGAAGAGGGCGAGTGGTACGAGGTGGCGGTGCCGGTTCGCCCGAATGGCACAACTGGTTGGATTCCTAAGTCTGCTGTCACCGTCGGCATGGTTGACTCTCGTATAGAGATAGACCTGAGCGATCGCACAATGTCGGTCGAGCGCGATGGGGTCGTTGTTTCAACAGTTTCTGTGTCAATTGGCAAAGACGGTTCGCCGACGCCGACCGGTCACTTTTACCTTCGCGATGAGCTCCCGTGGGACGAGACCTCGGTCTACGGGCCCTTTGTGCTTGCGTTATCGGCCTATTCCGAGACGATAGATCAGATCAACGGGGGCGATGCTGTCGTCGCCATCCACGGCACTCGACGGCCAGACCTACTTGGCCAAAAAGCGTCACTTGGCTGTATTCGAGTCGAGAATGAAACGATTGTCGCGGTTGCTGCGATTATTGAGCCGGGAACCCCCGTCGACATCGTCGACTAGCTTAATTTTCTTGCTGTGACGAACGGCACTAAGGTCTCCCGGAGCATGAGCCCGCACAGATAGCCGCCGCCTGGCGACGTCGGCGGGACCTAATCAAGGGGGACCGCATGGTCAAAGACTGGATTGTCGAAACGTCGTTGAGCGAGAAGTTTCCGTTCTACACGAGGGCAAACGTAGGGGAGGTATTCCCCGACCCGGTGGCGCCGCTGACGTTCTCGTTCGGGTTCCAAAACGAAGAAGGCCTCGGCGGTTCCGAAGTCGGATTTCGTGAGGCGTATTATCGAATCGGCGTGATGACCCCCGATGAGATGCCAGCGGATGAGTGCGTCTTCCTTGGTGTCACGGGTGGCTACGCCTATCTGAACGCATCGGCCCTCCGCATGCTCGGCGCTCGCGGCCCCGGCATGACAGCCCAAGACATCGACGACTCGTTCTTCGGCGATGCTCCCGGTGTGCCCCCAATTGTCGACGAGCCGTGGCATGACCGTCCTGAACTCACGGCCAAAATCGGTGAGACGTTCCAATGGACGCTGACCACTCCAAACCTGCCAGACGTGCTGGCTGACGAAGCAACGATGAACGACCTTCGCGCCAATCGTCTTGATCTTTCGGCGATGACTGATCGCGAGATCCTTGATACGAGCTGGGCGCTGATGGAAGAGCACTTTGCTCATCTGTTCGGCCAGCACATCTTCATCAGCTTCCTCGCCACGGTGCCTATCGGCATTATCACTAAGGTCTGCGCTGCCGTCGGAGAGCCAGAATCAACCCTCAAACTGCTGGCTGGCTTGGGCGATGTCGAGTCAGCGGCACCGTCGATGTTGATGTGGACCCTCGGCCGCCAAGTCGCAGCGTCACCGGCTTTGACTGCGCTGTTCGATGCTGGCAATGCCGATCTCGACCGCCGAATTCGAGCGGCCGAGGGCGACGACGCCGCGGCCTTTGCGGCTGCGCTCGACGACTTCACGTTCCGCTACGGCGCACGAGGCCCGAACGAATGGGAAGCCCGCTCGCCGACATGGGAAACTGATCCAAACCTTGCACTCGCTGCGGTTGACCGAATGCGTCTCTCGCCGCAAAGCGCGGCACCCCAAGCCCACAATGACGACCGGGCCGCCGAGCGAAAGCAGATCGGTGAACGGATCGCCGCGATGCTCGTCGGAGACCCTGAGACGCAGGGCCAGTTCTTGGCTGCGCTGAATGCGGCCACCGTGTTCATGCCTGGCCGGGAACGCACGAAGACAAACTGCATCAAGCTCGTCCACGAACTACGAATGATGATGCGAGAGTGGGGTCAGCGGTGCGTCGCGGCCGGCACGATGCCCACAGTTGAGAGCTTCGGCATGTTGATGAAAAACGAGCAATATGCGTTTCTTGATGACCCTGCGCCGTTCCACGATGTCATCGAAGAACGGAGCGCTCACTACGCCGCTGTAAGTGAGTTGCAAGAACCGTTTCTTTTCGTTGGATCGCCCGGCCCAATTGGCGACTATCCGCGTCGCGACGAGGTCGTTATTGACCTCGCGGTGCTCGGCGAAGTGCTTCCCGGCGTGTCGGGCTGTCCCGGCATCGAACGCGGAATCGCTCGAGTGGTCACCGACTCGCACGACCCAACGGCGCTCGAGCCGGGCGACATTCTGGTCGCTCCAATCACCGATCCGTCGTGGACGCCACTGTTTGTGCCCGCGGCTGCTGTCGTTGTCGATGTTGGGGCGCCTCTCAGCCACGCAATCATCGTGAGCCGCGAACTCGGTATTCCGTGTGTGGTGTCGTGCACCGATGCGACAAAGCGAATCCAAGATGGTTCGCTCATCGAGGTCAACGGCGACACCGGTCAGGTAACGGTATTAGCGCTGCCTTGAACTCGAGGGTAAGTGCGAGGCTATTGATCCAAAATGAATCGGATCATGTGGCGGTAGGTCACGTCGTCGTGAAGTGTTGATGTTTGGTCGGAGGTCGGGTCGCTGGCCCACACCCCGGCCAAGATCTGTCGCGCCGCGCCGCATGACGAACCGACGAACGTCTCGCAATCAAGCTGATCGAGGTCGAGAAGGTCGCGATGTCGGCCTTCAACCGGATACGCGACGCCGCCTGCTTCAACTAAGAAACCTTCGATCGAGAGAATGCCAACGCCGGTCCGTTCGGCTGCGTTGACGAACTCGGTTGCGTACGGTGCGCTGACGAACCCGCCGGCCTTACAGACGATCACTTCGCCTGGGTGACGCTGGCCGAACCATGCGATGAGGTCTGCCATGGCGACTAGAGCCCCTTCTTCTTACGCTGTTCCTTCGAATAGTTTTCAAGCTTCTTGCGCTGCTCTTTAGAGAGGCTGTCGAGGCCGTTTTCGGCGACCTGATCGAGAATGTCATCGATCTCGATCTGTTGAAGCTGGTCTTCAATCGGGTTGG